>JAYZVO010000029.1:0-51003 GCA_036155555.1 Myxococcota bacterium
AAAGCCACGGCACGGGGGCGGGGGGCAACTCGTGCGTGCCCCCCCTCGCCGCATTCCTTGCTGGGTTGGCAGCGCGAAATCACTGCCTCGTAGAGCGTCACGAGAGCGGCAGGTAGAGCTCGGTGATGAGTTCTTCTTCGGGAACCTGCATCGGGTTGTTCACATAGAGTTCGAAGCAAACGCGATCCTCTTCGTGGCGCTCGCCGCTCTCGGGGAGCCACTCTCCCATCAACCTCGACCACGAGTTTCCGATGCTTGCATAGGAGCCTCGGTGCACCATCTTGGCGTACTTGCCCCCTTCGATCTTTTGTTCGGTCAGCCCGCCAGGGAGCGCAGCGTCTCGCGCGACGGTGATGCCAGCGTCCGAGCGTAGCTCGGTCGGTGCGGTCGTCTCCGGATCGTCGTAATAAAGAGCGAGGGTCGAAGCTCCCTCGACAAAGAGCCCCGCAGGGCCCGCCAGCGAGCCGAGGGTCTCGAACGCCTTCGCGATCTGGTGGTAGGGGCCAATGTGCCGCGTCGTGGCGACGCGTTTGCTCTCGATGCTCACGATGTCCACGTTCATCTGTTCCTCTCCTGTGATAAAGCGCAGTTTTGTGAGCGTGAGGCCGTCATCGAAGTGGAGCCCGCAGATTGCCGGGAGCCGAACAGGAGGTCGCTGTGTTTGGCACGAGCGTTCGTCGCGGTAGGTCGTCGGTGGCGCGCCGTAGAGCTTGTGAAAAGCTCGGGTGAACCCCTCGTGCGAGCTGTATCCTGCGTCGAAAGCGATCGTCGTGACATCGGCGCTCGAGTTCACCAACTGCCACGCCGCGCGCTCCATCCTCAACCTTCGCTGCAGCTGCTTTGGCGTCTCGCCGAGCATCCCGCGAAAGATCCTGTGAAAGTGAAAGGAAGACATCGCCACGTCTCGGGCCATCGCCATCAGGTCGAGCTCGTGATCGAGTTCGTCGATGATCCTGGCCGCGGTCTGCGTCACAGCGTCCCTGTAAAACGAGCGCGTCTCTTCCTTCATCTTCTCGCCACACTTCTTGGAAAACGGTCTCACGCATGCCAACGATCGCCGAGGTTACCTCGCCATGCGTTGGCGCTCGAGTGTTAACCTATGGGGTTACGGCGAGGGCCGCTTGACGCTCCTTGCTGTTTTTGGACCGCTCGCCAACTTTCAGCAAAAGCGCGAAAAGAAGACGACGTTACTTTATGGAGGCGGCGAGCAAATGCCTTCGCTCTGGCCGCTCGGGCTCATGCAGTAAGTCCCATCACAACAGCTCGCGTAGTTTGCCTCGTCACACGGATCACCCTCTCTGCCACACACGAAGATCCTCTCCTCACTCGTGACAGGGATCACGCCGTTGGCATCCTCGAACGTGGCGTCGAGTTCATAGAGTCCAGGTTTCTCGAAGATGTAGGCGTGCGTCAGGTCATCGCTCGGGCCGGAGACCTTCTGTTTTTCCGCCTCTCCGTAACCCTGGATATACCATGTGATCGACGCGGGCGTCCCTGCGGATGAGCCGATAACAAGCGTCGCTTCGAGCTCCTCGCCGGTCGCCACGCGCGTCATCTCCGTGACGATTTCACCGTGTGAATAGCTCGAGTATTTGCACACCTCGCCAGAGCAATGCCAGGTCTCGGGGCAATCCTCATCGCTCTCGCACTCCTCGAAGCAACGCGCGTTGGAGATCAGGCCGCTTTGCTCTCCGACGCAAACCTGGTTTCTCTCACACTTCGAGCTCTCGAAGTTGCAGCGTAGCCCACTGCAATAACCTCCCAGGCACTCTCGAGTGCTCGATATGCCGCAGTCATCATCGACCTCGCACGCCTTCCCATAGCGACCATCGACGATGTTCAGGCACCCCAGTGAACCGATCGCTAGGCATACCAGCGCTCCGATTATCCAACGCGCATCTCTCATCGCTTCCCCCTCGTTGTCTCTGTTGCGTGGCTCCAGAATAAAGGTCTTTCAGGAATCCCGCAAAGGTCGCTCCTCGCAACCTGACCGGAGAGTTGAGTGGAGTGGCGCGCCGGGCGATCATTTCTCGAGGAGCGCGGCGGCGCGTTTGCCCTGGAGCCTGTTGATTCGCTTCGAGGCAACCTCGACGAGCTCCAGCAGCGTCTCCATATCTCGTCGGTAGGTCGCCTTGATATGCTCGCCAGGGGTTGTTTCGAACTCTGGCGCCGGGGACGTCGGCATACGCAGCGCGAGGGTGAGCTTTCCACCTCTGATCGAGAGCTCGTCGATGGTTCTCGGTGGTGTGTTTGCTAGCCCGCTCGCGGCGGCCTTTGCCTCATCGTTGTCGAATAACCACAGCACGAAGGCATCGAGCGGCATGGTCTCTTGCTTTGGTGACTCCCACTGCACGTCATTGTCGACGAGCTTCATCGTGACGCCATGGAGCTCCGACGTCTCCAGTTGGTACAGCCAACGTATGGTATCTACCTGGCTTCTCCCCTTGTTGAGGTCGATGTAGAAGAGCCCTCGACAACCCTCGATGCGGAACCCGGTGACGGTGAGGTTTGTTTCGTCCAGGTATCCGCCGAAGTGCTCGGAGAACTCTTCCAGCAACTCGGGGAAAGCGTTTGTCTTCGTGATCTTTGATGAGGAGAACTTGAACATGAGCGCTGAAAAAATCGCGACGGCAACTGGCAGGATAAAATCTAAATTTTCGGGCAATGGTTTCTCCCCATTCTGTCGACCGAGTACATCAAAAATATGGCCTACAAACAGCTAATCATAAATGGCGTCGCGTTGTCATACCCGAAGTAGGACATCAGCTTTGCTGCAGAGCCGGAGTGGTGTGAATAGGCGCGAGGTTCTCTGGTGGTGAACCACCGGTGGGCAGCCCGCAAAGCGAGCCAGCGCCCCATTTGCCACAGGTTGTCGAGATATTAGAAACCTGTGGCAAATGGGGCGCTGGCTCGCTTTGCTCGGCGATACGATCGCGCGGCGACACCAGAAAGGAGGCACGCGACCTCGACGACGTTGGTGCATACTCGTGGGGCAGAGCTTTGAGAGAGGTCCTCATGTCGGCACCTGAACGCCCCTCCATTTTACTTCCCGCGCTGGTCGCGGCGCAGTTCGCGGGCACGTCGCTGTGGTTCGCGGGCAACGCGATCCTGCCCGATATCCAGGCGGCGTGGGCGCTCCCCGATGGCTCGCTCGGTTGGGTGACTTCGGCGGTGCAACTTGGCTTTATCGTGGGGACGCTGCTCTCTGCGATCTTCACGCTCTCGGATCGTGTGAGCGCGCAGCGCCTCTTTTTTGCCGCCAGCTTGTCGGGCGCAGCGGTGAACCTCGGCCCGTTGATGATCGAGGGGTTGTGGCCGCTGTTGGGGTTCCGCTTCCTGACAGGGGTCGCGCTCGCGGGCATTTATCCTGTGGGGATGAAGCTCGCGGCGAGCTGGTATCGGGAGGGCCTGGGCGCCGCGCTCGGTTGGCTTGTCGGCGCGTTGGTCCTCGGCACCGCCGCGCCACACCTGGTGCGCGCATTGGGCGACGGGATGCTCGCATGGCAGGCGGTGCTGGCGATTGTCAGCGCGCTCGCAGTGATAGGTGGTGTGTTGGTTTTGGCGGTGGTTGGCGAGGGACCGATGACCTCGAAAAGCAGCGCCGGTTTTAACCCCAGAGCGCTCGGCGCGCTGTTGCGGGTTCCGAGGTTTCGCGCGGCGGCGCTCGGTTACTTCGGGCATATGTGGGAGCTGTACGCGTTCTGGGCGTTTGTCCCGGCGATCCTGGCTTCTTATGCCACCCACCAGCAGGTAGCGCTTCCTGTGTCCTGGGTCGCGTTCGCCGTGATCGCGAGCGGCGCGCTGGGGTGTATCATTGGAGGAAAGGTCGCGCTCAGGAAAGGATCGGCGCGCGTCGCAGCCGCACAGGTGCTCGCGTCTGGCGCGCTCGCGCTCACGGCGCCGTTGTGGAGCATGGCGCCGACGCCGATCTTTGTCATAGCGATGCTTGTCTGGGGCGTCTTCGTGGTCGGTGATTCTCCACAGTTTTCGACGCTCAACGCGCTCACAGCGCCGCGCGAGTTGGTGGGCTCGGGGTTGACGATCGTGACCTCTATAGGTTTCGGGGTCACGATCATCTCGATCGAGTTTATCTCGAGGTTGGCGCGCGACATCGACATCCTCTGGTTGCTGCCGGTGATGGCGCTCGGGCCTGTGGTGAGCCTCATCGCGATGCGAAAACTCGTCGCATCAGATCCTTCCCTCGAGCGGCAGGCGACGTCGAGCCAGTGATTGAAATGCCCATGCCGGGCTCGTATGATGGCCGCGTCGGAGTGATCCTCCGGCAGCGACGGCAACATATGTATGGATATCAAATGAAGACGATACGCCCTGGCTTGCTTTGTGTGCTCGCCATTCTTGCGACCTCTCAATTCGCCTGCGGGAACCGCGGCGGGGAAAACAATGGAGACAACTCCGACCTCGGCGAGCCAGATCTCCCCGTGGTGCTTTGCCCCGAGCCGACCGAGACCGATGAACCCGACACCGATGGCGATGGGCTCATCGATCGGTGCGACAACTGCCCCGAGATAAGCAACCCCGACCAGCTCGACCATGACTTCGATGGCTTCGGCGACATCTGCGATGATGACGATGACGCCGATGGTTACGACGATGACGATGACAACTGCCCGTTCATGTTGCAGAACGGCCAGTCGGACACAGACAACGATAACATCGGCGACGCCTGCGATCCTTGCCCCTTGAACGAGGATGGCAAGGACACGGATGAAGATGGCCTCTCGGATTGCGAGGACCTCTGCCCCGGGGTCGCCAGCGATGATAACGGCGACAGCGACGGCGACGGCGTGGGCGATGTCTGCGACAACTGCCCCGATGAGCCAAACGCCAACCAGCTCGACCTCGACGGCGATGGCAAGGGCGATGTTTGCGATGACGCCCCCGACGAGTTCTATTGGGAAGAGGCGAGCGCCGAGACGATCCACGCGGCGATTATGGGGGGCAAGGCGACCTGCGAGGAGATCGTCGAGGGTTACATCGAGCGCATCCAGCGCTACGACCTCGACATCAGTGATGGTCCGCCCATCAACGCCTTCGTCACGCTCAACGACCAGATCCTGACGCAAGCGCGCGCGCTCGATGACGCCTTCGAGAGAGATGGCGCGTTGGTCGGTCCGCTGCACTGCGTCCCGGTGGTCTTGAAGGACCTCTACAACACCGAGGAGATGCCGATCTCGAGCGGCACATTGGCGCTCGTTGGCACGCAGCCAAAGGATGACGCCACGGTCGTCGCGCGCATGAAAGAGCACGGCGCGTTGATGCTCGGCATCACGACGATGGACGAGTTCTCCAAGGGGATCAACGGCATCTCGAGCCGCAGCGGTCGCACTGGCAACGCCTATGACTCCTTCCGCAGCCCGGGAGGATCTTCGTCAGGTTCGGGCGCAGCGGTCGGCGCGAACTTCGCCGTCGCGGGCATGGGCACGGACAACTGCGCCTCGCTCACCATCCCGGCGGCTTACAACGGGTTGGTGACGATCCGTCCGACGCTCGGTTTGATCAGCCTCCATGGCGTCTTCCCGAGCAACTACCTCGACGCGGCGCCAGGACCGCTCACGCGCACGGTGCGCGATCTCGCGTTGATGCTCGACGCGCTCGCGGGCAAGGACGAGCTCGACGCCAGAACAAATGACGCGGTTCGCCCCGAGACCTACACCGCGCATCTCCTCGAGGATGGCTTGCAAGGAAAGCGCATCGGCATCCTGCGAAGCTACGGCGGCAACACTCAAGAGAACCCGACCTACTCGTTCCAGGGCGCAAACCACCACGCCACGGGTGTCTTCCAGGCGGCGATCGCCAAGATGGAGCAAGAAGGCGCGACGGTGCTCGACAACGTGCGCTTGCCAGACCTCGACACCGTGCGCACGGGCGCCGGGTTTATCGACGAGGTCGACTACTACCTGGACGAGCTTGTAAACGGGCCCCACGGTGATTTCGAGAGCGTTTGCGAGGACGGCACGTTCTCGGATTTTGCCTACGACAGCGTCGAATCCTGCGTGAACTATGCGCGCTGGGCCGCACAGAATGCGACCGTGGGCTCTAGCCTCTACACCAATGCGCGCGATCGCTACCTGCGCAACTCGAGCTACATCAGCAAGGTGATGGAGACGCTCTCGCTCGATGCGCTGTTCCTCCCAGCCGATGGCATCGGCGCGGTCGGGGCGACCTACTACTCGCGCACGCACTGCGTGATCACGTCCGTCTCGGGGACACCGTCGCTGGTGGTCAACGTCGGTTATTCAGACGACACCATCCCGATGCCGATCGGGATGATGCTCATCGGACCACGGTACTCCGAATCGACTCTGGTCGAGATCGCGTATGCCTACGAGCAAGCGACGCGCACGCGCATCCCACCAGAGATCGCCACGGTGGTCTCTCCAGAGAGCGTCCCTGCCATCGACTTCGAGGAGTTCTACCAACTCAGGCTGCGTCTGGGCGAGGAAGCCTACGAGCGCTACTTGCGCGATGGTGGCAAGTTTGACCTGAGCGCATCGCGCTTCACCGACATCACCCGCGATGTCATCGAGGAGCGCGAGCAGACCTGGCTGCTCGGCGAGGAGTGATCCTCACTCCCTCGCTCTCGCCGCATACAAAGCGTGAGGAAACGCTGATGTTTCCTCACGCTTCTCGCAACCTGAGTTGATCGCTGCGCGGGTCTGAGCGGTCGATGATCACACGCACACGCTCGCCGATCGGGACGTGATGGCGGAAGCTACAGCGGTGACGGAAGGCGACCTCTTCGATAAAGACAAACGCGGTGGAATCATCGCGCCAATCCAACACCATCGCATCGAGCGCTTCTCCCTGGCGTGTCGCCAGGTAGTAGAGCGTCCAGTAGCGCCTGGTCTCGCGCTCGATGCGTCCGGCCTCCCGCGAGGTGTTCTCGGCCATGGCCGCGATCTGGAGGATCGTTTCGGCATCGTAAGGGAGCGGCTCGTCAGCGAGGAATGCCTTCACCTGACGCTGGCAGATCAGATCCGAGTAGCGCCGCAGCGGGCTCGTCGCCTGGACATACATCGAGACGCCGAGGCCAAAGTGGGGTTCAGGGTAGGTCGTGATGTTCCCTGACTTCATCCTGCGCAGCATCGCGAAGGTTCGCGGCAATCCTTCCGGGAAGGAGAGGATCTCGTTATCGAACAGGTCGCCATCAGGGGCTTCCTGGCTGCGGTAAATCACCGGGATACGGTTGCGGTAGCAGAACCTCGCCATATGCGAGCTGGCCAGGATCATGATCTCGGAGACGAGCGTCCTGGCGGGCGACTGCATATCGAGCACCTGGACCGAGATCTCGGGTTGGTCATGCCCATCGAAGCTGACCTGGATCTTGGGGTCCGGGATATTGAAGTCTGTGGCGCCGTCGTTGAGGCGTTGGTGGAAGAACTCGCTGGCCAGAAACGAGAGGTCTTGCAGGATCATCTCGAGCGGCGAGCGTTGGTCCCCATCGAGGATCGCGTCGACCTGGTCGTAGTCCAGGCGATGTTTGACCGAAATGATGGATGGGACGACCCGCACGTCGACGACGTTCAGGTCACGATCGATGTGCACGAGCGTGCTCATGGCAGGGCGCACGGCCTTGTGATTCAGGCTGAGCGTGTCCTCGGAGAGCGCGCGCGGGAGCATCGGGATGGTGCCTGTTGGCAGGTAGATGCTCGTGCCTCGTGCGCGCGCTTCGAGGTCGATGGCGGAGCCATCAGGAATCCGCGCGCTCGGGTCCGCGATATGAATGCCGACATCCCAGCCGCCATCGATGCGAGGTTGGCACGAGAGCGCGTCGTCGATGTCCGAGGTCCATGCGTCGTCGATGCTAAACGCGGTCAGGCGCGTCAGATCCTCGCGCCATGGTTCGGGTTCCCAGCGCGCGTCACGGATCGCTTCGGCGGCTTCGAGCATCTCGGGTTGGAACGAGGTGTTGACCTTGTAGCGGTGGAGCCAGAGGTTCTCGTAGCGGCTCCATACGCCGAGGTCGACCATCAGGTGAAAGGCGCGCAGCGAGCGCCTCCCATGAAGCTTGATCCCCTGGTGGTTTTCGAGGTCATCGAGGAGCGCGTCTGCGCGCTCCGCGTCCTCGAAGTCATCCCCCGTCGAGGCGTAATCCTGGAGCAGCGCGAGCGACTCGCCGAGCGAGGCGTCCGCATCTTTCAGCGCCCGTATGCGATGCGAACGCGCGGACTCCTCGAGCGTGAGGATCGCAGCGAGCGTGTCACCGAGTGATTTCGAGCCTTGGGGGTGTGGCAAGGGGATTCCTTTTACTTTCTCTCTGGTTGAGGCCGGAGCATTGCTGAAAAAGTATGCGGCGAGGACGACTTTTAAAGCCTTGTCCTCGCCGCATACTTTTCGTCTTCATCTTATTCGGCGAGGTCGATCTCGTAGGATGCCTCGGTCTTCTGAGCGATCTCCTCGAGGGTCACGCCCTCGGCGAGTTCTTTGAGGACGAGCTTGCCGTCGACGAAGTCGAAGACCGCGAGGTCAGTGATGACCTTGTCCACACAGGAGACGCCAGTGAGGGGGAGGGTGCACTCGGCGAGCAGCTTTGAAGAACCATCGCGCGCGGTGTGCGTCATGAGCACGATGACGCGCTTCGCGCCAGCGACGAGGTCCATCGCGCCGCCCATCCCCTTGACCATCTTGCCGGGGATCTTCCAGTTGGCGAGGTCGCCGCGTTCGTTGACCTGCATCGATCCGAGGATGGTCAGGTCGATGTGCCCACCACGAATCATGGCAAAGCTCGCGGAGCTGTCGAAGAAGGCGGAGCCAGGCACGGTGGTGATGGTCTGTTTGCCCGCGTTGATCAGGTCCGCGTCCTCTTCCCCTTCGAAGGGGAAGGGGCCAACACCGAGCAAGCCGTTCTCGCTATGGAGGACGACCTCGACCCCTTCCGGGATGTAGTTGGCGACGAGCGTGGGGATGCCGATGCCGAGGTTGACGTATGCGCCATCCTCGAGTTCCTGAGCGGCGCGTTGCGCCATTTGCTCTCGTGTCAAAGCCATGGATTTCTCCTTATCTCTTTTACCTTCTGCGCCGAGGTTGTCTCTTTTGTGCGCGAAGGATCGTCAGTCATTTTAGGCGGTTATCGCAGGTTGTCTCGGCGCGAATCAGGCGCGTGGGCGCGTAGTGCGACGCTCGATCCACTTCTCGTAACCCTCACCCTTGATGATGCGTTGGACGAAGATGCCAGGGATATGGATCTCGTCTGGCGCGAGCTCACCCGGTTCGACGAGCTCCTCGACCTCGGCGATGGTGATGCGCCCGGCCATGGCCATCATCGGGTTGAAGTTGCGCGCGGTCTTGGAGAACACGAGGTTGCCGTGACGATCGCCGCGTTGCGCCTTGACGAAGGCAACATCAGCAGTGAGCGCCGTCTCGAGGATGCACTGGACGCCGTTGTACTCGCGCGTCTCCTTGCCCTCGGCGACCTCGGTGCCAAAGCCGGTGGGGGTGAAGAAGGCGGGGATGCCTGCGCCACCTGCGCGAATGCGCTCGGCGAGCGTGCCTTGTGGGTTCAGCTCGACCTCGAGCTCGCCGTTGAGGAGCTGCGTCTCGAAGTTCTTGTTCTCGCCGACGTAGCTCGAGATCATCTTCTTGATCTGGCGCGCTTGCAGCAGAATCCCGAGACCGTAGTCATCGGTGCCGCAGTTGTTGCTGATGACGGTGAGGTCCTTGGTGCCGCGCGCGTGGAGCGCGCGGATCAAGTTCTCGGGGTTGCCACAA
Organism: Myxococcota bacterium; assembly: GCA_036155555.1. Lineage (GTDB taxonomy): Bacteria > Myxococcota_A > Bradymonadia > Bradymonadales > Bradymonadaceae > JAYZVO01. The sequence goes on from JAYZVO010000029.1 coordinate 9,730, forward strand.
AGGCCAAACCCACCGCTCATCAGTGTCGTCCCATCCTCGATATCGAAGATGGCGGCCTCGGCTGAATCGAAGACCTTGTTCATGTCGAACTCCTCTGGTTGAAAGGTCGAGCGTCGGCTCGGCGAGAACCCCCGCAGTCGGTGATGAAATCGCTGGGAGCGAGCGCTCGGTGGTAGATAGCAAGGTTCGGCGCAAGCGGCGCCACGTGGCGCCGCTTCGGGGGATTACCACCACTGCGCGCCGACGCCAATGCCTGCATAAAGGTGATCTTGGAGGCCGACCTCCAAGCGAATCGTGCCGTACTTGTAGATGTTAAAGCGCAAGCCGCCCGAGACATTGAGGACGGGGACAACGGGAGGTTGCCGCTCGGCGGGCTTTGGAGAGTCGGCTGTAAATTGAGATGGGTCGACCTCGCCATCCTCTCCGAAGCAGGAGTCAGGCATCCAGTCTCCGTCCTTGCCGACATCCTGTTCGCATTGCGAGCCCGCCGAGGGTTCATACTGCAAGATGCTCCCACGCAGGACGCCGACCCCGAGGCCAACGCCCACATATGGCGAGAGCCAGTCGACCGGGTCCCAGAACCAGTGCGAGGTGAACACGACCGAGAGCATCCTCAAGTCGAGGTCCACGTAGTCAGCCTGGTCGGGGTCCTCGCCAGCCTGGAGCCAGAACGCCTTTGGCATCCTCAGGTCTGCCCAGTCGACTGCCACGCCGAGCTCGTAATCCCCATGCGCACGCCAGGTAAACTGGCCGCCATAGGAGAGGTTGCGCTCGCCATTGCTCCAGTGCGTGGGGTGCTGGTCAAAGAGCGGGTCGAGCGCGAAGCCAGGGAGCGCGATCGCGCGAATACGCGCGGTCACCATGTACTCGTGGCGCCCCATTTCATCAGGGAGCTCGACGGTCCCTGTGTCGCTCGATTGCGCGGCTGCTTCCAGGGGAAAGCCAACGCATGCGATGGCTGCGAGCACGAGGAGGGCGCGGCGAGAGGATGTCAGCGCTGGCGTCTTCTCGCCGCGACGGGGGCTCTTGCACTTGACCATGGACACTCCTCACGCTCGGTTTGCGCCATGGGTTGCGGATGCAACGCGTGGCGCCTTGCGGTTGTTTGGGCGGAGTATAGGTCGGGCTCATGCAAGCGGCAAGAGGGCAAGCCAAGCTCTTTGTTCGGCGCACCGAGCGCTCGATCGCCCGCCGTACATCATGGTCCATCGCGCTCGCCAGGTCGCGGTGATGGGCGCTGCATTCGAGCAGTGCGGCGAGCCAAAAGGAGTGCAACCCTGTGCGCTGTGCCTCCTGCTCGACCTCGAGCAAGAGGTCGGTCCAACCTCGGTGTCCTCTTGCGGCGAGAGCAGCGAGCGCGCTCGCTGCTCTCGCCGCATCATGTCGCAGAAGCCAGGGGAGGAGATCGAAGGCGTCGCGGTGGTCAGGGTCAAAAGGCATCACGTTCAGATGTTCTCGGGTCATGGGCACCTCTGCGGCAAGGATCGCCATCGGGGGCGATTGTTTGTGTGAGCACGACAGACGCCGTATGCTCGACGCTCTGGGGTAGAGGTCAGCGAGCACCTCGATGTGCGCGACCTCATTGTTATTTTCGAGCTTGCGCTCGCCATTCTTGCGTCGCATGGTGCGACGTCTTGAAATTCATGAGTCAATCGCATAGGACGGTTGCCTTTACGCCCTTGATCACCCTCATTGATGGACCCTGGCAAATTCGATGTCTGCTCACCGCTCCACCCCCTCTTTTGCGAACCTTGGCCTCTCACGCGCGCGTTCGATTTTTTCATTCGCGGCGCTCCTCGGCGTCGCTGTGCTTTCAGGCTGCGCGACCAACGAGCTCCAGCCGCTCGACCCCCCAGATGGCGAGGTCGATATGTCGGTGCCCGATATGCCCGCGTCTGATCTCGACAATGGCGTGGATATGCTCGCGGACATGGACCCTGAAGACATGAACCAGCCCGAGGAGATGGGCGCGGACATGGATATGGCGGTCGACATGCCCGTGGACATGCCTGAAGAGGTCGATATGCCAGGGGATATGCTCCCTGACATGATCGACATGCAGATCGATATGCCCATGGAGCCTTGCGGTGGGATGTGCGGCGCGCGCGAGTTCTGTGATGAGGGGTCAGACACCTGCGTCGATTATTGCGAGGCGGCCAGCGCTCAGTGCGGCGAGATCTTGCCTGATGGCGAGCAAACGCCCATCTCTTGTGGGAGCTGCTCGGGTGGGTTGAGCTGCATCTCGAATGTGTGCGTGGATGCTTGCGGCGAAGCCAACAACACCTGCGGTGATTTTGTCTGGCAAGGCGCGAACGCATCCTGCGCGATGTCCTGTACCGGAGGACAGACGTGCTATGCCAACCGCTGCGCTTCTCAGGGATGGCGCAAGGTGGTCTCCGGGAAGAAGCACTCTTGCGCGTCACGCTCTGATGGGACCGTGCGCTGCTGGGGAGACAACACCAGCGGACAACTCGGCACCTTGCAGGCTGGCAACTCCTCGACGTCGCCCGTGGTGTTGACTGGATTGACGGGGATTCGCCAGCTCGCTTCGACCGATCGCCACACCTGCGCGCTCGACACGGGCAATCGCCTCTGGTGTTGGGGGCTCAATGATTATGGTCAGGTTGGAGACGAGCAACCGAGTGATGCGCGCCGCACCCCTTACAGGCACCCGACCATAACGGATGTGCTCGATGTCGGCGTGGGGACGCTCCATACCTGCGTGCGTCGCTCGGACGAGTCGGTCGATTGCGTCGGGTTCAACTCACAAGGACAGCTCGGCGATGGTTCGACCAACCTGAGCGATGTGTTTGTCGACACCAAGAACCTCACGAGCGTCGTGCAGCTCGCTGTTGGGGTGGCGCACTCGTGCGCGATCCAGCGCGATGGCATGGCGGATTGCTGGGGGCTCAACGGGACGATGGATAACTTCGGTCGCCTGGGGACAGGGACCACGCCATCGCGCACGAGCCCCACGGCGGTGGTTCAATTGATGGGGATTCGCCAGATCGCTGCGGGCCAGGATCACTCCTGCGCGGTGACGGAGTCTGGCGAGGTGTGGTGTTGGGGGGACAACACCTTCGGGCAACTCGGTGATGGCGGCTCGAGCGATAGCCTGACGCCACGCAAGGCCAATGGCATCTCCAACGCGGTGGCGATCACGGCGGGCGCAGATCATACCTGCGCCATCAACGCAACGCGCGACCTCTACTGTTGGGGGCGCAATGACTTCGGGCAGCTCGGTTTGGGCAACCGCAACGTGCAGCGCACGCCACAGCGCGTGACGACGTTGGCGCAGTTGTTGAGCGTCGACGCAGGCTTCGATCACACATGCGCGACGACCACGACCGGGCAGTTGTTCTGTTGGGGGAGAAACGACGCGGGGCAGCTCGGGCAAGGAAACACCTCCGACAGCAGCGCGCCGCTCCAGGTCAACTGAGCAACCTCGCCAGCGTCCGCTCACAGGTCGCATCTGTGATGACATTACGTTATAACCGCGGCGAGAGGAGACCTTTGCAGGTCTCCTCTCGCCGCGTTTTCTCGACCTTACAAGAGCACCGATGATGCTGCATTCTCCAGGCGCTCCCTACGAACTCGACACCGAGCAAGAACTCCCCGAGGACGCCACGTTGTTTGACGAGGTGCCCGAGGCAACGATCGTCGAGAGGTTGCGAGCCTTCTTCGGCACGAAGCGTTGGCAAACGCCGCTGTTGTTGTTCGTGATGACGTTCTTTGTCTATGGGCTGCTCTCTTTCGAGCGCATCGGCAAACCGAGCGCGGACACGCACTTTGTGTACCTGGCGAACACCTACAACTCGATGATCTCGGCCAAACTTGGCGGAGCGGAGGCGCAAAAGCGCCGCGAGGGAAAGGTCGCCTTCGAGCTCGATCGCAAGCCGCCGCATCGCAATGACTGGGCGAGTTATTACGAGCTGACCATGACCGATGGCCAGGTCGTGCAGGGGACGTGGGCGGAGAAGCCTGGGCGCGGGAAGTTCGAGCTGCTCGATGGGCGCCTCATGGTCCTCGAGCCAAAGTACATCGACCACAGAAAGACGCAGCAGCGCTACTTTGTCTCGTTCCCGCCAATGCCTGCGGTGTTGATGATGCCGTTTGCTGCGGTCAGGGGTTACGCGGTCAATGACGTGCTGTGGACGTTGTTCTTCGCGTCGCTCAACGTCGCCTTGCTTTATATCCTGCTCGCGCGTCTGTCGCGCGGAGGCCGCTCGGGGCGAAGCCGCAAGGAGAACCTCTGGCTGGTGGCCTTCTTCGCGCTGAGCACGCCGCACATCTGGTGCTCGATCATGGGGCAGGTGTGGTTTACCGCGCTCGTGATGGGGATCACCTTCACGTTGCTTTATGTGCTGTGCTCGATCGACGCGAAGCATCCGCTGTTGGCGGGGATTTTTTGCGCGATGGCGTTCTCGACGAGGACCCCACTGTTGTTCGCGTCAGCGTTCTTCTTCATCTTCGTGCTGTTTCCCGGCGGGAAGCGGCTGCAAAAAGAACAGCTCGGGTGGGCGTTCAAGAAGCTCGCGCTGTTTTGCCTGCCGTGCCTCGCGGTCGGGATTTCATTGCTGGTGATGAACAAGATCCGCTTCGGGTCGCTGACCGAGTTTGGTCACAGTTATCTGGCGGCCGGGCAGATCCCGAGGATCAAACAGTTTGGCCTCTTTCATTATCACTTCCTCTCGATGAACCTCTCGGCGATGTTCACGCTCCTGCCGCACTTGCAGAAGACGGCGCCATATGTGGTGATCAGTCGACATGGGATGAGCTTGTTGCTGACCTCGCCAGCGTTGATTTATTTGCTGTGGCCGCGACCGAGAGAAAACCGCGCGGACCGTTTCTGGCATCGTATCTTGTGGACGACCGTGTTGGTCTGCGTGGTGCCGGGTGTGTTTTATCAAAACACAGGTTACGAGCAGTTCGGCTTTCGCTTCGCGCTCGACTACATGGTTTACTTGGTGATGCTGCTGGCCGTCGGGCGCCACCCGATCACGCGAGGGTTCAAGGCGAGCGTGGTTTTCGGCGCGCTCGTCAACCTGTTTGGCGCGGTGACGTTCAAGCGTTTCCAGCAGTTTTATACGAACCGTTTCTTCCCCTGACGCTACCTTCGAGGCCGTGTTAGAACGGTGATGAACTGGTCGCATGTCGCCTGACTCGATCGCACGATATCGAGCAAGAGCTGGGGTTCTCGAACCTCGCTTTTTTGTTCGGTCAGGCACAGCACCAGGAATCGAGGCGTCAGGTGTTTCCTGAGTGAGAAGATGCAAGAGCTTTCGACGACAACCTCGGATGGAGAGGTCGAAAAGGACGAGCGCCCCCGGCGCATCGGGCTGTTTCGCGGTGGGATGTCTTATGGCACGCTGGCCGCGATCGCGGTGACCTGTGCTGCGATCGGGCTCGGCTCCCTGGGGCTCGAGGTGTTGGTGATGTTTATCACTGAACAGGGCCCGATCGGGCATATGATCGGGTTGCCGATCCCATTCGTGAGCACGCCGCTGGGCGCAGGCGCGCTCGTGATTTCGGGGCTGCTCGTGGTGACAAGGCCGCGCGTTTCCCTGCTCCCTGTGTTAAGTACGCTCGCTTACATGGCCGCGATGGTCGGCCTTTGGATGAACCTTTGATGGATGGAGTCACGAGATGGTCGATATCGATGGGTTGGCAAACAAGCTCTGGGAAGCGCAGCAAACAGGCACGCCATGCGGACCGCTGACAGCAGATGAGCCAGAGCTGACCGTCTCGCAGGCTTACGCGATCCAGGCGTACAACCTCGAGCGGCGCGACTCGCCGTTGCTCGGGCGCAAGATCGGGCTCACGTCGCGCGCCTTGCAAGAATGGCTCGAGGTGGACCAGCCCGACTTTGGCGGGTTGCTCGCCGAGATGGAGGTCCCGCTTGGCGGCGTGGTCGACACGACGAAGTTGTTGCAACCTCGCGCAGAGGCCGAGATCGCGTTCGTGCTCCGGGATGACCTCGACTTTCACGTGGTCACCGCAGCCAATGTGCTCAGCGCCACCGAGTACATCCTCCCTGCCATCGAGATCATCGACTCGAGGATCGCGGACTGGAAGATCTCCTACGAGGACACCATCGCGGATAACGCATCGTCCGGGATGTATGTGTTGGGCACCAAGCCCGTGAAGCTCGCCGAGAATCCCTTTGACCTGGATCTCGCGGGGATGGTCATGAGGAAGAATGGCCGCGTGGTCTCGACGGGAGCTGGCGCAGCATGCATGGGGCACCCTGTCAACGCGGTGGTCTGGCTGGCGAACACGCTGTGTAAGCTCGGGACGCCGCTTCGCGCAGGTGATGTGGTGCTCTCGGGTGCGCTCGGTCCTGTCACCGAGGTCGCGCCAGGGGATTCGGTCGAGGCCGATATCGCCCACGTCGGGCGCGTGCACGTGCGGTTTGCCTGAACCGAAATCACTGCTGGTTCCTGGCTTCCAAGAAAGACGCGAGGCGACCTCCAGCGCGATAAACTCTTGTAAGGGAGGAGTCGCGCTGGGTGGTCGCCTTTTTCGCGCCATCGTGTGTCCGCAGCCGGAAGGTTTGGGTTTCTGCGGATCACCCGAGCTTCGGGCTCGGTCTAGCCGAGCCCGCTATCAGTTGTTGGTCTCGAGCAGGAACTCGTAACCGAACAGGCTCTTCTTGCTCTTGGTGTTGTAGTATTGGCAGTAGAGGTAGCGCCCTTTGGGGAAGTCCTGCTTCTTGTAGCTGAGCTCCTGGTAGGCGACGCGGTTGATGCAGAAACCGAGCTGCTCCTTGCCCTCCTTCTCGAGCTTCTCGCGCCACTTGATGCCGCGCATCGAGTTGCTGCCCTCGGCGCACTCGTAGCCATCACCCTGATCGTGGCCACACATCAGCATGAAGTAGTAGGGGCTCAGGCGGTCGACGCTGTAGGAGTACATCGACTTGTTCTTGACCGCGCCCTCGCCAGGAGCGTCCGAGTAGATGCACTGGACGTCCCAATCGTTGGAGTTTCCGAGCTCGGCGTACTTCTTGGAGTCCACCGTGAACGCGACGCACTGCTCGGCCTGAAGGACGCCAAAGAAGCACCCGTTGGTCATCTCGAGCGGCTTCTTGTCGAGGAAGCCCGTGCGCTCTTGCGTGTTCACACCTTCGGTGAACTTGTATTTGCCCACGCGCCCGATCTGCACGTCCTGAGGCGCGAAGCCATCGATGCAAGAGAGGACGGTCTCGCGAAGCTCCGGGTTTGGCTCGGGCGCGGGGACATCCGCCACGGCCTCTTCCTTCTTCTCCTCGGTTTTCTCGCCGGTATCCTCGGCGGGTGCCTTTTGCTCTTTCTTGGGGTCGCCAGTCAAACCGAGCGTCGCGCACCCGAGGGTCGAGAGGCCGACGAGCGCGAGCGCGAGCAACGTTATATTCTTTGTGTTCTGTCTCATTAAATTCTCTCTTTGGTTAAGATCAGTCATGCAAGCAGGTCTTTGGGGAAGTGCTTGTGATTATGAGTAATCTTTTCCAATGATTGGCGTTCTGACATATTTCCTACAAATGTCCCACCAATCTCCCACAAGCGTTCTTTTCGAGCTGTCCGAGCGTTCGAGAGAACACCTTGCTGGAGGACAGAGGGCGCCCTTCTCGTTGCGGAGGCAACGGCGAGGTGTGTGCGCGTGGCGATGTGATTCCAGGCGGTGCAGAAGGGGTGTGCAGGTGAGGTTCGCGCGTCGAGGAGAGGTCAGGGGGACTTGGCCTTGACGAGCGCGCAGGCGTCGAGGTCATCGGCCTTGCACAGAGCGGCGAGAGCGTCGCAAGCCGCCTCGAGTTCGCCGGAGCATGCGCGACCAAAGAGGCTCACGGCGCGAGCGCGATCCTTGGTGATACCCTTTCCGACCAGCAGGTTGTTGGCGAGCTGGTGGCATCCTTCCGGCTCTTTCTGCGCGCAGCTCTTTTCAAAGAGGGCGTTGGCTTTCTTCAGGTCGCGCGTCGTCCCGCTCCCCTCCTGAAAGTCGAGCCCTGCGACGGTGCAACTCGTCGTGGTGCCGAGCGCGCAAGCCTTCATGTAGTAGGAGTGTGCGCGCTCGCGATCCTTCCCGAGGTGGATCTTCCCGAGGAAGATGCAGGCGTCCGCCTTGCCCAGATCACAGGCGCGACCGAAGAATTGCTTCGAGCGCTCGAGGTCCGTCGGCCCGAGGTCTTCCTTGCCGTACACATTGCCGAGCGTCATGCAGCTCTCGGCGACACCACCTGTGCATGCGGTGCGCAGGCGCTCGACGGCGAGTGTGACTTGGCCTTCGGCCTCATCGCCCAGGCCGAGCACTCCGGCCAGGTGGCATCCTGACATTTGCCCGAGCTTGCAGGCGCGCGCCAAAACCTGGAGCCCCTGGTTTGGATCATAGCGCTTCTTGTCCTTGGGGTTGACGAGCACGACGCCGAGGTTGAGGCAGCCATCGGGTTCGCCAGAGTCACAGGCGCGCTTGTAGAGCGCGGTCGCGCGCGAGACGTCTTGTTTGACGCCAAACCCACCGAGGTAGAGGTTGCCCAGGTTGTTGCATCCGAGCATGTCGCCGCCATCGCAGCCACGCAGGTAGTACTCCGCGGCCTTGGGTTTTGGGACAATGCCGCCGCGACCATAGAAGATGTTGTTGCCGACGGCGACGCACGCGGCGGCGTCTTTCTTGTCGCACTGGGCGAGGAACTCGGCGTGCTTTTCTCTGGCGAGGAGCTCCTCCTTCGAGCCCCTGGCAAGATCCTTGTCTGTCATCACCGCGCACGCAGACATCTCTCCGCCCGTGCACGAGGCGTGCGGCGAGGGAGAGGCAGCAGGTGCATCGCCTCGCCGCTGTTGTGCCGAGGCGTCCGAGAGGATCATCGTGGCGCAGCTCGAGATGAGGAGGGCGATGAGTGTGCGTGAGAAAGCGATGGGTCGTGTCATGCAAGAGTCCTTTTGAGGGGCGCGACGTCAGGTTAAAGAAAACCCGCTCACGAATAGGGATGTCAAACACGAAACTTTTTTGCGTTAGGCAATTCAGAGAGGTTGGGGCTACACTCGGAGACATCTCACAGAAACGTCGAAATCGAACTAAACGAATTCAAGCAATTGCTTTATCGTTATCTCACGATTTTCCAGAACACGTCGGGGGAGTTGAAATGAGCGAAGAGTCGAGTATTGGCCTACACGCCCATCCTCTCAGTCACGAAATCAACATCAACCAAATGCAGCTCTCCTGGTCGAGCGATGCCGGGATGATGGGAGCGATGGGGATTCCCTCCGCGCTTTTTTGGTTGGACCCCTCATTAAACAGCATGCTCAGTCCTCTCGCGGAGGAGGTCGGGTATGACATGTTTCGCTTGCTCGTGGCGTGGTCTTCGAGCCAGGGCACCCGAGAGGATTACGAGGCGATGGTGACCGTGTTCGCGGACAACTTCGCCGAGGGCTTTCTTGCATGGGGCGCTGCTGTCGGCGCCGCGGGTTGGGGGCGCTTCGAGCTCCCCGAGTTCGATGAGGATCGCCCCTTTGCTCGCGTTCGGGTGCGCAACACCTGGGAACTCGAGATGCAGCGCAAGAACACGAAGCGTTGGGGGTGCCCCTTTATCCAGGGGAAGTTGATCGGGCTCTTCAGCGAGGCGTTTGGACAACCATGTTGGGCGACACAGTCCGCGATTTCGTATGAGCCGGAAGACCTCTTCGTGGAGTTTACCATCGCCCCGAGCAAGATGACGATCGATACCGAGCTCGAGCGTCTGCGCGAGGCGCGCGTCGTGGAGCGCGAGCGCGATCTTCGCAACAAGCTCGACGAGATGACCGCCGAGCTCCAGCGCTCGCTCGATGAGATGGCGATCGCGCGCGATGAGGCGCGCAAGGCCAGCGAGGCGAAGTCGACCTTCCTCGCCAGCATGTCGCACGAGCTGCGCACGCCCTTGAACGCCATCCTCGGGTACACCGAGCTCGTGCAAGAGGAACTCCTCGACCTGAAGCACCAGGCGCTCGCAGAAGATCTCTCCAAGGTTCATGGCGCGGGCAAGCACTTGCTCGCGTTGATCTCTCAAGTCCTCGAGCTCGCACGCATCGAGCGCGGAGAGGTCGCCCTCGCCAGTGACGAGGTCGAGCTCGCGAGCGCCATCGACGAGCTCGTGCGAGTGGTCGATCCGCTCGCGCGTGAAGGGGGCAACGAGCTGCGGGTGCCCGCGGCTGAAGAGCTCGGCGTCACCGTGCGCACCGACGCGCTCAAGTTGCGCCAGATCCTGATCAATATCCTCGGGAACGCGTGCAAGTTCACCTCGCAAGGTTCCATCTCGCTCGTGTTCGAGGTGGACCAGCAGCAGGGCGTCATGCGTTGGCACGTGCATGACACGGGCATCGGCATGAGCGAGGATCAGCTCGCCAGGATCTTCGAGACTTTCGTTCAGGGAGACATCGACATCCAGCGACGCTATGGCGGCGCCGGTCTAGGGTTGGCGATCTCTCATCAGCTCGCGGTGGCTATGGGGGGCGAGATCCTGGCCAGGAGCGAGCTCGGCAAGGGCTCGAGTTTCACGCTCGTGTTGCCACTCGATCTCGTCTAGGCGCTCGCCAAAACAGCTGCATCTTTATCGGGCGCCTCCGTCCTCTATCCTGCCTGCGGGGTGTTGATCCTGCGCGGGCTGTGTGCTCTTGTGTCTTCGGTTTGTAGATAAGAGGCAAGGAGGTCGCCATGTTGCGTTTGCTCTGTGCGTTGATGCTGCTCGCTCCCGTGATGATGGGAGCGAGCATGTGTGATTCTTCCAAGAAGACCGAAGAGAAGGTCGAGGCGCTCGAGGAAGAGCACAACCCGATGAAGAAGATCCCCCGCGAATATCAAGAGACCATCGATGCCAGGGAGAAGAACCTCGAGAAATCACTTGGGGACTCTCTGGGTGAGGATGGCGCCAGCCAGGGCGATGGCGACGCGAAGGGGACGTGGAAAGGACCGAAGAAGTGGAAGGGGCCAAAGTGAAACGAGGCGTCGCGATTTTGGGTTCCGGCAACATCGGGACCGACTTGATGATCAAGATCCAGGAGCGCTCCGAGGCGCTCGAGCTGTTGGCCATGGTCGGGATCGATCCTGACTCGGATGGCTTGCGTCGAGCCAGAGAGCGCGGCGTCGCGACCACCCACGAGGGGCTCGATGGTCTGGTGGCGAACGAGGATTTGTTCGCGCGCGTGGACATCGTGCTCGACGCCACGAGCGCTGGCGCGCACGCGCGCCACGCCGCCATCCTGAAGGAGCATGGCAAGCGCGTGGTGGATCTCACGCCTGCGGCGCTCGGTCCTTATGTGGTGCCCGTGGCCAACCTCGGCTAGCATATCGAGGCGGATAATGTGAACATGGTGACCTGTGGTGGGCAGGCGACGATCCCGATCGTCTGGGCGATAAATCAGGTCGCCGAGGTGCATTATGGCGAGATCGTGGCATCGATCTCGTCTCGCTCGGCGGGCCCTGGCACCCGCGCCAACATCGACGAGTTCACCGTGACCACCTCGCGTGGCATCGAGCAGGTCGGTGGCGCGAAGCGAGGGAAGGCGATCATCATCCTGAACCCGGCGGAGCCGCCGCTGATCATGCGCGATACCGTGCACGCGCTCTGCGCGTTGGCGGACGAGGAGGCCATCAGCGCGTCGATCCACGAGGTCGTCGAGCGCGTCGCCAAATACGTGCCCGGCTACAGGTTGGTGCAAGAGCCTGTGTTCGAGCGATGCGTTGGCGAGGACGCCATCACGATCCCCGGAGAGGGGCGCGTGGAGGCGCTCAAGGTGTCGGTCTTCCTCGAAGTCGAGGGGGCCGGTGATTATTTGCCAAAGTATGCGGGCAACCTCGACATCATGACATGCGCGGCGCTCGAGATGGCCGAGAGGATCAGCGAGCACCTCGACAATCAGGGAGGAGAGCAGTGAGCAAGGTGATTATCAATGACTGCACGCTGCGCGATGGGATGCACGCGCTGGCGCACCAGTACAGCGTCGAGCAGATGGTCCAGATCGCTCGCAAGCTCGACGAGGCAAAGATCGACATCATCGAGGTCAGCCACGGTGATGGCCTGAGCGGCAACTCCATCAACTATGGGTTCTCCGCGCACACCGAGCGCGAGTACTTGCAAGCGGTGCGCGAGGTGCTCACGCACTCCAAGCTGGCGGCCTTGCTGCTGCCGGGCATTGGCACGCGCGAGGACATCGACATGGCGCACGAGCTTGGCGTGGACACGATCCGCATCGCCACGCACTGCACCGAGGCCGACATCTCGCGCCAGCACATCGAATACGCGCGCTCGCTCGGGATGGACGTCGTCGGCTTTTTGATGATGGCGCACATGATCCCGACCGCGCAGCTCGTGGAGCAAGCGAAGTTGATGGAATCTTATGGCGCCCACTGCGTTTATGTGACGGACTCTGCGGGAGCGCTCCTGATGGAGGAGACCCGCGAGAAGATCGGCGCGATGCGTGACACGCTCGGCTGTCAGATCGGCTTCCACAACCACCACAACCTCGGGCTCGGCGTGGCGAACACCTTGATCGCCATCGAAGCGGGCGCGGATCGCGTGGATGGTTCGGTCGCGGGTATGGGAGCTGGCGCGGGCAACTGCCCGCTCGAGGTGTTGATCGCAGCTTGTGACAGGATGGGCATCGAGACAGGTGTCGAGCTCTATCCTCTTATCGATTGCGCCGATCAGCTCGTGCGGCCCTTGCAAAAGCGCCCCGTGCAGACCGATGGGAACGCTCTGATGCTCGGTTTCGCGGGCGTCTACTCCTCGTTCCTGCTGCATACCGAGCGCGCGGCGAAGCGCCACGGGGTCGATCCGAGGGACATCCTCATCGAGCTCGGGCGACGCAAGATGATCGGTGGGCAGGAGGATATGATCGTGGATGTGGCGCTCGACTTGAAGAAGTCACGGTAGAAAGCCCTTGCGCCACCTCCTCGCACCGCACATGCACAGCCTGACGTCTCGCAGAATCAAAGCGATCGTGTTCGCGCTCGCTTCGATTCTATGCGGTTGCGGTGGCGATGACGTCAACCCCTTCGCGATCGCCACCGAAGAGATGGGCGTCGAGGAAGATATGGGGCCTCCCCCCGAACTCCTCGTGCGCGGTGATTCGGATGGGGATGGCCGCCTCGACTACCTCGAGGTCATCAACAACACCGATCCTTTTGCCTCCGACCTGGTTTGCGCCGAGAGCGTTTACTCGATCCGTCCTGGCGTCCTGCCAGCAAAAGCCGACTTTATCTTTGTCGCGGACACCTCGGGCAGCATGCGCGAGGAGCTCGAGGCATTGCGCGAGGGAATCCTCGATTACTTCACCCCTTTGCTCGAAACGGGCGCGCTCGATTTTACCGTGACCGTGATCGGCTCTGCGGCGGCCCTTGGCGCTGGCTTTTGTCTGCCAGATGGCTTCGAGAACAGCGGGTGTGATGGCGACACCTTCCCACCCGTCAACGACCGCTTCATGGTCTATGACGTGCAAGTGCACTCGAGCAACTCGTTGCAAGTGTTGCTCTCGACCTTTGACAGTGCCGATGTCTGGGCGCACGCGCCGGGAGGATGGCGCGATCGTCTTCGCCCTGGCGCCACGCCTGTGTTTGTCGAACTCTCGGATGACAACTCGCAGATCTCGAACGTGGAGTTCGAATCCCAGCTCCGGCAGCTCGATCGCGACCGACAACTCTACAACGCGGATGGAAGCCGCGCGTTTGTCTGGCACAGCGTGATCGGCGTGCAAGGGCCAGCGCGCGGGCTTTACTACGAGGCCGATCACGCCACGGTGCGCCAGGTTTGCCCGAGCGCGCCGAACTCGGGGTTGGTCTACCAGGAGCTCAGCAAGGACAGCGGCGGGCTGCGGTTTCCTGTGTGTGATGCGGTCAACTACGCGGCGGTGCTCGACGCGCTGGCCGCGCCAATTGTCGAGGGGACGGCGATTCCCTGCACCTTTAACATCCCGCGCGCCAGCAACTTCGAGGATTACACCGACGCGAACACGCTCGGCTTGCAGCTTCGGCTCGGGGGTCGCTCGCCCGAGCTTCTCGAGCGCGTCGGGAGCGCGCTACAATGCTCGGATCGAGGTTATTATCTCGAGCGTTTATCGAGCGCGCAGTATGTCATTCGCCTGTGCGATCCGCTGTGCGAGATCGTGCAACGTGAAGAGGACGCCGAGCTTCGCGCCGCCGCGTCCTGCTTGCCCGCAGGTTGCGTCGACTCGATCACACACGGCACCTGCGCGCGGTGATTTATCACGTCGAGGGGGTGAACAACGGCTCGAAGGGGTCCTCCTTGCCGACGAGCTTCTCGAGCGTCGGTGCGGCGTCGAGGTCCTTGACGCGGATGTTAAAGAGCCCGTCGTGGAACTGTGAGATCCAGGCTCCTGTCGAGATCCTGGTCCAATCCTCCCAACTAAAGCGCATTCCTCCCACAGGAAGGATCGAGACCCAGAGGCGCCATTCGTAGGGGCGCCCTGACTCGTCGACCAACCAGAGGTAAGCATCGCCCGGCGTGACACCTCCCGAGGCGTAGCTGACGAGCAGCCCTCGCGTGCCATCTTCCATCTGAACGATCGCGCGCGAGGTGCCGCCATCCCTGATCTTGACGACGGGGTTGAGCCAGAAAGAATCATTGGCCCAGCTCGCCCACGCCTTCTCTACCCATCTGGCGCCGCGCTCACCGCCAACGCGTTCGCCGCGCTTGAAGGCGACCCCTTTCTTCGTCGCGATGTCGACGAGGATGGTCTTGTTTCCCTTTTGCACCCGGCACAGGTTGCGTTTGCGATCCCAGAGGTGGACGCTGCGTCCGAATTTCCAGGTGATCGCGCCCGTGGCGAGCCATGCGTCATGGTTGACCGCGGCGAGCATTTTGTCGGCGAGAGCTTCGGCGTCGGGGCCTTGCTCGCCGGAGGGGCGCTCCTTGGCGGCGGCTTGTTTTGTGGGGATCGTCAAGCTGGCGGTGGCCGCCGCGCCAAAGAGCGCGAGCTTGCCAAAGCTTCGGCGGTCGATCTGGAGATGTTCGAGTGAGGTGTGCTTTTCCCGCATGCGTTCATCCAGTGTGAGAGGAGAAGGTGCGCGACTCTGTATGCGTTATATGGGCTATACGCGCGAGGAGAACCTCTCGACTCCAAAAGAAGTCGCGGGTTCGTTATACTGTGATTCAACAAGAGATGGTGCCAAAACTCTTTGGATTGCTGAGGATGGCGAGGATGAAGCGAGAATTGATTGTGAGTGTGGCGGCGACGCTGCTCGTGTGCGCCTGTGGACCTGATCCGATCGAGAATAACTCGACGACGCCGACGTACACGACCCCACCGACCAACAACAACACGATGGTCAATAACCAGACCACGCCGATGAACACCGGGACGCCCGGTGACACGGACGGCGATGGATTGTCCGACGCGGACGAGCTGGTGGCGGGGACTGACATCAACAACCCGGACACCGACGGTGATGGCCTGAAAGATGGCGAGGAGGCCGCGCTCGGCGCGAACCCCACGCTGGCTGACACGGACATGGACGGCGTGCTCGATGGCTCCGAGGCGATCGCGGGCTCCAACCCGGCGATGATGGACAGGGCGTGCGGTTTCCTCGAGCAGACCGCCACGCCTGACTCGAAGCCTGTGGATGTGATCTTTGTGGTGGATAACTCCTTCAGCATGCAGGAGGAGATCGAGAGCATCCAGCGCAACATCAACACCAACTTCGCCGATATCATCAAGGACAGCGGGTTGGATTACCGCGTGATCATGATCTCGCAACACGGCAAGTCTGACCTGAAGAACATCTGTGTCGCGGCGCCGCTCTCGGGCACGACCTGTGATCCTGTCCCGACGCGCCCGGCCAACACCGAGCGCTTCTACCACTATGACACGCGCATCGCGTCGCACGATTCGCTCGAGATCCTGCTCGACAGTTATGACAAGCCCGATCGCAATGGGAACCCTGAAGGGGGGTGGCAGACGTGGCTTCGCAGCGAGGCGTTCAAGGTGATTATCGAGGTCACCGATGATGCGCCCGAAGGGACGGTCGAGACGGCGGTCGGTTTCGACGCGCAGTTGCTCGCGCTCCAGCCGCCACAGTTTGGCGTCCCCGGTTCTCGTAACTATATTTTCCATAGCATCATCGGGTTGACCGCCAAGCCCGACGCGACGCAAGCCTGGACCGAGGGAGAGGCGATCCAGGGGAACACCTGCTCGACAGCCGAGGATTCGGCCATCGAGTACCAGAAGCTCAGCATCCTGACCGAGGGGTTGCGCTTCCCGGTGTGCAACGTGGAGTCTTATGACGCGGTGTTCCGCGCTGCGGCGCAAGGAATCATCGAGAAGTCGCGCATCGCGTGTTCGTTCGGGTTCCCCCCTCCTCCCGATGGGCAACAGATCGACAGCCAGGCGGTGGCGCTCGAATACCGCGCCAGCTCGGACCCTTCCGCGCCAGTGCGGCGCTTGCAACGTGTGGCTGACGCCGCATCATGTGCTGTGGACAGCTACTACATCGAGGATGGCAGCCGCGTGAAGCTCTGCCCCACGCTGTGTGGCGAGGTCGAAGGATTGCAGAATGGCTCGCTGACCTTTGTCGGTGGTTGCAAACCCGCCGAGTGCGAGGGGCAGGCGACGCAAGAGTTCTGTGATGACGAGATCGACAACGACTGCAATGGATTCATCGACGGAGAAGACCCTGCATGCATCGGATAACTCGCGCGCTCATGCTCTCACTCGTTGCCCCATCGCTGACGTTGATGGCGTGCAGTGACATCATCCAACGCGGTGGCGGTGGTTCGCCCGGCGCGGCGCCTATCGAGGGCGAGGAGGCCGCCGAGAATTATCAGCCTGGCTACATCCCCACGAGCAAGACAAAGTCTGGGGATGACGATGATGACGAGCGAGACATCGGCGAGTTCGGGGAGCCCAGCAAGGACAGCGATGGGGATGGGCTCTTCGATGCGCTCGAGGAGCAGCTCGGCACCGATCCTGATGACGGCGAGACGGAGGTTTGCGGGCTGGCAAACGCCGAGGTCGAGCTCACGCAGGTCGACCTCGACAGCACACCGCTCGACTTCATCTTCATGGTGGATGTCTCGGGCAGCATGGTCGAGGAGCTGCCGAGAATCGAGGATGGGATCGGAGACCTGATCTCGACGATGCTGCGCGATTCACGCGATGCGCAGGTGATCCTGTTGGCGAACGCCACGATCTTTTGCGCAGATCCTAACGGCTCCGGGCAATCGTGCGCGCCAAAGCCGCTGGCGACCAATGATTTTCTGCAATACGACGCGTTGATCGCGAGCGTGAACTCGCTCGATGTCGCGCTCTATTCGATGACGCGTGATGATCCTCACGGGCTCGCTCCGGGAGGTTGGGGCGATCGCTTGAGGCCCGATGCCTTCAAGGTCTTTGTCGAGATCACCGACGACGACTCCTCGCTGCCCGCGCATGTGTTCCTCTCACAGCTCGCCGCGCTCGACGCCGAGCGTGGCTATGGCTTCTACAACGCCGGTGCCGAGAACTTCGTGTTTCACAGCGTCGTCGGCGTGGAGGCAAGCAACCTCGGCTTGACGCCAGAGGATGGGCTCTCGCAGAACGCGTGCGCGACCGCGGTGAACGCGGGCTTTACCTACCAGGAGCTTAGCCTCCAGACCGGAGGGTTGCGGTTCTCGGTTTGCGGAGATCCTGACTACTCGAAGATCTTTGACGTGATCGCAGATAGCGAACCCGTGCGCACGATCTCCTGCATTTATCAGCCTGATGTGACCGATGAGGAGAAGGTTGACTGGACTCGCGTCGGTCTCCAGGTCGAAACGGGCTCCTCGCGTGGTCGCGTGCTGTCGCCAGTGACCGTGGACAATTCCTGTGGCGATGGCGGAGAGTTCCTCGTGCAGGGTGACACCGTCGAGCTTTGCCCGGATGTATGCGAGGCGTTGCGCGCCGATGATTCCGTGGATGCGGTGACCACCGTGGTGGCGTGCGAACCCGAGGAGTGCGATCCGGGTGCGACGATGGGATGCGAGTAAACCCGAGTCGAGTTGTCAGGTCTAGCACTTCAAGTTATATTGCAGCGTGATCGTTTCTTTCGAGGGCGGTCACGCTTTTTTTAATCGAAGCTTCCATGAAGAGGGGAGAATGCGACGTCTTATCCGCAACAGTTCGCTGCGCGCGCTCGCGCCTGCTTTGGCGCTCTTTATCTTTGTTGCCTGCGCAGAGGATGATGGCCCTGTCAACGCACCGATCGAAGGGGAGGAGCCGCCCGAGAATTACATGCCGGGTGATCCGGGCGTGAGCGGCATAGGAAACAGCAAACCCAATAGCGGAAACAGCTCCTTTGGCGCCTCGAGCGGAGATCGCGACGGCGATGGCATCCTCGATGACGCGGACACGGACATCGGCGGCGAAGCGTGCGCGAGCGACACCAACCCGATCAGCTCCACGCGCTCGGTGAGCTGCACGTTGGTGCCTGCGTCGCTCGGCATGGGGGCGGTGGATGTCGAGAAAGTCGGCGTGCAGGTCGAGAAGAAGGACAGCGACAGCGGCCGCGTCTTGACGCTGGCGACCGAGGATCTGCCTTGCGGTGAGGGCGGAGAGTATGAGGTCTCGGACTCGGGCGCGGTGACGATTTGTAGCGAGACGTGTAGCGCGATCAAGGAGGACGAGGATTACGACGCGATCTCGGCGTTTCTTGGCTGCGAGTGATCGTTCTTCAGGCGCGTGGCGCCAACGCGATCCCGTTGGCGACCTGGCACAAAAAATGGATTCGTGATGGCTCGTTTTTGCAAGCCGTGGCGAGTCCATTTTTTGTGCCAGGTCGCCACGGCCGCCAACATGTGCGAGGGGCGCCGCTCTAGTATCGATGCCGTTATCACCGCTGAACATGCGTTCCATATCTGTGTCATGCATGGGGTGCATGATGGAGGGGTGTTTGGATAATGAAAGTTTATTTATCCTGTTTCGAGACCACTTCCAGCCTGAACGCGTCACACGCGCTGGCGCGCTCCAGCAGCATGGCGCGGTCGCGTTCGTTGCTCGCGAGCTGCGCGGCGCGTTCGAACGCTTGCCTTGCCTCGGGCATGCGCCCTGCCCGAAACAGCACCTCGCCGCGAACGCTGGGGAGGTGATGGTAACCCTGGAGCGCGGGATCGTCCGCGAGCTCGTCGAGCAGCTCGAGCGCCTCTTCTGGTCCCCACGCCATCGCCATCGCCATCGCGCGGTTGAGCTCGACGACGGGCGAGCCGGTCAGCGCCGTGAGGGCGTCGTAGAGCGCGAGGATCTCGTCCCAGTCGGTCTCTTCAAATGTTTTGGCGCGGGTGTGGCACCACGAGATGGCGGCTTGCAGGGTGTACGGCCCCAGCGGCGCCGAGAGCGCGATGGCGCGCTCGAGCGAGGCGTGTCCCCGGCGCGCGAGCAAGCGATCCCAGCGCGTGCGATCCTGATCCTCGAGCAATACGATCGACCCATCGCGCGCCGTGCGCGCAGGAATCCTCGCCGCGGTGAGTTCGAGCAGCGCCGATAAACCGTGCGCCTCGGCGTGTTCGGGGACAAGCGCCGCGAACACGCGCGCGAGGCGCATCGCCTCGGCGCACAATCGCGCGCGCACCACCGATGCGTCGCTTGTGGCGGCGTGGCCCTCGTTAAAGATCAGGTAAAGCACCGCCAGCACGTGCGGTATGCGCTCGGCGAGCGCCTCGCCATGTGGGACCTCGAAGGGAACCTTTGCCGCGGCGATCGTTTTCTTGGCGCGGACGAGGCGTTGCGCTGCGGTCGACTCGGAGATGAGGAAGGCGCGCGCGATCTCGGTGGTCGAGAGCCCGCCCACGAGCTTGAGCGTGAGCCCGACGCGCGCCTGCGTCGAGAGGATCGGGTGGCATGCGATCAGGATAAGACGCAGCAGATCATCGCCCACGTCCTCGTCGATGGCGGTCTCGATGTCTGGCGTGTGGGCAGAGGATCGCGCGTGTTGCAGCTGCTCGTGCTTGCGATCCTTCATCCGGGCGCGCCGCTGACGGTCGAACGCGCGGTGCTTCGCTGTCGCCATCAGCCAGGCGCCTGGGTTGTCCGGGATGCCCTCGGTGGGCCAGGTTTCCAGCGCGCGCAAGAGCGCGAATTGCGCGAGGTCCTCGGCCCGGTCGAGGTCGCCGACCACGCGCACCAACCCCCCGAGCAGTCGCGGCGATTCGATGCGCCAGACGGCATCGATCGCGCCACGGGCAGCCTCGTCCTCAGGGGAGGTCGGTCGCGGTGTATCGGATTCGCTCACGAGGACTTCTTCTGCTCGAGCTCTTCGCGCATCGCGGCCTCTTTTTCGCGAAGCTCCGGGGTGAAGTTCTCGTCAAAGTCCTCCATCTCGAAGAAGGGGCGCAGCTCCAACTCGGCGAATTCCTCGGATTGATTGACCGCCGGGCAGCGTTTCGCCCACTCGATGGCTTCCTCCATCGAGGAGACCTCCCAGACCCAGAAGCCCGCGATCAGCTCCTTGGTCTCTGCGAAGGGTCCATCCGTGACGTGCGGCTTTCCGCCGCGGTTGCTGATGCGCCTTCCCTGACTGCTCGGCTTCAAGCCATCGCCATCGAGCAGAATCCCTGCCTTCATGAGGGATTCGTTGTACGCGTGCATGCTCGCGATCACTTCGGTGTTCGGGAGTTGGCCTGCTTCGGACGCTTCGTTTGCTTTGATCATCACCATAACGCGCATCGTCTTTCTCCGGGGCTCGTAAAAACTAGAGGTTAAGCGAGATGAGGCGGTGACCGTCACCGCTCATCGTTTGTAGAGGCGACGAACGAGCAGACAAAGAATCGACATGGGGGTCGTCTTTTTTTCAAAGTTTTTTGGGGAGGCGTTGGTGGCGGGGAGCCCATGCGTCCCATGGGTTACATCACGAGCGCGCGGAGTTTGCGCTCGCGCTCGGCCAGCTCCTTTTGTCCGAGCCCTTCGTAGGCTCTGGCGAGCAGCTCGTGAACCTCGGGATCAAACGGGTTGATGCGCGCGGCTTCGAGTAGGTTGTCGCGCGCAGCGCTCCACTGCTTGTTGGCGATCTGTGCGCGACCGAGCTCGAGCCAGGTCACCACATAAGAGGGGTAGGTGTCGCGCACGGGCTCGAGCGCCGCGAGCGCATCCTTCGGGCGGTTGACGGCCATAAAGCACTGCGCCAAACGGGTCTGGAGCAGCGGGTTCCTGTCTCCCATCAGCGCGGCGGCCTTCTGGTATTGGACGATGGCGGCCTCGTGGCGCGAGCGCGCCTGGAGCATCTGCCCGAGGTGGATGTGATCGCGCGCGGCGGGTTTCGGGATCTGCTTGAGGTCAGTCAGCGCCGCATCACCGCTCTCGTCTTTAAAGCGCAGCTTCTCGTCAAAGCCGGTCTCTCCTTCAGGGAAGTCCACGCGCGGGCGCGTCTTCAGGTACGCTTGCCACTTCTTCTCGAACTCGGGGAAGGTCGTCGCGAGCGGTCTGGCGAACGCTTGCTGCGCATCCAACCCCTCGTTGATCCCATCGAGCACCTTGGCGAACGCGCCTTCACCGACCTCGCTGCGCAGGTACTCCATCACCGTGTAAACCTCGGCGAAGGCCACCGCCGCGTCATCCTGGCTCGGGAGCTTGGCCATCGAGGGGTGCATCTGCGCGAAGGTGATCAGGTCGTTGGCGTCGACGCGCTTCCTGAGCAGGTGCTCGTAGGATGGCGCCAAGCGGTTGGCGCCATCTCCGCGCCAGCGCCGCTCCAGGTACTTGGCCATCCCCTCGTGCATCCAAATCGGGACGCGGTTCTGGGTCTTGTGGTTGATGATGTAGTGCACGTACTCGTGCACCAGCGTATCGACCCAGCCATAACCGCGCAGCAGCGCCTTGGGGCTCGTGATCATCAGACGGTTATACTTGCACAGCGCGATCGTGCCCGAGGTTCGGATCTCCTCCTCGGTCAGCGAGGAGACGCGCGCGAGCGTCGCCGTGGTCGGGTAAACCTCGACCCGAATCGGTGTTTCGGGGTAATGCCCGAGCTCCTTGCCGAGCTCGTCATACGCCGCATCGAGCGCCTCGAAGGCGTAAGGCAGCAAGACGCGATCTCGCCCCGGCTCGATGTAGACGATGAACTTGCCGTCCGGGCTCGTGTGCTTTTCGTAATCTTTGGTGACCTCGCGCGTGGCGTCGATGATGTCGCGGTCCGCCTTCCACATCGCGTTTTCTGGGTACTTGGCGAGCGCCCTGTCCATCAGCGCGACGGCCTCGCTATAGTTGCCCTCGAAGAAGGCGTAGCGCCCACGAAGATAGAGCGCCTCCTCGCTGTCCTCGCCGTTCTTTTGCGTGAAGCTCTCGAGCGATTGCCTGGCCTCTTTCATTCGCCACGCGTCGAGCAGCGCGTTGACCTGGCGCGAGGTCTGCGCATGCGCCACAGAGAGCGGCGCGTTCGCACAGACGACCGCGAGCAGCAAGATGGCGAACATGCGCGCGAGCGCATGGCGTGCGGTGTTTCGAAGGTTTTGCTGTCTCATTTGACGAGGCTCTCGTAGTAGCGTTCGATCTCGGATTCGTAGCCGTCGAGGCGCTCTTCCTTCATCGTGTCCTTGATCTCATCCCGGTAGCGCGATTTCTTCCCGCCCTCGCCAGTGCCAGGGATCTTGACCTGTTCTTTCTGGTGTTCCTGGCCCTGTTGCCCGTTTTGCTCGCGTTGGCGCTGCTTCTGGAGCGCTTCCTTCATCTTGTCGTTCATCTGCCGCAGCTCTTCGATCGCCTGACGTTCGGCGTCGAGCGCGCGCTGTGAGCGCTGCTTGTCGAGCGCTTGCTTCGCATCCTCCATCGAACGTTGAGCGCGCTCCATGCCGGGGCCAAGCTCCTGCTCGAGCTGTGGGAACTCGCCGCTCGAGTCCTTGATCTTCTCGCGCAATCCTCGCGCCTGCTCCTTGATCCCTTGCTGCTTCTTGGAGAGCTCCTGCGCGCGCGGATCTTGCTGCTGAGCGCGCTCCTCGGCGCGACTCATCATCTCGTCGAGCTCGTCGACGATCTCCTGACCGCGTTCGACCATGGGCTCGGTCTTGCGCTTTGCCTCCGAGAGCTTGCGCGAATCGGGGCTGTCCTTTGGCGTGTAGTGTTTGGCGAGCTGCATCGAGAAGCGCAGCTTCTCCATATCCTCGAGCGTGTCCTGCGCGTGATCCAGGCTGCTCTCGATGTCTCGCTGCTCGAGTGATTCTTCGAGCTGACGCAGGCTCGACTTGGCCTTCTGGATATTGGCGTCGAGGTGCTCGGGCAAATCGCCCTTCTTCTCGAGGTTCTCCAAGTCGCGCTTCTGCTGCTTGACCTTGTTCATCATCTGGTTGGCGAACTCTTCGACCATCTGACGGTTTTGCTCTTGCCGCTCTTCCTGGAGTTGCTTTTGCAACTCGCGTGTCTCTTGCTCGAGCGCTTGCTGTCGCATGCTCAGGTCGTTGACATCATCCATCAACTGGCTGACTTGCTGATCGAACTCGCTCAGACGTTGCGGCGCGGCGCTCGCGGAGTTCTGCGCCAGATCCTCGGTGAACTTGTCGAGGTTCTCGCCCATCTTCTCGAGCGCTTCGAGCGCGCCGTCGATATCATCCTTGTCCAGCATATCCTCGATGCTGGTGAAGTCGTCGGCGAGTTTCTTGGCGTCGCTCTCCATCCTCGCTTGCTGGAGTGCCTCGCGGTTGATGTGCTCCTTGGGGAGCTCGCGCATCTGCTGGTTCATGCGCTGCATGAGCTCCTGCATGCGCTGCCGCAAGCGCTGGATCTCGCGCTTGATCGCCTCCTTGAGCTCCGGGTCGCCCGTCTCCTTGTACTTCTGGAGCAGCTCTTTGAGGCGCTCCTTGAGCTTGTCGATCTCGTCGGCGGTGGCTTGAGCGCTGGCCATCTGCTGCTCGAGCAACAGATCCTCGAGGCGCAAGAGCCCCTTCTCCATGGCCTCTTCGCTCTCCATCGCCCAGGTCGCGAACCGCTGCATTTGCCCGAGCGTGAGCTCGTTCTTGGGGATCGCCGAGGTCGTGTTCGAGAAGAGTGATTTCCCGCGCTCGTGCAACTTCTCGAGCTGCTTGTGGAGGGCGGCGAACATCTTCATATCGCGCGGCGCCATCAGCGGATCTTCCTGCATCCTGGCGGCGAGGTCTCCCATCTTGACGAGCAATTTGCCGTGCTCGATGTGTGCCTTCAGGAGCTTCGCGCGGCGCGCGGTGCGATCCTCGGGCGTCATCCCTGGCTCGACCACCTGCCTCCATGCATCTCCGCGCGCGAGCTCGCGCGCTCCGACAGGTGACTCCAGAAAATCGGCCAGCGAGAGCAGCAGCTCCTCGACGACCTCGCGTTGCTCGTCGAGCAACTTCATGTGCTTGTCATCCGGGCTCGCGACGACCAACACCAACGCCTCCGAGCGCGCCACGCCTGGACCTGTCAACGTGTTGTTGTCGGTGGCCTCGAGGTAAAGCGTGACGCGATCCTTGGGTTGGAGCCCCAGCGCCGAGAGGTCGAGCGTGTGCTTTCCTTGATGTTGTGGAGGGCTGTTCTGCAACTCGGGAATGACGAGCACCTGGCGTTCGGGCTCCTCGGTGTCGAGGAACGCGTGCAGGCGGCTGATGCCCGTGATGCCAAAGTCATCGTTGGCGGCGAACTCCAGCTCGAGAAGATCCTCGGTGCCCACCTGCAACTCCCCCTTGTGCGAGAGGATCTCGATGGTGGGGGGCTTGTCCGGCACGACCTCGATCGTGTGCTTGGTGGGGCTCTCGACGATGGTCCCATCATCGAGTTTGGCGCGGAAGGTATAGGTCAGCGATTTCGACGCGACCAACGAGGCCACCACGCGACCGCTGCGCGAGAGCTCCATCGGGCGAATCTGCGTCTCCTCTCCCGTCTGCTCGATGATCAGGTCGATATGCTGCGCGCGCCCGAGCAGCGAGTAACCCTGGAGGGTGACCTCGCTGCCGTTCAGGACGCTGGCGTTGCCTGTTGTAAAGGGTTGGAAATCAGCCTGTAGCCCTGTGTAAGCGGGAGGTTGCAGCTTCAGGCTCAGGTTGCCAACGACCGGGTATTTCGGGTTCTCGGCCCTGGTCGCGGCGGTCGCCACGATCTTCTCGTGCGCCTCTCCCATCAGTCGATCTGCGACCCAACCGGGCGCGATCGCAGTGGGGATCAGCAGCAACAGGAGCGCGCCTGCGAACGCCCACGCCGCAGGTTTATAATCTCGCGTCGGGAGCAAGTGCCCGAGATGCCCGGACTCGAGCATACTCGCCATGCGCGAGCTCGCCTTCTTGACGTGTGCTCTGGCCAGCGAGGCGCTCGCGTTTTCTGTATTGAAGGTGTCCTCGAGCAAGGCGCGCCCGAACTTGAGCGCGGCCACCAGGTCATGGCGAAGCTCGGGCGCTTGTTGCTGGAGCATTCGCGCCATCCCGAGCGCATCCTCGCGCTGTGTGTAGCGCGCGTAAGCCGCGCTCAGAGCAGCCACAGAGGTCAAAAATATGCCCACCGCAGCGATGATCGAGGGCACGAGCGAGAGGCTCTCGGAGGAGAACAGCAGCGCGAACAACAGCGCGCTCAACAAGCAGGCGATGCACGTCGTCAGGTACCAGAGAGCGCCTTCGATATAGAGCGGCCCTTCGATCGAGCGCCGCGTCTTCTCCATGACGAGCTCGATACCATGCACCTGTCGGCGCAACGCATCGTCGGGATCGATCTTGACGTCGGGGAGCTCGATCTCGGCCTCGGCTTCGAGCTCGACCCTGGCTGTGGTCGATGCCAGCAGTCGCTCGGCGTCTTCCTCGAGGATCGCATCCTCGTCAGGATGCTCCGCGTCAACCACCTCCGCGTCAGCCGTATCACTGGCGATAGCCTCCTCATCAGGGGAGGCGTGCTCCTCGTCATTTGGTT
Organism: Myxococcota bacterium; assembly: GCA_036155555.1. Classification (GTDB taxonomy): domain Bacteria; phylum Myxococcota_A; class Bradymonadia; order Bradymonadales; family Bradymonadaceae; genus JAYZVO01. Next base: position 35,529 of record JAYZVO010000029.1, read on the forward strand.
CGACGGATTCTTCTGGTTTGTCTGTCTCACTCATCGAGTGGTCCGCAAAGGAGCGCGTTGCAATGCCCACGGTGTGTGGGAGAGAAAGGTCGGGGCACAAGGGTAAACCTCGTGCCCCAGGGCATCATTCCACAACAAAGAGGCGGACTTCACCGAGTCCATCCATCCGCAGGCAGACGTGGTCGCCGGGGTGGACGAACTCGGCGGCGGTGGCTGCGCCCGCCAACACGATGCTGCCCGCTTCGATCTCCTCGTCGTGCTCGGCGAGCATGTTCGCGAGCGCCGCGAGTGACCTGGCGGGGTGTTCGTAGATGGCGGCGGTGGAGCCGACTTGCTTGACCTCGCCGTTGACCTCGAACACGACGCCGAGGTTACCGATGTCGAGCTCTTCGGGGCGGACCATCTTCGAGCCGAGCACGAACCTCGAGGAGGACGCGTTATCCGCGACCACATCGGGGAGCTTGAACTCGAAGTTCTCGAAGCGCGAGTCGATGACTTCGATCGCAGCGCAGACGCCCTCGACATAAAGCATCGCTTGCGCAGGTGTCACGGGACCGCGCAGGTGATCGCTGATGAGGAAGGCGAGCTCTGGCTCGGCGCGCGGGTGGATATGCTCGGCGCGCGAGATGGAGTCTCCGTCCGAGAGCATCATCGTCTCGGTCAGGTGCCCATAAATCGGCTGGTGCACGCCGACTTGCTTCATCTTCGCGACGCTCGTCAAGCCCATCTTCATCCCCACCAACTCGTCGCCGCGCTCGCGGCGGCGGCCGATCGAGAGGCGCTGGATCTTGTAGGCATCCACGAAGTCGAGGTCGGGGAATTCAGCGGTGAGTTTGGTGATCGCTTGGTTTTCGAGCGCGGCGTCATCCACGCGCGCGGCGAGCTTCTCGAGCTTTTTGGCATCGAGCGCCATGAGGCAGACTCCCGGATAAGGTATGGAGTGAAGAGGGTATGTGGTTACTTCTGACGCAACGTCAAAAAGAGGTGCTGGTTTGCGCCTGGCGAAACGTATAACTCACGCTCGAGTCGATGATAACCGTCTTTTTCGATCGTGAGCTTGTAGTGCCGCTCTGCCGGGATCGACATCCCACGCAGTGGCGTCTGGCCGATGAGGATTCCGTCGAGCAGCACATCGGCGCCTTCGGGGGTCGTGCTCAGGTTGAGCTCGACCTTGGCCACCTCGGGACGTTCGAGGCGCCGTTCTTCCCCGCGCGCGCCTGATGTCTCGGACTTGCTCGAGGGAACCGGCGAGAGCGTGGGAGGTTGCCCGAAGGTCTCTTCGAGGACCTCGCGCGCGGGGCGCTTTAACTTTGGCATCTCCTCGCGCGGGAGCGAGTCGACGTGTTTGGTGCCGGGCGCTCGGGCATTATCTCTGAGGGGAAGGCTCGTGATGTAGCGATTGCCATCGAGCCCGCCAGGAGAGGATTCGAGGTTGAGCGAGGGCACCTCGCCGCTCGTGAGCGGGAAGAGCTCGCTTGGTGGACGGCGCCCGAAGCGCGCGTCTTTTTTGGAGGCTTCGGATGATTCGATGCTCGTTTGGGCCACCACGGCCGCGCCAGGATCTTCGGGAGGGGTCTCGTCGAGCCCGTGCAACCTGCGCTGCATCTGCCAGCTCGCGCGGTAGCGCGCCGCGATCTTGGGCTCGCCCAGGTCTTCGTGCACGATCGAGAGGAACCACAACACCTCCTCGTCGACGCAGATGCGCAACGCATCCTCGAGCGAGCGTTGCGCTTGCTCGAGGTTTCCTTGCGCCATCGCCAGATGACCGGCACCGTAGCGCTTGTGAAACTGATCGCGTTGAACCGCGTCGAGTTTGCAGCGAGGAAACCTGTTGATGTCTGTCGAGTCCGGCTCGCCCGCCACCCCTACCGTCGGCGTACCAACGGCCAGTGTGATGGCCAGGAGCCCGAGCGCGCCGAGCGCGCGTCGTCGGAACCCGTACATGTGTTGCGGCATAAAATCCTCCTCTCTTCGCGAGTTTATCAGCCCCCTCGTACTTCTCCAAGTCGCGAGCGCACTTCTCCTTACATCATGCGCAGATTGCGAGCGCGCCCGAGGCGCGCGCTACCCCGGCGATATCCCCCCTTGCGATGTCCCTGCGCCGACCTCTTTTGACGGCGAGCAGCGCTCGCGCGAGGCGGGTCTCGCCGCAGCAAAAGCCAGGCGTTTCTGGGAACCGGGACCTTATTACACCTGGAACACCTCGCCGCTTCGCGAGTGCGCGTTTAACCCCACCACCGCGCAGGAAGTCGACGGCGAGAAGGTCGCCTATTACTTGACTTACCCGGCGAGCAAGTCCCCCACTGAGGATAACCTCGCCGCAGTCGCCACGGGGCCTTTCCCGCTTGTTGTCTTCGCGCACGCCAACCACGACCGCGTCTGTCAGGTCTTTGATGGCTACTACTCGCTGCATGATCACTGGGCGAGCTGGGGCTTTGTGGTCGCGAGCGTGGACTCGACGCGCTGGAATTGTATGCCTGGGAATCGCGACAACATCAGAAGTCGCGCGCTCGACCAACGCGCTGTGATCGAGGATCTGCTCGCGCGAAACGAAGATCCCGAGAGCCCCTATTACCGACGCATCGACCCCGAAAAGATCATCCTGGCAGGACACAGCCGTGGTGGGGGCGCGAGCTTGCTCAACGCCGCAGAGATGAAGGAGCTGGCCGCCGTGATCAATCTGCAAGGGGTCAGCTTGCAGAACTACGGCTTCGGCGCGCCCGCCATCGAGACCCCCTTGATGGGAATCACCGCTGGCAATGACGTCGACCTGAACTTCCCCGCCGTCGAGGGGAACGAGGACCTGGCCAGAGGTCCCTACACCTGGCTCGACTTCGAGGGGGCGATTCACGCATGGACCGCCGATATCAGCCCGAAAGAACCCGATGACCGGCCTGATTTAAAGAAGCTCGAGCAGCAAGATCTCACCGAGTTCTTCACCACCGCTCACTTGCTCCATCACGTCGGTTCGCCAGCGTATCCGCCTGGGACCTCGAGCGAGCTGCTCTTTTCCTACGAGGGCGCGCGCGTTGCTTCTGACAATATCCTCGAAGGTGCTGTCAGAATGCGCTGGAGAGCGCATACGGAAGAAGAGATCCTCGTCGATGACTTCCAGACGCTCGAGCGTCTGGAGACCAACGATCTCGGCGGCAGGCGCCAACTTGTTGGCTTCTCCAGAGCGCAGGTGACCTACGCTTACAATCCCGAACACGAGGAGCGCTACAACCCACCTGCGGCAAAGGCGCTGTGGCTCGAAACGCTCACATGGCCTGGGCTTGTCATCGAGCACCTCTCGCCGCAGCCGGGCGGGCACCTCGAGGTGCCCGCTGATTGGAGGTTGAGGGCGCGCGTGCGTGGGCGTACAGAGTGGTCCAAGCCGGTAATACGCCTGGAGATCGTGCGGGAGGATGGGAGCTCGTCCTTTCTCACCGATGCGCGCACGAGGCTCGCGGGAGGGGCCATCCCCAATCGCTACGTCCAGATCGATGCGCCGCTTTCATCCGATGGGGATGGCCCCTCCCGCGAGCCTTTGCGCTTGCGCGAGGTGCGTATCCATGTCGATGACGGGACCTTGATTTTGGATGACCTGAGGTTGACCCCTCCGACACATTCGTCAACGAGTGCGCCTGCTGTCATGGACCAGGGCGAGTGATTTTTGCGCCCCGCGCCCCCGCGGCCCGCGTGGGGTCGATCTGAGCGCGCAAATGTGCTTAGATTCCGAAGGAACCCCTCTTCTTTGACGATGAGAGACGCCATGTTTGTCGAGTTCTTCTATCACCTCCGTTATCGCGGGCTGGATGTCAGCCCGACCGAGTACCTCTCGATGCTCGGCGCGTTGCAGGAGGGGCTCATCGGGACAAGTCTCGAGCGGTTTTACGTGGTCGCGCGCAGCCTCTTGGTCAAGCGCGTCGAGCAGTACGATATCTGGGACGAGGCGTTCGCCGAGTTCTTCAAGGATCGTCCTTTCACGCTCGAGCAGGCTGATCCTCTGAGCGATGAGTTGTTGCAGTGGCTCGAGGACCCCAAAGCGTTGAGAGAAATGACCGATATCGAGCGCCAGATGCTCTCGCAGATGGAGCTCGACGAGCTTCGCCGTCGCCTCAACGAGCGGATGCGCGAGCAGAACGAGCGCCATGATGGCGGCTCTCACTGGGTCGGCACGGGTGGAACGAGTCCTTTCGGCCATGGCGGCCAGAACCCTGCGGGCATTCGCGTCGGCGGTCCGGAGGGGGAGGGTTCGGGAGGACGAAGCGCGGTGCAGGTCGCCAACGAGCGTCGCTTTCGCAACCTGCGCAGCGACCTCAAGTTGGACGTGCGCCAGATCGGGGTGGCGTTACGCAAGCTGAGGATGCTCACGCGCGAGGGGCACGAGGAGGAGTTAGACCTCGATGGGACCATCGCCGCGACCGCCAGGAATGCGGGCGACCTCGAGATCGTGATGCAGCCTCCGCGCGCGAACCGCGTGAAGCTGTTGTTGCTCATGGATGTGGGCGGTTCGATGACCCCTTACACGAGGTTGTGTTCGCAGCTCTTCTCGGCGGCGCACCAGGCAACACACTTCAAGCAGTTCCAGAGTTATTACTTTCACAACTGCCCTTACGGCACGATTTACTCTGATATGGCCAGGCGCGAGGGCGTGTCCTTGAGGGAGTTGATCGATCACCAGCTCGACGCGAGCTGGCGCTGCATCATCGTCGGTGACGCTGCGATGGCGCCCGGCGAGCTGATGTATGCTGGCGGCGCGATCGACCTCTATTACATGAACAAGCGCTCCGGGCTTTCGTGGTTGCGCGAGATCAAGGAGGTCGTCCCGCGCACCGTCTGGCTCAACCCTGACCCGGTTCGCTACTGGGGGACGACCTACACGACGGTCAAGATCCGCGAGGTCTTCGAGATGTATCCGCTCACGCTCGATGGGCTCGAGGATGCGGTCCGTTTGTTGCGCCGAAAACGCGCGGCGTAGCGCGTTGGTGAAAAGATAAAAAAAGATCACTCACGTGCACAAATACAGGGCGACCCCACGACATACCCAACGTGAATGGATGAGTGTCGACGCTTTGCAGGAGCCGACGTGACGTTGTTGAAGGAAAAGATGTGGCGAGTGATGTGTGCCTCTGGCGCATGTTTGCTCGTTCTCTCGGGAGTTGCCAGCGAGCGTGAAGCGCTCGCGCAGCAACCTCCCGTGAGCGTCTTTGTCCGCGTCGCTTCTGATTGCGCGAGCCTGGCGGCAGAACAAATGTTGCTCGAGGAGGTGCGCATGCGCATCCCGGAGCAAACAAAATTGCGTCGCAGCGGCGCGAGCGATGCGCCCTGGCATTTGACCTGGGATACAAAAGACGACATGGGCTGCCAGCTCGCGTTGAGTGATGCGGCGCCAGCGCCTGTCGTCCAGATCCCGCTCTCGGTCGAGGCGAGGCCGGAACAAATTCGTGAAGCCGCCGTGCGCGTCGCGTGGTTTATCAGCACGAGCGCGCCAAAGGCGCGCCCCGAGCAGCCCGTGGACGCGGTCGCGAGCGTCGAATCACCGCTCCCCAAACCGTCCGAAGAAGAAGACCCGCTCGCGGTGAGTGATCCTGACGCGCTCGGCGCAGAACCTGGCTCGGAGCTCCCCGAGTTCCCTGTCTCGAAGAAGCCGGATGTCTCGGAGCTCCCCGAGTTCCCCAGCGCGCGAACTGGCGCCGAGGTCGCGGTTTCTCCGTCACCAGTGAGCATGCGCTCGGACGAGGTCGCGCTCACCTTGCGCGAGCCGGGGCATCCATCAGTGCTGCGCTCGCTCTCTTCGACGCTGGCAGGTTGGCGCGATACATCGCCCGAGCTCTTCGGGACGCTCGAGGAGCTCGGCACCGATCCTCCGCCAGCCTATGTCATGGGCAAGCCCGTGCCGCTCGGCGGCTACGTGAGCGTGTTGACCGAGGCGACCTCGTTCGACAACTCGGGCGCGTTTTTGCTCTCGCTCGATGGTGGAGTGATTCTCAACGAGCGCTTCATGCTCGGGGTCGTCTACCAGCGGTTGATGAACTCGATCGACGTGGACAACAACTGGGTCGAAGGGGAGCGTCTGGGGACGCTCTCGATGAACCAGGTTGGCATGAGCGGCGCGTACATCTTTCGACCAAAGAACTTTATCAGCGTCAGCGTCGGCTCGACGTTGACGATCGGCAACATGAGCGCGACGCGCTTCGAGCAGGGCAACGAGCTTCGCGAGAGCGCGAAGTTTGTCGGCAGCCAGCTCAACGCGCAGGCGTTTATGGAGTTTTTGCCCTGGCTCGATGCGGGCGTCGGGCTCAACTACCACTACCCCCTTATCTTGGGGAACTCACAGGTGCTGACGTTGGAGGAGTACAATGGCCTCTCGGTCTTACTCAATCTTCGTCTGAGGATATTCTGACCGAAGCTTCGGTCACAGGAGGGAGGATCGACGCATGTTAGATCCTGAAGAAGAAAAACAACTGGTCGCGCGCGCGCAGGCAGGAGATATGGTGGCGTTCCGCGCCCTGTATGACGCCAACCTCAAGCGCGTGATCGCCCACGTCGGCCGGATCATGGGACCCGGCTCCGAGGTCGAGGACGTCGTTCAAAACGTCTTCATCCAGGTGCACCGCTCCCTCCCATCATTTAATGGTGATTCGAAATTTTCGACCTGGCTCTACCGGGTCACCTGGAACGTGACGGTGTCTTATTTGCGCCGCCGCGCTCCGACGGTAAATTTACCTGCGTTGCGACAGTTTGCCGTCAACGACCAGCAGTGGTCCAAGCTCGAGGCCCGCGACAAGCTGCGCACCTTGCACGCAGCCATCGCCGACCTCCCCGCCGATTACCGCGAAGCCTTCATACTCTTCGAGCTCGAAGGTATGACACTCGCCGAGATCGCCGAACTCACCGGCGACTCACTCAACACTGTCGCCTCCCGTGTACGTCGTTCCCGCGAGAGGCTCCGCTCACTCCTCGAGCGTGCTGAAGGGAACAGCGAACAACGGACTGGAGGGACCAGACCATGACACGTTCACACGATTGCGAAACCATCCGCGAGATGGTCTTTAACTATAGGCGAGGGGAGCTCTCGGAGCTCGACGCCGCGCTCTTTGAAGAGTCCTTGCTCGCTTGCCACGATTGCGCCGCTTACGTCGGTCGCATCATCGACATGCTCGATGTCTCCGTGGAAGCCGAGGCGCAGGTCTACGTCGAGCGCCCCATCGATGCTTCGTTCGCCGACTCGCTCTTTGACTCCATCGCCGCTCAAATCGAGGCGCCTGCTTTCGATGACGATGGCGAGGATATGGACGAAGAAGAGGGCGTCGATAACACGCCAAGTCCTCCCGTGCGCCTCGAGTTCGTCTCGCAGGAAAAGCGCGACGAGGAGGCGATCGATGACGAACTCTTCGACTTCGAGGATGGCGCGCAGGCGTCCAGGTGGCCTCGCTACCTCGCCGCCGCTGCGGTGTTGCTCGGGCTCGGTGTCGGCGCGCTTGTTCTAAAGCCGTGGGAGAAGTCCGCCGCGCAAGACGACGCCATCGCCGAGAACGAGCAAGACGGTGCTGCTGATAACCTCGAGGCGATCAGCGCGACCCCTGACGCAGCGCTCGCCAAGGCGTTCCAACAACTCCAGCCGCAGAACAAGGCCAACGACACCATCAAGGTCTTCGCCAGCGCTGGCGCCAAATGGAAGCTCGAAGGAAAGGCTCCCGATCACAAGCTCCGTCTGGAGCAAGGCACGGTCCTCGTCGAGTTCCTGCCGAAGGGGGATAACGAGCACCTGCACGTGATCTCTGGCGAGACCGAGGTCGCGGTCCTCGGGACGGTCTTCTATGTGTCGGCGGAGGAGCCTGGCGAGGACAAGCCAGCACGCGTCGGCGTCATCACCGGCAAGGTGCGCGTCAAGCAACCTGCTGCCGGGAAAGAAGAGCCCGTCGAGGTCATGCTCGAGGATGGTCAGGAGAGCAAGGGGGGCGTTCAGATCCGCGCGATCGAACCTGGCATGAAGCAGCAAACGGAAGCGTTCGTCGACATCAAGGCACACCAGAAGGCGTTGGCCGAGCGCAACGAGCCTCCGAAAGAGCACGCCAAGGTCGACGTCGAGGTCGAGCCTCCCGTCAAGGTCAAGCCGGAGGAAGATCAGAAGGTCGCAGCCACGACCCCTGTGCGTAAGGCCACCAGCGATGAAGAGCTTCGCAAGCAAGCGCAAAAGGCGCTGCGCGAGCGCGATTACCAGCGCGCGGCGAAGAGCTACGAGCGTTTGCTCGAGCGTCTCCCCAGGGGACACAACGAGCGCGCGTCGATCCGCCTCGAGCTCGCGCGCCTTTACATGCGTTACCTGGGCCAGCGCGAGCGCGCTATCGATCACCTGCGCGAGTTCGTCGAGCAACACCCGCTCGATGTCGCCGCGCCGAGCGCGCGTCGTCAGCTCTGCCAGCTGCTCGGCATGCGCGCGTCCAAAGATCCCGCGTGCATCTCGCTCCAGATGGATTGAGCGCGCGGCACGAGACCGAACGCGATCGAGGATCGTAGAAAAACCAACGACCGCATGATGCGCCGCTTTGACTCCTCAGCGGCGTGTCATGCGGTCGACCGCTTCTTGCTCGAGCGCGGCCTTGGCGCTCGTCGAGTGAGAATCGACCACGATCACTTTCCCGCCCGAGCCCATGTCCGAGATCATCTGCAAGCGTAGAAGCTCACGCGCGAACGGTGAGCCTTCGAGCACGGCCTCGACGTTGGCGAGCTGTTTGGCGACCTCGAGCTGGTTTCTGGCGCGCTCGAGGTTGGCTGCGTTCTCGCGCTTGACCGCCTCCTCGCGCATCAGCAGGCGCTTGAGCTCGTCTGTCATCGATGGATCACCGATGGCGATCTGAAAATCACCCAGGCCCCATCCATTCTTTTGCGAGAGCTCGTGGAGTTCCTGCTCGGCTTGGTCCGCGATCTGAGTCTTGTACTGCGCCAGCTCGTCGATCGAGTAGGAGTTCGCCGAGCCACTCACCACCGAAATCACCGACGCGCGCAACGTCCCGAACGGGTTGTCCATGTTCACGAGCGCCGAGCGCACATCCGCCACGCGCGCGGTGTAGCCGATCTTGATCTGCGTGGGCGTGCCCCCCTTGGTGATGACGTCGATGTCGACCTCATCGGTGAACTTCGCCGTCGAGATCCTCTGCACCGAGGAGATCATGGGGGAGACCCAGTGCACTCCTGGATCGAGCACACGGGTGGGTTTTCCCAACGTGAAGACGAGCCCCTTGTAGGGCGCACGGATGATCGTCAGGCCGAACATAACACTCCTTACTGATTGCGATATTTGGTGGAGAGCGAGACTTACGCTTCGAGGCGTTGTCCTGTGATCATGCGCCAGAGGCGCATCAGCACCGAGCGTCGTGTCCCCAAGATGGTCTCTGCGAGCAGCGCCAAGGTAACGAGAAAGAGCAGCGTTGGCCAGATGTTGACGCGCCGCTCTCTCGTCTGACCGCGCGTGATGACGCCGGATGAGCCGCTCTCGCTGGCCTTTGGCGCGATCCATTGCTCGAACGCTTCGATGTCCATCCCGGTCAGGTCGGATTCGCTCTGCGCGGCGTTGACTGCGAACGTCAACTCCTCCACCGGAGGTTCTCCGTTGCTGTCCTCGCCAGCCCAGACTTGATAGACGCCAGGTTCGGGTGGGGTGAAGACGACCTGTCCATCGAGCGGCTCGAGCACGAAGCGATCCGGCTCGTCTGCGTCCACCGGCCCCTTGATAATCGCGCGCTCTTCGATGATGCCGCTGACTTCGAGCGTGACCTGTCCGCCGACCTCGTAGCGCGAGTCTCCAACAGATGTTGCACGTCGTGCAAGGTATTGTGTCGTACGTTGCATCATCGGCAAGTATGCCGATCGGATCGGGAAATCAGACCACTCGAAGTCGATCGAGGTCGTCAGCAGAAGCACCCGACCGCGCCCGAGCTGTCGCTCGAGCAACGCAGGGGCGTTGTCCTTGTAAGAGAGCAAGGTCGTCGAGAGCGCGGGATCTCCTGGCTCGAGCAGCATGTAGCTGTAAACCTGCGCCGATTGCAGCGTGCTCCCACCCATGGTGCTAAATGCTCGAAAGATCGGGTGGTTGTGGTTGCTCGCGCCAAAGCGTGTGATCTTTACCGGAGCGTCCGGATCATCGCGCTTGGCGAGCTCCTTGAGCCCTCGCAATGGCTTCGGGAGCAGGCCCACGAGCGTCTGGTTGTAGGCTTCGATATCGATCTGATCGCCGCTCGTGACCATGAGCCCACCCCCATCACGCACGTAGCGCTCGAGCTTGGCGCTCATCGCGTTGGGGATGCGCGGGACGTTGGCCAGGATGATGACGTCGTACTCGGAGAGGTTTTTGTTGGCGAGCCCTTCGGGCGTGATCGTCGTCGGGATAAGTCCCGAGTCCGAGCGTTGCTCCGGATTGAGCGCGCGCGTCAAGAAGAACGACTCGTCATCATACGCGATGCTCGCGGCCTCGCCGTTGACGATCAACACCATGATCTTGGAGCGCGTGCGGAACACGAACGAGAATGTGTCATCGAGCGTGTAATCATCTTCCTCGTCGAGCGTGACCGCGGCGCTAAACGTGCCCGGCGTCGCTTGCCTGTGGCGAAAGACGTGGATGACCTCTTCGCCAGGGCCGATGCGATCGATTCGACCGCTCGAAAGCGGCGAGCCATCGAACATGAGTTGGATGTCGATGTCCTCGCGCGCTTCCTTCGAGTGATTTTTGACCCTGGCCTCGATGCGCCAGGTGGCCTCTTCGGTCGCGTCTTGCTCGTATTGCACGCCGGTGATCGAGAGGTTGTCCGGTGCTTCCTCTTTCTTGCGCCGCACCTGCTCGAGTTCGATCGGGTAGGGCATCTCGGGCGCGATCCCTGCGCGGTTGTTCGCAGCGAGGTCCGAGATCAGGACGATCTTTCGGCTCGGGAGTTGAGAGGTCGCCAGCACATCGGCTGCGGATTGAAGCGCTTGCCTCAGGTCGCCAGTGTGCGCCTCTGGCGAGAGCTCCCTGGCGGCGTCCTTGATCCGTGCGTGGTCATCGGTCAAACGCTCCGGGATCTCGCGCTGGGTGGTCGTCACGAGCGCGACCTCATCCCATGGGCGCAGCTTCTCGAGCTCGTCCGAGACCTGATCGCGCGCGCGGTCCCACCACTTCGCGTTGGTCATCGATCCGCTCGTGTCCACCACGAGCACCACCGCCGTTGGCAAACGCTCGCCAGCGGCGACGCCTGCATCACTCAGGAAGAAGGGTTTGGCCAGCGCGAGCGCGAGGAGCAGGATCGCGAGCACGCGCAGCGCCATCAGAAACCACTGCCGCACCTTGACGCTTCGCGCCACGCGCTTGTTGCTCTCGAGCAGCAACTTGAGCGCAGGGAAGGAGCGCTTCGTCGCCTTGCGACGATTGATCAGGTGCACGAGCAACGGCAGCGCCGCGCCCAACAACCCGAGCAAAAACAATGGCTCCAAAAAACTCATCGAGGCGTTCTTCCTCTCATTAGAAACGAGGTCTCAAGAACCGCAGCGCGACCTCTTCGATCGGCTCGGCTGTCGTGAAGCGAATGTACTCCACATCACCTTCCTGACACTGTCGCTCGATTTCGTCGAGGTGCGTGCGCATCATTTCCATATACCGGTCGCGCAGGTCATCGGGATCGACGAGCAATTCGCCATCACCCTCCAGACCCTCGAACAACGTCAACCCTTCATAGGGCAGCTCGAGCTCGGCGGGATCGATGACGTGAAAGACGGCGACCTCGAAGCGGCGAGAGCGGAGGACGCGCAAAAAGTTCAAGACCTCCTCGTCGATATCGAGCAGGTCGCTAAACAACATCACGAGGCTGCGGCCCTTGGCGCGCTCGGCGATGGTGCGCAAGGCGCTCTCAATGGCGGTGCCCTCTCTGCTCGGTAGCTCGTCGAGCAGAAAGAAGAGGTCGTCCAGGTGACTTGTCTTGGCGCTCGCGGGCAAATACTGGCGGACCTCGGAGTCGAACGAGAGCGCGCCCACGGCGTCCCCTTGCCGCATAAACAGATAGGCAAACGTGGCCGCCAGAAAGGACGCGTAACGCAACTTCGTCAGGCCCGCATCCTCGCTGGCGAAGTCCATCGAGCCCGAGCCATCGAGCAAGAGGTACGCGCGCAGGTTTGTCTCATCCTCGTACTGCTTGACGTAGTACTTGTCGGACTTGGCAAAGACCTTCCAGTCGATATGCCGGATCTCGTGTCCTGGGGCGTACTCGATATACTCCGCGAACTCGACCGATCCACCTCGGTGAGGGGAGCGATGGAGCCCTGCGATGATTCCTTCGACCAGTTGCCTGGCGCGAATGTGCATGTTCCCGAGCTGCTCCAGGGTCGCCGGGTCGAGGTAGCCCTCATTGCTCGTCGAGGTCGTGTTCATCGTTGCCGAGATCGTGATGAGAAAGGTCTTCGAGGACGCCGCGCGACAAGCGCCAGCAGCGCGAGCGCGACGCCGCCAACAGGCGACGGCGCGAGCGGTGATGAGGCGCGCAACGTAACACAGGAACAACCCGAGGAACCAGAGTTGTTCCCTGACTCCCCATCCATCTCTCCGGCGTATGGCATGTCTGGACCGTCGCTCTCGCCGCTCTGTCCCATGTCGTTTGAAGAGGGCTCGGGCATATCCTCGGCGTCTCCACCTGCGTCTTCGAGCCCTCCCATATCAGCGCTCATATCAGTGCCAGCGTCCACTCCCATATCCATCGGTTCGACTGGAACTTCGCAATCGTAGCGCCAGAGGTCTTGCTCCACTCCTTCTGCCAACGTCCAGAGCGACGCTCCATCCTTGCCATACGCCAGTGATTCTCCCTGAAGTTCTCCGCGAATGCGCTCGTCCACCGAGGCCATCGCGAATGCTTCCCCTGGCGACATGCCGTTTAGGTCAAAGACATAGATCCTGGCATAGCTGCGAATCGCGAAGCGCTCTCCATCCGGGTGCCAGTCCCCGGCAGTGACGAGCCCCACGCCAAACTCACCGCGATGTTCGAAGGTTGCCTCGCCACCATCTTCCCAGGTTGCCTCGAGCAACCTGGCGCGCGTGCCTTCCTTGGTGACGAGGTAAACCTCGCCCTCTCGCGTCGGGTGCACGAGCAGCGCTTCGACGTCGGGGTTATCGTCGTCGATGCCCTCGTCGTAAGGATACTTCACCCGCATTTGCGTGGCGCCTTCGAGCGTCCCCACCACGGGCGCCGCGTTCGTGTCGATCGCCGGTTCTTCGACGCGGTAGATGACTTGATCATCGCGCTTCTTGCTGTTGTTCCCGACATCACCGACGTAAAGGCAGCTCTTACCGCCATCGCAAGGTCCTACAGCGATATCTTCCCAGTCGTTGGCGCTCACGCCTGTGAGTGTGTACGTCGCGAGGAGCGCGCCTGTGTCGCTTATCGCGAACAGCCGAGGGCCATCTCCCGAGTCATTGTGTGCCCAGAAAACGCCCGGCGAGAGGCGCGAGGCTGCGAGCCCGCTCGCCTCGCGGATCGCTGGCTCGGTGACCACGCCCGTGCTCGTTGGGCCGAGGTAATTCGGGCAAGGTTGCGCCCGGAGCGTGTGCGGCGAGAGCAGCGCGCCGAGCGCGCTGCTCGCCGCGAGAAAATAGGTCAGATGGCGCATCATTGCTCGATCAACCGATCGATGACCTCGTCCCGAGTGATACGCTGCGCGTCTGCCTGGAAGTTGGTGATGATCCTGTGGCGCAGGATCGGATGCGCCAGCGCGCGGATGTCTTCCGGGGCGACGGTGACCTCGCCGTTCATCAGCGCACGCGCTTTTCCTGCGAGGATAAGGTACTGGCTCGCGCGTGGACCTGCCCCCCAGGAGAGGTACTGCTTGACGAAATCGGGCGCGCTCGCGTCGGCAGGTCGTGTTTTGCGCACGAGCTGCACGGCGTAACGCACGACCTCCTCTTCGACGGGCACGCGCAAGACGAGGTTTTGCAAGGCGAGGATCTCTGCGGCGGTCAGCACGCGCTCGAGCGGTTCTCGGTGTGTGCTCGTGGTGTGTTGCGCGATCAGGATTTCGTCTGCCTCGTCCGGGTAGTCCACCAACAGGTTGAACATAAAGCGGTCGAGCTGTGCTTCGGGCAATGGGTAGGTGCCTTCTTGCTCGATCGGGTTTTGCGTGGCGAACACCAGGAAGGGGAGCTCCAGATCATAGGTCGTGCCACCCGCCGAGACCTTGTACTCCTGCATCGATTGCAGCAAGGCGGCCTGGGTCTTTGGTGGGGTACGGTTGATCTCGTCCGCCAGGAGCAGGTTCGTGAACACAGGCCCCTTGATGAACTTGAAGAAGCGCTTTCCGGTGGAGTGGTCCTCTTCAAGGATGTCGGTGCCTGTGATGTCCGAGGGCATCAGATCGGGCGTGAACTGAATGCGGTTGAAGTCGAGCGAGAGGACCTCGGCGAGCGTGGCGATAAGCGACGTCTTGGCGAGCCCAGGGACACCCATGAGCAGGCAGTGACCGCGCGCGAAGAGCGCGGTCAGCAACAGCTCGATCAGCTCGGTCTGGCCGTAGATGCGCTTGCGCACTTGCTCGAGAATCTTGCCTCGGGCCGCCGCGATCCGCTCGATCGCTTCTTCTTCAGGGATATCCTCGACGCGATTCGCGTGTGATTCTTGCTGCGCGTTGGCTGCTTCCGACATGGGACGACCGATCTGATGAAAGGGAAATGGAGGCGCCCGAGAACAAGATGATCTGTCGGCGCTCTGGAGAGGTGAGGATAGGTCAATCGGTGCAAAGATCAACCGCTCCCGAGCAGTTCTGCTCATCCGCGCCTTCCACCAGCGCCTCGCTCCATATCCTGTGCGCGCACGTCGCTGTGTGATGCGGGGTGTGTGCAGGACAGGTTGTTTTCAGGAGGTTGGTTTGGGATCTTGCCCGAGAGCGAGGTTTGCCGAGCAACCGAAGGAGGCGAACATTTTCCCAACCTGGTGCGGTGCGCCACCCAGGTTGGTAAAATGTTCGCCTCCTTCGGTTGCGCGCCGCTTCGGCGTTGGAAGGCACAAAAGGTGTCGCGAAGCTTATCTGCCGTTCTAATGAGCCAATAACTCATCCAGGAGAACCCAGAGCTCATCCTCGGTTTCAACGTCGAAGATGAGCTCTACAGCAGCTTCCACCGCCTTTGTATCGAGCTTGTCGATCTTCTCCTCTCTGGATGTGTCCTCACCGAACTTTCGAGAGAGAAGACGCCCGAGCAATCTCTGTCCTTCTTCGAGTCGGCCTTTCTCGAGACCCTGTTCGATGCCTTTCTCGAGACCAGCTGCGGCACCACGGTCATAGACTTCTTGTTCGAGGTCGCCGAGGACCTTGTCGAGCCGATCGCGGTTCATGGTGAACATGGAATCCTCTGGAAAAAAGAACATGAGCTGTTCGTGAGAGAGCTTTGCGCCCTTGAACTTTTTCTCGAGGACGAAGCGAAGCCAGACCTGAAAGTCCTCGAGGAGCGCGTTGGGAACAATTTGACGGACAAGGGCTCCGA
>JAYZVO010000030.1:0-11052 GCA_036155555.1 Myxococcota bacterium
TTGGCACCACCACCGCCGATGAGAATGGGGACTGGACGCTCACGATCGACGCCGCTGATGCACTCGAGGACGGCGCTCATAGCGTCTCGGTCACTGCCACGCTCGACGACGTTGAAGTTGATGCTCAGACCATCAACTTCAACGTCGACGCTGCCTTGAACGACGATGACGTCGAGTTCATCATCGTCGGCGGTTGCTCCAGCTCCGGGGGCGCTCCGGTCGGTGGTGCCTCCTGGCTCCTCGCTGCGCTCGGGCTCTTCTTCTTCAGGTCGCGTCGCCGCGACCTCGGAGATAAACGCGAGGACAAGGCAGCGTAACACAATCGCTCTTCGCTAAACGCGAAAGGCCAGCGAGCGCGAACGCTCGCTGGCCTTTCTTTTTGCTCGGGACCTTTGGCTCAGACAGGAGCCCAGGAACAAACAGTGAGTTTCGAGAGCGTCCCCCCCTGGCAAAACTCGACGCCAAATCCGAAAGCTCCCGACCTACGGTCTTGGTCGAGAAGGGGGGGAGAAGCTCAGCGCTCGGGTGTACTCGCGGCGCCGTAGAAGACGCGACCGTCGAACTTCTCGATCAGCGTGCTCGCGCCGGTGCGCTGGTCGATCTCGATCAACTCACCATTGGCAGTGAGGCCGAACAGTTTGCCCCAGGCTGCGGTCAACCCGAAGATGCGCGAGTGACTCGTGGTGCCGATTTTTTCGGTGGTGTTGTTGGTGCGGTCGATCTTGATCAGGTCATCCGGGAGGTTTGGATCATCCTGCTTGGAGGTCATAAAGAGGACATCCCCCTTGTTGACCACGCAATCACCGCTGGAGTTCACGTTGCCCGTCAGGTTCCCGAGCTTGTTCGCGCGCCCCGAGTTCAGATCCACCGAGTAGAGCTCGGCGCGCGCCGTCGCGAACGCCTCGCCGCTGCGGTCGATGGCGAGACCGTTGGCGCCTTGCAGGCTGGTCTGGAGATCCCCGACCTTGACCCAGGCGTTCAGGTTGCGGTTGTAGTTATAGAGGCTCTGCGCGCTGATGCCGTAGATGATGCCATCTGGCGACGTGTCGATATCGAGCAATGATCCATCCGTGTTGAGGATCTCGCTGATGTAAGTGACCTTCTTCTTGAAGGGGTCGACGGTGAAGAACTGCCCCTGGCTGTTCTCGGGGCTATCCACACCTTCAGGACCGTGCGCGTAGAAGACGCACTCGATCCCATCGTTGAGCAGATCATTGCAGTCGTTGTCGACCTCGTCGCAAATCTCGATCCCGTCAGGCGTGCGCAAGCGGCTGTTGTCATCACAGTCACCAGCGGCGCGCGCGTAACCCGGCTCCATTTCGTCAGGCGTCAGGCACGCGGTCTTGTTGGTCGCCGCGTTATCCACGCCGCGACCATCACCGTCATTATCCAGGTAAACGGTGATCTCGACGCAGTTGGGATCATCCATGTCGTCATCTCCCATATCACCGGGAGGCGTGGTCATGTTGCCCGTGTTGTTGTTCTCGCCGCCCATATCCGCGTCGGGCATGCCCAGATCAGGGAAGAGCGCGATGCAGCGACCCAACGCCTCGTTGTACTCCTCGTTGTCGAGGCACTCGGGCGTGGGATCGGGGCGCGAGGTCATGTTCATGTCCTCATCGCTGTTCTGAGGATCGGGATCAGTGCAACCGATGATTCCGACAGCAAAGAGAGCAAAGGTCGAGAGGAGCTTCCTGGACATGGCGTATTAACCTTGTTTGACGGGCGAGCTTGTTCTTTGGACAGGCATGATATCGTTCTCTCCACGCTCCAAATCGAGTCTCGCGGAGCGCGAATTGGAGAGGTCATATCATAACATCTTCCCACGTCTCAAATCATCGTTGCCCTGTTTGGCCATAAAGCGTGCATCTTTCACATGATCCTCACAAAAAGATCTCGCCCGAGGCACTTTACGCTCCGCGCGCGCTTGGCGCTTGCGAGCGATGCATCATCTGGGGCAACCTCGACGGGTTCAAAACCGATCTTTTCACCGAGTGATTGCTCATGTTCAAGTTCTTGCGAGATCGCAGGAGGAAAAAGCTCGCCAGGCAACCCTTCCCCGAGAGCTGGGAACCGATCGTCGAGAAGCGCCTGGGCTGGCTCGCGACGCTTGGCGAGGAAGAGCGCGAGCGCGCGCGGACACACCTCAAGGTCTTCCTCTGGGAGAAGCACTGGATCGGCGCGCGCGAGTTCGACATCACCGAGGAGATGAAGATCACCATCTCGGGTCAGGCCGCCAGGCTCTCGCGCAACATCGGCCTCGACGCCTACGATCGCCTCACCGAGATCATCGTCTATCCGAGCCACTACGTGCACCCGGAGCGCGACGCCATCATTTACGGTGAGGCGCATACATGGGGAACCGTGGTCTTGAGCTGGGATGCGGTGCGCAATGGGTTGACCAACCCGACCGATGGGAGGGACACCTCGCTCCACGAGTTCGCGCACGTGCTCGACATCGCGGATGGGTGGTTTGATGGGACGCCCGTGCTCCACCGCACGCGCGATTACACGACCTGGGGGAAAGCGCTCGGGCATTATTACAGCGAGCTTCGCGAGGACCCGGATCGCGGGGTCGTGCGCGAATACGGCGCGATCAACGAGGCGGAGTTTTTCGCCGTCTCGACCGAGGCGTTCTTCGAGCGCCCCAAAACACTCAAGCGCAAGGCGCCCGAGCTCTACGCCGCCCTCGCCAGGTACTACAAGAGCGACGAGGCCGCGCGTTGACTTACGCCCCGCTGCTCACGAACTCGACCTGCCCGACGAACCCGTAAGATGGCCCGGAGTCCCCGCCGAACAGCCACACCTGATAGGTTCCTGCGGACTTGATATCGCAGGTCACGGTCAGCTTCTCATCCCCCTTGACCTCGCATTTCTCTCCCTTGCTCCCCGTCCCTCCCTTGGGAACGATGCTGGCGATCACCCTCTTCTTGATCGGGCGCTCGAGCTCGATGACAGCCTTTCCACCTGTCGAAACCTGAGAGCGCTTCGGCGAGATGAGCTTGAAGCCGTTGGCGTAGAAGCTTGGCTTGAGCATTGGCTGGCGCACGAACTCACCGCGTGAGATCGGCGAGTTGCGCAGTTGCCAGTGCTCGTTATCCGGGAAGTGATCCACGCCAAAGATGTTTGGTGGCGTGAACAGGTAGCGCGTCCCATAGCTCTTGTTGAACTTCGTCCCGTCGACATTGCCCGCGTTCCATGTGGCGTCGATCAGGTACCATCGCCCCTCGATCTTTGCCGCATTCCATGCATGCCCGCCGCCAGAGACCTCGCCGCCAAGGCCGCGCGAGACACCGACCACATACACGATCTCATCGCCCGTGTGGCGCCCCATCTCCTCGAGCAATTGCGCGTACCCCATGCAGACTGCCTTCTTCGACTTGAAGACGGCGTCTGGCTTTTGCGAAGGCCAGGTCTTTGGATTCTGGGAGAGCAATGGGACATCGTAGGCGATGCGATCGGCGACAAAGTCATGGAGCGCCTTGACGCGCAGGAATGGGTCTTTTTCTCGCTCGGCGATGTAGTTGGCGACCGCCTCAGGGCTTGTCTTGACGCTCTCTGGCATGTTCGCGACGAGCGGGTGAAGGGCGTCTCCCATCGGCCAACTCGGCAGCTCGCCAGGTTGGCGTTTGCCAACCTTGCTCGCATCACTCGACTCGAACTTGATCTTGTCCGCGGGTCGATCCTGGTCCCCCTTATCCTGGCCACTCTTCTTATCCTCCTTGCTCCCTGCGTTATCTGGCTCCTTGTCGTTCTTTACGATGGTGGAGTCTGTGTCTGGCAATGGGATGGGGTTTGGCTCGGGCGTCGGCTCAGGGCGCTTTGTCTCCTGGTTATCCTCGCGCTCGTAGGGGTTGTCGCGCGAGAGCTCGTGCAACCACTCCAGGCCACTGGCGGTGGCAAAGAGCACGTCGCGTGTTTTCTCCGCCTCGGGGGTTTGCTTACCTGCGAGCATCCAGTCGCCGCGCGTGGAGAGCGCGGTGAACCCTTGCGCGGGGAAGGTCGCGAGCAAGATGCCCAAAAAGGAGAGGTTGAGCGCCAACGTGCGCAACGTCATCCGATCCCAGAAGGTCAACCAACGCTTCGAGGGTTCCTTGCCTGCCTTCTCGCGCGCGGCCTGCTTCCCGTGAAATTTCGACGACGCGCGCCAGTCCCAGAGCAAAGGCAAGACGGGAAACAACAGCGCGCCGACAAGGCACGCCGCCCAGAGAGGACCGTTGAGGTAAATCGCCAGCGATGAGGCGACCCAGACACCGAGCAGCGGCGTCAGCACCACGAACAGAGACCACGCGATGCGTAGCGGCAAGAGGATCAGCTTCATGCATACTCCGGGACGGAGGTCAGAGAAATCACGAGGGCGTCTCCAGCGCGTGCCAAAGAGGGTCCCCTTCTCCAGAAGTTAGGAGCACCCTGCCACACATAAAACTAAAAAATCCCCAACGTTTGTTTCGATTTTTTACACGTTTCGTGCGTCACGCGCCCTTGTAGTAGATGCGATAGATCGCGCTGGCGCGATCATCGCTCACCAGAAGAGAACCATCCGGCAACACCAAAACATCCACGGGGCGTCCCCAGGACGACCCGTCTGACCCGAGCCACCCCTCGGCAAAGACATGATACCCCTTCGCCTTCGTGTTCTCCTCGATGGTCACGAGCGAGACACGGTAGCCGAGAGGGACGCTGCGATTCCACGAGCCATGCTCGGCGATAAAGAGTTGGTTTTTGTAACCTGCGGGGAACTGGTTACCTGTGTAGAAGCGCGTCCCGAGCGCGGCGACATGTGGCCCGAGTTTCTGCGCAGGTGGCTGAAAATCACCGCACGGGCGCCTGTCCCCGAAGTCGGGGTCCTTCACATCGCCACCATGGCAGTAAGGGAAGCCAAAGTGCATCCCCGCCCGAGGCGCGCGGTTGAGCTCATCCGGGGGCACGTTGTCCCCGAGCCTGTCACGGCCGTTGTCAGTGAACCACATCTCTTTGGTCTCTGGATGCCAGGTAAACCCGACGGTGTTTCGCACGCCATGCGCGAAGACCTCGAAGTTGCTGCCGTCCGGGTCGATGCGCGTGATCGAGGAGTAAATCTCTTTCTCCTCCTCGCACACGTTGCAAGGCGCGCCGACCGGGACGTAGAGCTTCCCGTCTGGACCGAAGGCGATAAACTTCCAGCCATGGTGCGCATCCTCCGGGTAGAGGTCGGTGACGACCACAGGTTCGGGCAAGCGCTCGAGGTTCTCCTCGATGTTGTCGTAGCGAAGAATCCTGCCGACCTCGGCCACGTACAAGCTCCCATCGCGCAGCGCGACGCCGTTTGGCGTATCGAGTTTGTCGGTCAACAGGATCGTGCGATCGCTCTTTCCGTCGTTGTCCTGATCGAGGATGGCGAACAACTTGCCGGTGCGACGCGTCCCCACGAACAGCACCCCGGAGTCACTGCGCACCATCGATCGAGCGCCATCGATCTCTTTCGCGAAGTACTCGATCTCGAAACCTGCGGGGAGCTTGATCTTGTCGAGCGGCGCGGGGCGATCGGGGTTCGCGACAAGCCTCAGGTCAAGCGGCTGGGAGGTTGGCGTCGCGTTGGCTTTGACCGCCCCCATATCCGTACCGAGTTGCTCCATGTCCTTGTTTCCACCGGTCGCGCCTCTGGCAGGGCCAGGGTTGGTCGCCGGATCACCAGGGTCGTCCTCGGGGACGACGGCGCCCTCGTTGGCAGGCTTGTTCTTGCAGGCTGAGGCGCCGAGCGCTGGCGAAGCGGCGATCAAAAACGCCACCATTAGGTGGCGCGCGGTGTATGGTCTCATCTCTTGTCCTGTGCTGATAAGCGAAGCGGCGCCGCTCAGTGTGACCGGACGCGAACCTCACCGCGACCGATGAGCTTGCCATCGATCTCGACGTCGATGCTGTAGATGCCGGGAGGATCTCCATCGGCAAAGATCCACGCGTTGTCGATCACGCCCTCGTTCGGCGTGCTCACGCCTCTGGTCGTGGCACGCCGACGGTCTGCCGAGAGCGTCACATTGGAGGTGATCCCCCAGGTCTTTGGCGCAGAGGGGAGCGCGAGCTGTTCGGTCCAGGCGATCTCGCTGCGCGAAGTCCTCACATGCATACGCCAACCGTAGCCGACGCCGGGGACCATCTGGATCTCTCTGGCGGGCGTAAAGACCGAGGTCCCGCGCGCGCGATCGAAGTCGAACCGCCCGAACTCGAGCGCGGTCACGCGAAGATCCGAGGAGACCTCGAGCGTGCGCTCGAGGTCTGACGATGGCGCCGCCGAGACGCTCGAGAGCGCGAGCACCATGAGTGTTAACAGCGCGACGCTCGCGATGATTCGAGGAAGTCCGAACCTCCTCATCTGACTGCCTTGCCCCATCCTCATATCCTGTCGAGGGTTCCTCCGACCGAGTCACCCTATCTTAGCCCAGCCGTGGCGAAAATGCGATCGCACTCGCGCGAGCGTATGAGATTGCAAAAGGATATCTTCGCATCGAGGAAGGCAGATCTGGTAACCTTGCTGTACAGCCCTCGCTGCGAGATCACGAAACATTGCGCGAGCCCTTGTGTTGGGCTATCTTGCGTCGGCCCATCGAGAAGCAATTTAGAGCAAGTATAAAAAGAGAATAGAACGCCATGAACTCCCTTCATCATCCAGAACGCAAACGATCTCTCGATGTGGCAAAGCCCCTCTCGTTCATGCTCGCGCTGCTGTGTCTCGCGAGCGCGTGCAGCGAGGGCATCCCCGTAGCAGACATTCCCCCGACGCCCACGCGCGGCGAACAATTTCGCCCGCCTGATCCCGCCACCGACCCGAACGCGCCGCTCCCCTTTGACCCCGACCTCGGGGGCTCGGACATGGGCGACGACGACATGGGATCGATGCCCGATGATATGGGCGAAGAGCCCGTCGATATGGAGATGCCTGATCTCGGCCCTTCGTGTGAACCTGTCGCCTGTACACCGGGGGAGACGATCTGCGATGGCGAGATGCTGCTCTTGACCTGCTCGATCGGAAGCTCGGGGTGCCCCGAGTGGGACACGGGTCAGGCATGCCCGGGCAACGCGCGCTGCGTCCAGGATCGCTGCGACGATGGCACCATGTGCGTCGACCTCGACAACGACGGCTACGGCGAAGGTTGCATCAACGGCCCGGACTGCGATGACAGCAACCCCGAGCGCCACAGCGACATGATCGAGGTGTGCGACGGCATCGACAACGACTGCAACAACATCGTCGACGATGGCGTGATGGGTGTGGGGACGCCATGCAACAGCGGCGAGGGTATTTGCGAGGCCGCGGGATCACAGGTGTGCAACGCGGCAGGGCAGCTGGTCTGTGATGCGGTCCCGGGGACGCCCACGACCGAGACCTGCGATGGACGCGACGAGGACTGCGATGGCGTCATCGACAACGGCGCCTGCATGATGAACTGCTCGGATGACCCACAAGAGCCAAACGATACGCTGGGGACGGCCCACGCGCTCTCGCTCGACTCGCCGATCTGGGGCTTTACCTGCGGCGCGGACAAGGAGTTCTTCTCGCTCAATGTGACCGCGGGCATCGTGCACAGGGTTTACCTCTCCTTCCCGCACTCGAACTCCAACCTCGACCTCAAGCTCTACGAGGACGGCATCGAGGTCTTCGCCACCACCAGCTCGACCGATCACGAGGGCATCCAGTTCACACCGCAGGCGGGCTCGACCTATGCAGTGGAGGTCGCAAACCCCTCGGGGCTCGACAACTTCTACAGGCTCAACCTCGTCGATGACTGGGACTGCGACTTCGACGACACCTTCGAGAACAACAACACGATCTCGACGGCGACCTTGCTTCCTGCGGGTTGGAGAACAGACGTGTACATGTGCTATGGGAGCCAGGACTGGTACTTCCTCGGCCAACACCCGGCAGGGACCACGCTCTCGATCGACCTCTTCTTCAGCACCGGCTTCTTTGGTGGCGGCGACCTCGATATGGCGCTCTATGGCGATCAGGATGGTGACAACACCTACGAGATCATCAAGACGGCGGCCTCGGGCGGAGACGACGAGTACCTGACACACACCACGACCTGGCAAGGAAACTACTTCGTGCGTGTGTATGGTTACCTCGACGCCGAAGAGAACGATTACGAGATCCGTTGGAGCAACTGATCTCCCCTAAAAAAGACCATGGACCCCTCACGATGATCACGATCGATCGCCTCGAGCGCTTCTTCTCCTCACGCGACATTCCCCTCGACCCGGACGGCTTCGAGGATCGCATCTGGCGCCATCGCTGCGCCGGGGATCGCGGCGAGTGGGATTACACCATTATCTGGGAAGAGAAGCCCCCATACGTCCGCGTCACGAGCAGCTTCCCCGAGCGCGTCCCGGCTGCGCGCCGCGAGGAGGCCGCGACGTTTGTCGCGCAGACCAACGCGGGCCTGCGCGTGGGCGGGCTCTCGTTTAACCCGCAAAGCGGCGAGTTAAGCTTTATCACAGGGCTACTGCTCGAGGGGATCGACGCGGACTTCGAGAAGTTGATGGAGCAGATCTTCTTCATCAACATGGCATCGATGGAAGAGCTCCTGGCAGAAGTCGACGCCTTCCTCTCGGCGCCAAAGGAAGGGAGCGATCCGCTCGAGGTCGCCAAGCGTTTCCTCGATCACCTCGATGGCAATGGCTGGCCAGTGGAGCTGCTGGACGTAGACGACATCGCCCAGCACTCCCCCGAGGACCACGTCCGCATCAAGACGGGCTGCCGCGCGAGCAACGGGCAGTGGTACTGCCTGGCAGACATCCAACCATCCAGCGACATCGTCGCATTCTACAGTTACTTCCCGGTCGAGATCCCCGAGGATCGCTACGCCGCGATCGTCTCGTTTATCACGCAGGCAAACTACGGGATGTTTGTGGGCAACTTCGCCATCGACCTCGATGATGGCGAGCTTCGCTTTAAAACAAGCATCGACGTCGAGGGGGTCGAGCCAAAGCAAGCGAGCAAGCTCTTCGAGCGCCTGGTCGCGGCGAATATCGCCACCATGGACCGCTACTTCCCCGGCATCACGGCGGTGCTCCAGGGGACGAGCCCCGAGGAAGCGATCGCGCTGGTCGAGGACTGAGAAACCTCACCTCGCGAAGCCACATGGCAACTCGAGTTGCCACGTGGGGACAAAAGTCCCGACAAACTGAAAGGTTGAGTTGCCACCTCGACTGGTGTACAACTGGCGGGCTCGCACAACGAGCCATGCATAAGATCGACAAAAACCCGACAATAGCGCCACTTGGGGGGCATCATGCGACTCCATTCGAGCGCTGGCGGGATCTTGGTATGATCTCTGCACAAGTCTGACATGTGAAGGAAACCAAGCGCAGAAACCGCGCGATATACAACCCGGCATCCATGTATCCGTCGGCGTAAGAGAGGAACTGCATGACTGTGACGAACCGCAAACTCGCGACCCTGATGATCTTTGCCATGTTTGGCTTTGCCGCATGTGGCGAGCCAACCACCGAGCCTGTCGACGCGACGCCGGAGCCAGCCGAGGAGTACACTGGTGAGCCAGTGCTCGCGAGCCTCGATTCGGTCATCGGTGGGCACCCCGACGAGTCGACACTCGAGCGCCTCGACGAGAAGTTCGACATCACACTCCCTGCGAAGTTTGACCTCGTCGACACGCAAGCTCCCGTCCGCAACCAGGCAAGCCGTGGCGTTTGCTCGATCTTCTCGACGGTTGGCCTGATGGAGCACCTCTACATCAAGCAAGGCTTCGAGAACCCTGACTTCTCGGAGCAGTACCTCCAGTGGTCGGCGAAGTTCGAGGTCGGCTCCTTCCCCAACACGGGCGGCTCCTCGGGCTCCTCGAACCTCGACGCCATCGTGCAGTATGGCATCGTCTCCGAGAGCGACTGGCCCTACGAAGGTCGCGGCTGGAGCACGAGCAACGACCCAGAGTGTGACGGCGAGAAGAGCCAGCCCACGCGCTGCTACACCAACGGCGCGCCGCCAGAAGAGGCGCTCGCTGCTGACAAGTTCAAGCTTCCAAAGCGCGAGTATGTCTCCTCCTACACCGACTCGCTCAAGACCTACATGTTCAAGAACGAGCGCGCGGTCGTCTCGGGCATGTCCTTCTACTACCAGTCCTGGAGCCACGGCGGCTCCAAGCTCAAGGTCAACCAGGACAACAAGCTCGCTGGCGCGGTCGTCTTCCCATCGAGCGCTGACCAGGAAGACAGCGAATCTCGCCCAGCAGGTCACTCCATCCTCCTCGTGGGTTGGGACGACAACAAAGAGTTCCCTCGCCTCGCCGAGGACGGCACGCCTCTGACCGACGAGGACGGCAACGTCATCATGGACAAGGGCTTCTTCCTGTTCAAAAACAGCTGGGGCACCGGCGGCGCCTGGGGCTCGGAGAACGAGTTCGGCAAAGGTTACGGCTGGCTCTCCTACCGCTACGTCCAACGCTGGGGCCGCTCGGTCAGCGCCGCCGAGCCTGAGCTCGACGCACCTCCTGTCGAGATCTGCGGCGACGGCATCGACAACGACGGCAACAACCTCTCGGACTGCGATGACAGCGCTTGCGCGAGCGAGTCGATCTGCATCGAAGACAACACCAGCGAGGTCTTCACCTCCAACCCTGCTGCGGCGATCCCTGATGGCGACATCGACGGCCTCCTCAGCACGATCGAGGTCCCCAACGCTGAAGAGATCAAGGGCATCAACGTCACCGTCGACATCGACCACACCTGGAAGGGTGACGTCTCCATCATGCTGATCGGCCCCAACGGCGAGGTCGCTGTTCTCCTCGAGGCTGACGCGAGCACCGGCACCTCCATCAACGAGACGTTCTTCACGGACGCCTTCAACGGCAAGGCCGCAACCGGCGAGTGGACCCTCAACGTCATCGACGAGGCGCGCTTCGATACCGGGACGCTCAACTCCTGGGAGCTCGAGTTCATCTTCTGAACAGATTGACCTGACCTTCAGGTCACGCTAATCGAGGAGGGGGGGGGGGGGGGGGGGGTTTTTGGGTGTAAAAAAAAAAAAACACACACCCCCCCCCACCGGAGAGTGGTGTTGGG
>JAYZVO010000031.1:0-13647 GCA_036155555.1 Myxococcota bacterium
GATGAGTGGTTTCCAGCAAGGAGGGTAAAGTCGCATTGTAGCACCGCTACCTGCGGCTTTCGCCCGACACCGCTGGAGACCGCTCAGACGAGTCAGACGCACCGATTTTATAAGGGCGCCGCTCTAGAAGCGGATGCCCCACTTGGCGCGGTACTGGAGCCAGCGGTAGGCAAAGAAAAGCGTCACGGGCAGGCCGATGATGGCAAAGTAGAGGCTGAAGAAGCAGAGCATCGAGGTCACGGCCAGCGAACCCAGAGCCACAAAGCCTTTGTAGCGCGCCGTCTTCTTGGTCATTTCCGTCCGTTGCATCGCGTCTTCTCCTTACACTGGGTCAGCTCTGACTCTTCTCATACACGCCGAGTGATACGCGCGTCTCCGTCTCTTGATTCTTGAAACGCGCGTGAGCGAGTGGTTGATTCCCGGCGGCGAGGTGATCTTTATGGGCGTGTGGGTGGCTGTCAAGCACATCCACCTGTGTTCTTTTGCTCGATTTCTCGCGCGCGCTGTTCTAAGAGGAGTTTCTCAGCGCGCCGAGTCAAATCGTAAGCTCGGGCTTGGAAGAAGCAACAGAGAGGTCGCCATGAGCCGCCGTCAACAACTCGTCGATTCGATCAAACTCAAAGCGCTAGACGCGCTCCCGAAGAACGTGGTCAGCCGCGCCTTTGGCGCCATCAGCGAGGTCGCGCTCCCCTCGCCGATCCAGGGTGTGGTCAACCAGGGGTTCGCCTCGCTCTACAACCTGAACACGGCCGAGGCCGAGCGCTCGCCAGCGGAATACCGCACGCTCAATGCCTTCTTCACGCGCCACCTCAAGGATGGCGCGCGCCCGATCGAGATCGAGGATCAAGATCAGGGCGCGCTCGTGAGCCCGGTGGACGGTCGCATCACGCAGTTTGGACCGATCGAGGACGAGACGCTGATCCAGGCAAAGGGGAAGCAGTACGGTCTCGTCGAGCTGCTCGATAACGCGGCGATGGCCGAGCACTTCAAGCAGGGCGCCTACGCCACGATCTACCTCTCGCCGCGCGACTACCACCGCATCCACTCGCCAGCCTCCGGGCGCATCGATCGCGTCAGCTATGTCCCCGGACAGCTCTGGCCCGTGAACCCGCTCTCGGTGCGCCATGTGGATCGGTTGTTCGCCATCAACGAGCGCTTGATCACTTATGTGGAGACGAGCGAGCTCGGGAAGGTGGCCGTCATCAAGGTCGGCGCCACCTGCGTGGGGCGCATTGGCCTCGCGTTCAACCCGCTCGAGAGCAACACCGCGTTCCGTCGTCGCCAGGAGATCGAGCTGGTCAACCCGGTGATTCTCGAGGCAGGGGAGGAGATGGCCGTGTTCAACCTCGGCTCGACGGTCATTTTGCTGGTGGAGAATCCTGACTTCGCGTTCTCCGATGAGATCGTCGATGGGCAGATGCTCCAGCTCGGGCAAAAAATCGGTGGCCTCGTGCAGAGTTGAGCCGGAGGCGATGCACAAGCAGAGCCTTGATACTTGTGACTGTCCCGATGCTGCGCTAGACTCCACAGCAGTTAAGACGTGATCGCGTCCTGTCCTTCTCTCGAGGAGAACTCGTATCTGCTTCCAAAAGCAAAGAGAGCTCGAGGTGGGTGGTGTGTCCTCAACGCGATCTGGAGATCAAAGGCCAAATGCACGCTTGTTCAACGACAGGCCTCTCCATTTCGCGCCATGACACTGCGTTGGTGATCCAGGAGCCATAAACTCGTGCCTAACTCCGCAGACAAACCGATCGAAGTCGACGCAGCTCTCGATGAAGACAGCGATGTCATCGAGCTGACCGAGGAAGTCCCCGAAGAGAACGACGGGGGCTTTGATCTGTTCGACGACTTCGCCATGCCCGAGTTCCGCATGCCAGGCGAATCGCCCAGGGATGGTGGCGATCCTCCCGAGCACAAGACCGAGGCCAACGGTGTCCCCGCTGGTGATGCCGACGCAGGGAGGAAAGACAACGTCCCTGGCGCGGCGATCCTCGGCCGCAGGAGCCGCTCGCGGCAAGAAACTCCCATGATGGAGTTGGAGACGATCAAGCTCGGCACACACGAGATCGAGCAGGCCATCTCCAACCAACGCGAGCTCCAGGCGACCGAGAAGCTCGAGGCCGTGTCACGTGATGCGAACCTCATCGAGCCCGAGTCCGACGCCATCGAGCTCGAACAGGAGGTCGTCCCCGAGCCAGAAGAAGAGGTGCCCGAGCTCGAGACCCTCCTCCCCGAGGAGTCCGAAGTCTTGCTCGAGGACCCCATCGAACTCGAGGAAGAGCTCGAAGAAGATCTCGAGGAACTCCAGGTAGAGGTCGAGGCCGAGCCCATCGACCTGGACAGCGCGCAAACTCAGGTCCTCGGTTCGGCGCCTGCCGAACCCGCCCGCGCGCCAGATGAGCCCCAGGAACAGGAACAACCCCAGCCCGAGGAGCAGGACGCGCTCGTCCTCGACGAAGAGCTCGAGGACGATGAGCCCGCCGATCTCGGGGAGCCTGTCGACATCGAGGTCGAACCTCTCGAGGAGCTCCTGCCCGAACCACTCGAATCTGGTGATGCATTGCTCGAGGTGAATCACGACGAGCCCGCGCAAAACGTCGCCGGTGCTTCCGCTACAACCACTCGAGAAGATCTCGACGAGACCTCCGCGCCGACCATGTTGATCGGTGGCCAGGCTCCCGAGCCCGCGAGAGAAGAGCCCGTCGCATCCGAACCACCCGAGGAGCAGGTGCAAGAGCCCGACACCGAGCGTGGTTTCGATCGCCAGGAGCTCGTGCGCACCATGCAAATGCAGGCCGTCGACCGCGACGAGATCGATCTCGCGATCGAACTCGAGCGCCTCGACAACGCCGAGACCGTCGAGACGCAACGCTTCGCGCCTGATGTGCTCGTCGCGCCTCCTCGCGTCCTCACCAAGCAGTGGCGCGAAGGCTCGCCCATGGAGCCTCAACAGCCCGCGAGCAAGCCGCCACCCGTCAAGCCGATCAGCCAGCCCCCCATGCCAAAGGCTCAACAGCCTCAAGCACAACCAGGGCCAGCTGCTCCAGGTGGCGCGCCGCCAAAGCCCGCGCAGGCATTCCAGCAGCCGCAGCAACCTCCTCAACAGGTTCAGCAGCCTCAGCAAGCGCAGCCCGCGAAGAGCCCCTCGCCAGGGCGCCCCGTGGCCAATCGACCTCCGCAACAACAACAACAGCCTGTTGACGCGGAGATGAAAGGGCTCGTCGACGAACTCCTCGACGAGGGCGCGAAGAAACCCGCGCCAAAACCACGACGCAAGCTCTCGCCACGCGATACCTGGTTCCGCGACGTCTTCACCGACGAATACTTGCGGACCCTTCCGCCGCACCTCGATCAGGTCACCGAGCGCGACTGCAAGTTCATCGAACGCAGCCTCTCGCTTCAACCTGGATCACGCATCCTCGATCTCGCCTGCGGCTTCGGGCGCCACGCGCTCTCGCTCGCCCCGCGCAAGTACGAGATCGTCGGCCTCGACCTCTCCATGGCGCTCCTGCAACGCGGGCTCGCCGAGGCGCAACGTCGCAACCTCTCGATCAAGTTCGTTCATGGCGACATGCGCTCCATGAACTTCAACGCGATCTTCGATGGCTGCTACCTGTGGCAAACCTCGTTCGGTTACTTCGACGACCCGACCAACTTCAAGGTCCTCCAGGGCGTTCACCATTCGCTCAAGCCAGGCGGACGCTTCCTGCTCGATATCGTCAACCGCGACTTTATCGTCACCGACATGCCATCGCGCTGCTGGTGGGAAGGGCGCGAGTGCATCTTCCTCGAAGAGACCGACTTCGACCACGTCACGAGCACGCTCCACACCAAGCGCTCCTTTATCTACGAAGATGGGACGCCTCCGCTGGAGCAGAACTCCTACGTGCGCCTCTACAGCTTGCACGAACTCCTCGCGCTCTTCCCGCGCGCTGGCTTCCGCGTGCTCGAGGTCTCCGGTGAGCTCCACCATCGTGGACGCTTCCTCGGGCCCAATAGCCCCAGGATCGTCATCCTCGCCGAGAAGGTCATCAACCAACAGCGCGCCCCCCAACAGCCGCCTGCTGGCGAGCAGAAGTAACCGCTCGGAACAAGCGCCAAAGACCAAAAAGGCAGAGGGCCTGGATGAATCTCATCCAGGCCCTCTGCCTTTTTGGTCTTTGGCGTTTGCCAAAAGAGCTTACTTCTTCAGGTCCACGAGGTTGACGTCGCCAACGCCCTCGAGGATCACGAGGCCATCCTCACTCGCTGTGAACCCTCGACCCATCATGCTGTAGGTCCCTTTGAAGTCATAGACC
The DNA here is from genome assembly GCA_036155555.1 of Myxococcota bacterium. Lineage (GTDB taxonomy): Bacteria > Myxococcota_A > Bradymonadia > Bradymonadales > Bradymonadaceae > JAYZVO01. Next base: position 4,299 of record JAYZVO010000031.1, read on the forward strand.
TGGCCTTCCTCGATCTTTGCCTTCTTGAGCAGCTCGGGCGTGTGTCCGATCACGAGCAGGGTTTTTTCCGCCTCGGCCTCGTCATCGCGAACCAACATGTGCGGCTCGGGACACTTCTTGTTCTCGGCCTTGGCCTTGCCTGGATCACACTCGGCAGAGATGCGGATGACCTTTCCTTTGACCACCACCTGCTTGTCCAGGTGCTTGTCCTTGTACTCGATGATCCCCTGGACCCGGAGTGTCTCGTCATCGTTCTTCTCCTTGATGACGAAGTCCGTCGCCGAGGGTGGATCGGGCAAGGAAACCACCGGCGCGCTCGCTTCGGGATCGGGTGCGTCGACCTCGACCTTGACGTTGCTCGGTTCATGCTCGCACCCGAACAACCCGAGGGTCATCGAGGTCACCAACGCCAACGCGGTGGCTTCGAGAAAGGCTCGTTTCTTGAGAGTCATGGGATAGCGCTCCTCCATCATGGGCTCTTTGTCGCAGACTCACGCTTGTAACAGGCGTTTGTTCTAACACGATCAGCGCCCGAGAAGAAGGTCCTGTTGTTTGGCATCGTGACAAAGCTCTCGTCGCGACGCGCGTTTTCTCATCCGCCGGGCTCGGGTGGCTGGCGCATGGGGGGCGGTTTTTGGTGGCGCAGACAATAAAAGAGGCGCCAGCGATCGGGTCGCTGGCGCCTCTTTAATGCATCTCCTGCTCCAAAAACCGCCCCCCATGCGCCAGACGACGCCATGGTGGAGCGCGGCCTGGAATCAGCGTCGTGCTGGCTTTGCCTGAAGCCTGTTGCCGTCCCACTCGAAGGAGTCGAGGGCGCTGATGATGTCGTGCATGTAGTCACGGCGAACTTCGATGATCGAGTGCGAGTCGCGCAGGTTGATCGTGCCGAAGTCTTCGCTGTCCATCCCCGAGGTGAAGATGAAGAACTCGAGCGCTTCGTCCGCCTTTCCAAAGACGTCCTTGCCCGCGTTGATCCAGATCTTGCTCATCTCGTAGTCGATCGAGGCAGGCGCCTTGGGCAGAGGCTCGGCGGTAGCGCGCGTGCTCTTTGCCACGACGCGCTCCTCGCGCTCTTCCTCTTGCTCGTCGTCATCCGAGTCCGAGTCGTCGCGGTCATCGCGACCACGCCCTCGGCCACGACCACGACCACGTCCGCGGCCGCGACCACGTCCGCGACGGCGTCCACGACGGCGTCCGCCGCGATCGTCATCCTCGTCCTCGTCTTCATCGTCCGAATCCGAGTCGTCGTCCGAGTCATCCTCGTCCTCGTCCTCGTCTTCTTTCGCGTTCGAGGTGCGTCGGTCGTCGCGACGGTTGCCTCGCCTTCTGGAGGAGCGGCGAGGACGTTCTTCTTCCTCTTCCTCTTCTTCCTCCTCGGCGACCTCTTCTTCCTCTTCCTCTTCCTCTTCTTCGATCTCTGGCGCAGCTTCGGCGACCTCGACCTCTTCGATCTCTTCCTCGACCTCTTCGACAACCTCGGTGGTTGCCTCGGGTGTCTCCTCGGAGGTTGCGGTCTCGGTCACTTCCTCTTGCACCTCGACGAGGCCATCACGCGTGAGCGCGAAGTCGGCGATGGCGAGGAGCTTCGCGATGGTGCGGACGAGATCTTCCGGCGAGAGCTGGTCGTCGTCGAGCAGGCGCTTGGCCATGCCGAGCTTGTTCGCGTAGGGGAGGTCTTCGAAGTGCTCGAGGCGCTTGGCGAAGTTCTCCGTGGCGCGTCCGCGCTTTGCCTCGGCGATGTCGCGCGTGCTCGGCATCGCGGACTCGGTCAGCTCGACCTCGGTCTGGCGAAGGATCTGGACGAAGGAGTGCATCTCGGCTGGCGAGATGAGGCTGAGCGCCTTGCCCTTCTTGCCCGCGCGGCCTGTACGACCCGTGCGGTGAACGTAGACATCGGGCGACTCGGGGAGCACGAAGTTGATCACGTGGCTCAGGTCCGAGATGTCGATGCCGCGCGCGGCGACGTCGGTCGCCACGAGGTAGTTGATCTTGGAGTCGCGAAGAAGCTGGAGGGTCTTCTCGCGCTCTTTCTGAGGGAGATCGCCGTTGAGCTCTGCTGCGGCGTAGCCGTGGCGCTTGAGGAAGTTTGCCACCACGAACGTATCACTGCGCGTGTTCGCGAAGATGATCGCGTTCTCGGGCTCTTCGAACTCGAGGATCTTGATCAGGTCGCGCATGCGCGCGATGCCAGGCACGCGAATATAGGTGTGCTTGACATCCTTGTTGATGACCGAATCACTCGAGAAGCTCAGGTACTCGGGGTGGAAGAGCATGTTCTGCGCGAGCGACTTGACCCCTTCGGTCACCGTCGCCGAGAACAACAAGCTCTGGCGCGTGTCGGGCAAAAACTTCAGGATCGCGCGCAGCTCGCGCTCGAAGCCCATCGAGAGCATCTCGTCTGCTTCATCGAGGATGAAGAAGCGCAGGTGCTCGAGCGTGATGTCCTTGCGCTCGAGCAGGTCGAGCAGGCGACCTGGCGTCGCGCACACGATCTGCGCTGTTTTGAGCGCCTTGAGCTGGGGCTCGTAAGCGGCGCCCCCGTAGATGGCCGTCGACTCGATGGCGCGGAACGAAGTCAGGCGCTCGAACTCGTCGCTGACCTGTCTGGCCAGCTCGCGCGTCGGCGCGAGCACGAGGACCTCGATGCGGCCAGGGTCATGCTCGAGCTGCTCGACGACCGGGATGCCGAAAGCTGCCGTCTTGCCAGTGCCCGTCTGCGACTGCACGATCAAATCGATGCCCGCCAAAATAAGCGGGATCGAGGACGCCTGCACGGGCGTCGGGTGCACGTAGTTGATCGCAGCGAGTGCCTGCTGGAGCTCGGCGCTCAGGTACAACTCTTCGAACGTCTTCTTCTGCTCTTGTTCTGCCGTCATGATATATCGTGATCCTGGCGTCTGGAGGGATGCCGCACAGCGCGAGCTCGAACATCGAGCGCGCTCCATACGAATCGGGCGCTCGCGTTTCTATGCTGTTCGCGTCGGGCGATCACCTCGTGATCTTTTTCGGCCCTGCGTGGGTTCGGTGGTCTCTTCTTGTCTTATCCTCATCGCACGGCCGCCTTTCACGCTTCTCTCGAAGTTGCCCATCTCGCCATGGGATCAGGTCGGTTCGCCGCGCTCCGTCTGGGAGGGTCGCGGCGTGGTCACTGGGCAAGAAACGAAGACCACGCTCGACTCCGCAGTCTGCATAGCCGACTTGGCTCGATCACGCAAGCACAGCGGACATCATGCGCTCTGGATGTTTTCTGAAAGACCGCTCCGGCCTCACGACGGTGCATCAGAGAAAGTACATCAAAAAACTCAATCCGAGCTCTTGATGTGTCGACGGATGGAGAGGAGGTACGCGCGTGTTTCTTCATCGAGGTGTTCGAGCGCTTCGTCGACCTCTTTCTCTTCCTGCTCCCCCAGTGGCTTATCGCGTCGCGCGGACATCGCGTGGCGCGACGCGCTCTCGGGGCGCTCGTAGAGTTCGAGCTCTTCGCGCAGCTCGAGCGGCTCGAAGTGCTCGGCGACCGAGAGGTGCAAGCGCTCGAGCTGCCAGGGGAACAGACGCTGGATGCGCCCGAGAAGCTCCTCGCGATGGAAGCTCAACTCCTGCACCCAGGCGTGTGTGGAGACGTCGATGTGCAACGTTCCTTCGCTCCAGGCGCGTGGGCGCGTGCGGCGAGCCATCTCTCGGCCGACCAGCGCTGGCCACGCCGCCTCGAGTAGTTCGAGGTTGATGATGTTCGGATCAGCTTGGCTGGCCGAATGCTTCAGGATCAATTGGATGAGGTTGTCGAGCATGAGGTTTCCATACAGGTTTCCGAACGCGTCAGATATACTAAACGCTCTCGACGAAAACTGCACCTGTCCACGCTCTTTTGCGCTCGCTTTGCCCGCGCGCTTGCTGCTCCGGTTGCTTTGTGTGCATGCTCGTTCTCATGCATCATACAACCCCACAAGAACCTTCTGCTTCCTTCGAGGATAAGCGGTGGCCTTGAACAACAACAGAGAAGGGAAGGGGGGGAAGGAAGAGGCCAGGCTCGATCTGTGGACCGGCGTCGCCGTGGACGCGCGCTTGCTCGAGGACCGCCGCGTCGTGATCCGCACCGTCTGCCTTGTCGGCATCGTCGTCGCCTTCTTGCTCTTGCTGACGTCGCTGCCATTCAAGCAGGGGATGCCACTCTATATCGACCTCTTCGTCGCGATCCTCGTCGGCATCGGGTTTGGCTCCGGCGCGCTGCTCGCGCACCGTCGCCAGGGCAACCTCGCCGCCTTCGTCGCAGGCGTCGCGCTCGTGGGCGCGGCATGCCTCGGAGACATCGCGCAGGGCTCCTACACGGACAAGCTGTGGGTGTCGCTGTGCGGGATCGTGATCGCTGGCCTGAGCCTCGATCTTCGCCTGCTCTGGGCCGCCTATGTCTCCATGGTGGTCGGGTTGTTCTCCGTCCCACTCGCGCTGCCTGGGCACCCGCTCGGGCCTCCGCATAACCCCACGCGGGTTATCGACCTGTGGGTGATTCTGACCGCGCTCACGCTCTTGCTCCTGTTGCACGTGCGCTCGGTGTTGATCTCGGAGCACCGCACCTTGCTCTCGACCAAGGCGCTCCACGAACAGCGCGTGCGCGCAGAGCATGCCGCCAAGTCCGCATCCCGCGCCGCACGCGCCGCAGAGATCGCCAACAACTCCAAGTCGATGTTCCTCGCCAACGTCTCGCACGAGCTGCGCACGCCGCTTAACGCCATCATCGGTTACTCCGAGTTGATGATCGAAGAGGCCGAGGAGGTCGACTTCCACGACTTCGACCAGGACCTCGAGCGCGTGCGCGAGTCCTCGCTCACGCTCCTCTCGATGATCGACGATGTCCTCGACCTGAGCGGCCTCGAGTCCGGGAATCACTTGCTCGAGCTTTGCTCGATCGAGGTCGCTCCCTTGCTCCACGAACTCGCCGCCACCGTCGAGCCGCTCCTCGAAGCCAACGCCAACACGCTCGAGGTCGACATCGCGCCGGATGTTCACACCATCCAGTCCGATCGCGTCAGGTTACGCCAGGTGCTCCTCAACCTGCTCTCGAACGCGTGCAAGTTCACGTTCGATGGCAAGGTCTGGCTGCGCGCCTCTGCGGTGCGTTGGAGAGAGCAGCCCGCGCTCAAGCTCGTCGTCGAGGACACAGGGCTCGGCATGGGTGAGGACAGCGTCGTGCGCGCCTTCGAGTCCTTCGCCATCGCGAGCGTCGCGGGAGATAAGAACCGTGGCGAGGGGCTAGGGCTCCCCTTGAGCAAGAAGATCTGCGAGCTGCTCGGCGGTGAGATCGAACTCTCGAGCGAGCTCGACGCCGGATCGACCTTTGTCATCTACCTCCCCGAGACCTTCCCCGAGAGCTGAAGCCATGGCACGTCGTCAGGCTCAGAGTGAGATCTGAAACAGCGCCCGCGCGCGACGCTCGTTGGCCGACATGAGCGATGCGTCGAGGACCAGCTTGAAGCCATGTCCTCGCCGGGGGGAGAGGATGCTTGTCCCCAATGTGAACTCGAGCTGTCGCTCTCCCTGACGAGGTTGGAACACGGCCACCCTGGCGGCGGGCGCGATCGCCTCTCTCCATACATAACTCACGGTCTGTTGAGCGCCCACGCCATCCCATGGCCGCGCGCCGTCGTGTGATTGCGCCATATGCACGCTCGCCATGAGGCTTGTGTGATGACGCGCGAACCAGACGTCGATCGCCTCGCGGGTGCGGCCAGGTTCTCCCGCCGCCTTGTTCGCGACCGAGTGATGCGCGGCGATGCCCACGTCCCACCGCAGCGGACCCCCCTCGAGATCCAGCTCGTCGAATCCTCTCGACGCGCTGTTCCCGTAAGAGATCCTCCCGGCGATGGCCAACGTGAACTGCTCCTGTGATGTGTCACTCGGCGATGCATCGAAGCGCTCGCGCGAGGTTTCATCACTCCATCCTCCGATCACATAAGAGAACCCCGAGCCGAGCACCTCTTCCCCTTCGATCGCCACGCCTATCCCGCGTTCTCCATCGAACGAGTCGTGGAGGATCGAGCGCTCGACGAGCGCGAGCCTGCCCGAGGACGCGATAAACTCCCGATAGGTTGGCAGCTTGCGCCTGCCGATCGAGAGCGAGAAGAGGTCGGGGTGGAGCGCGAGCACCAGCTCCGCGTCCTTGATCTCGGGGCCGTCCTCGAAGGCGAGCTGGAGCTTGTAGTCGAGCACCTCTCCGGGGCTGCCGCTCGCGCTCAGGCGAACGCGCGGGAGCTCGATGGGCACCGTGTCTTCTGTCCCCGAGACATGCCACGCCTGGAGTCTGGCGCCAGGATCAAACCAATCTCTCCACGTGACCGATGCCTCCTCGGGGGTGGCCTCACGTTGGCTGGCGAGGAGACCCGCGCCGAGGAGCAATGCATGGGAGAAGGAGGTGAGCATGATGAACGGAGGGAGAGGGTGGGCAGGTTCGTGACGATGTTGTCATGGTTTTGTCACCTGTTCGTCACATAAACGAACCATCCATATCCACCTATTCCCCACGACGCCAGAACGGTCGTTTCCAGTGAGGAAAAAAGAAGAGCGGAGGGTGAGGGTTTTTGCCTCAAATGAGTAAAAATCACTCACCCTCCTCTCTTTCGTCGAGGCAAAGTGCGCGATGCCTCGAGCATCGCGCCCGCGCCAGCGCTCAGTTCCCGTAGGGTTGCGTCAAGCTGTACCAGTTGCCCGAGTTGTCGGAGAACATCGCCTCGATCCCATAGGGGCGCTCGGTCGGGGGCTCGCGGAACTCGACCCCTTTGGCCTTGAACGCTTCGTAGGTCGCGTGACAATCCTCGGTGCGCCAGACGCCAGCGCCGAGCGCGCCCGCTTTGACCAGGTCGATGATCTTTGCTGCCGTCTCCTGGTCATGGATTTTGGTCGGGTCCATCAGCGTGAGCTCGAGGTCGGGCTGTTGGCTCGTGCCGAGCGTGACCCAGCGAAACCCTTCCAGGTGTTGATCCGTGCGCACCTCGAGGCCAAGCTTTTCCGTATAAAACGCGATCGCTTCGTCTTGATCCAGAACATAGATGACAGCGTGCGACAGGGCGGTGAGAGCGGACATGAGAACCTCCATGGTAAACTTGGGGGAGTATGTTTTTGCGCCAACGCCTCGCGTTGACAAAACCACCCTGCCAAAGTCGCGCGCCGCAGACTTCTCGAATCTTGTGTTTGTCTGGTTTTTTGTTCAGTTAATTTTGCGCGCGTCGCAGAAAGCACCATGGAATGCGCGCGGGGGAGGGCTCCCAGCCGATACTGAAGTAGCGCCTTCGATAGCGGCTCGGCGAGCATCCGGTGTGTTTGCGAAAGAGCGTGCTGAACGAGCCGAGGCTCTGGAAGCCGACCGTCAAGCAGATGTCCGTGATCTCCATCGGGGTGGTCAGCAGCAGCTCTCGCGCGAGCTCCAGCCTGCGCCTTGTCAGGTACTGATGCGGTGTTAACCCGAGCTCGCGTTTAAAGAGCTTGTGGAAGTGCGTGGGGGCATAGCAGGCCGCGTTCGCCATATCCTCGAGCGAGAGGATCTCCTGCGGTGCGTCATCGATGGCGCGCTTGGCGCGCATGATCCTCTCGAGCTGTTCTCGCTCGCTGGCGCTTCGTCCCAGAAATGTCGCCAGCTGGACCTGCTCGAGCCCGAACCCGAGTGATTTTTGCATCCTTGACCTCTCTTCGCTTGCTGCCCCCGAGGGACGCACACTGTCTCGCGAATCGAGGCATCAGCAAAGCCCCCGAGCGATCAAGAAACGATCACTTCTCCCCATGGATTGCAGCCGCTAGCGCCTCGGCGCATGCCCTGGCCGCGCGCTTCATCCCGTGCTCGTCTTCGAGCCCGGTGTCTTGCGCGATCACCGCACGCACGCCATCGATCTCGAGCGTCGCGCGTTCGGCGTACTCCTCATCATTCTTTCGGATGCGCCACTCCCCAGAACGCGCTGGCGCATCCTCCAACTCGGCGAAGTGGACCGTCGCATAGTTGTAGGCGTGGCGACAATCTCCTGTGTAGATGTCGTACTCGAGCCGCCAGATGTTTGCCTTCGTGCTCGTTCTTGTTCGGTAGGCGATGTTCTCATTGGGTACATCATAGAGTTCTTTTGGCGCAGCGTGCGTTCGAATCAGCCCATCTCCCTCACCCTCGAAGCTGCCGACCATCGCCTCCTTGATAACGCGATCACACACCTCCAGGACGTCATCATGGTGGGGTGGATCGAGCAACGCGTCTGTCCCCGGAGGCTCGGGCGGTGCAGGTTCGGGCGCGTCTTTCTCTGGTGCAGGTGTTGGCGCAGGTTCAGGCTGTGTCTTGGAGGAAAACTCCACCCCCCTCGAAGCCTCGGGCAACACAGGTTGTTCCCCAAAGCCCTCCACCGCGACAACAACATCACTCGCCCCACGAGCCTTCGCCGCGGGCGAACCCTCATTGCTCTCAGCAAAGCACCCGATCGCCAAACCCGACGCCAGGAGCAGCAAAACCAAACCGACGCGCGTGGTCATCCCGACCTCCTACAAAGAAAAGACACCTCGAATAACACCACCCTTCACCACAAATCTTCCCTCTTCACACGCTTCGAAGAGGATATCACAGACCCCAACTCCTTGACTTTCCACACTTCTTCTTCAAACGTCGCAAAAATCGTCAAGTGCGCCAAAAAAGCTGTTGACAGCATCCACCCACATCCGTATCTTCTCCTTCCTGTTGGACGGAACCCACACCGTCAACAAACACACAGGCACGTAGCTCAGTGGGAGAGCACTACCCTGACACGGTAGGGGTCGGCGGTTCAATCCCGCCCGTGCCTACTTCAAAAAGCACCGCTTAATAAGCGGTGCTTTTTGCGTTTCTTGCCCTCCACAAAAGTCTTTGTTGATTTGTCACTCCTCGAGTGTTCGACCGAGCTTCATCTCGGGGGCGAAGAATATCCTCCTGTGCATCGAGTGTTATGCAATATGTCATTGCTCTAGCTGGAAGTCAGTTCCACCGAGCTTATGACTTGTAAACGGTCGGTAACGCTACACGGCGTCAGGAGGTTGCGATGAAAAAACTGTTGGTGTCCTTTGTTCTATTGGTCTCATTCATGACGGGAACAACATACGCAACAGAAGGGAGCGGGGGGAATGTTGGTAACGGCTCGAAAGAAGCGACCGAGCAAGCACCATTGGAAGAGCGCGCGGATAGCTCTGGTGTAGGCAACGGCGTGATCCAGGACTACAGCCCACCAGGTACCGAAACGGGTAACGGTTGATGTCTGAGTGGTGGCGGAAAAAAAAAAAAACCACGCCAAAGGGCGGGTGTTTTTTTGTGTCCCGACCACAGTGCTTAAAGGGGCCACGAAAAATAGATGAA
>JAYZVO010000032.1:0-20199 GCA_036155555.1 Myxococcota bacterium
CTGCGATCAAAGTTTTTCAGCCCCCTCGGTTGCTCGGCGATGCGCACCGTTCATCTGTCCTCTCCTGTAAGCTGGTCTGACCACTGGACGTCCGGGCAAAGATGGGGTAGGTCTTTGATTGCGGGGAGTTCGAACCTGACCTCGTGAAAGTAAACGTCAGTGGGGGGATTGTATGTGGAAGCGTTGGTGTGTCTTTGTCTCGTTGCTCGTGATGGCGGGGTGCGCTCCCGGTGAGGTCGAGATCCATGACTTCGACGATCAGGTGCTCGTGATCCCTGCGCATATCGACGAGCAGCCCGAGCTCGCGACGACGAGCAAGCAAGTCGTGTATGTGAACTTCAACGGCATCACGATCAAGGACTGCGACAACTACTGCTCGGATGCTCCATCGAATCGTTCCTGGGCCATCGGCGCGCACTTTGGCGGCTCGAGCAAGACGTTCGCGAAGTACGCGGGGAGCAGCAGCCAGCGCGAGTCGATCATGCGCGATCTGCGAAAAGGATTCGAGGATTACAACATCGAGTTCACCACCAGCAGGCCATCCTCTGGTCCCTACACGATGCTGATCATCTCGCCATCGAGCGGCCCCAACCACGGCGTCGCGCCGCTCAATTGCGGCAACACCAACGCCAGTGATATCGCCTTTGTCTACAAGATCGGCAACTCCTCCACGGCCTGGATCGCGCAAGCTGGCGCGCACGAGCTCGGTCACTCCTTCGGGCTCAGCCACGTCAAGGAGAGCCGCGATTACATGCAGTGGGCATCCTCTGGAGACATCTTCTCGCGCGCAACCTGGGACAGCGCGCGCTCCTCGAAGCGTTGCTTCGAGGGCTCCATTCAGGACGCGCCAGAGATCTTGAAGGCAAACATCGGCGCCAAACAACCAGACCCCGTGGTCTACGATGGGATGTTTGCCGACGACGATGGCAACATTCACGAACAGAACATCGAGAAGATCGCGCGCGCAGATATCACGAGAGGTTGTGGCGGCGGCGACGCTCCGAAATACTGTCCCTCCAAGGACGTGACCCGTGCACAAATGGCCGTCTTCCTGACGCGCGCCTTCGATCTCCCCGCTGGCAGCAAGGATCACTTCACCGACGATGATGGCCAGTGGTACGAGCGCGCGGCAAACGCCATGGCCGAGTCCGGCATCACGCGCGGCTGCGGCGGCACGAAGTATTGCGGTGACGACACGCTCTCGCGCGCACAGATGGCCGCCTTTCTGACCCGCGCCTTGAACTTGCCTCCCGCGACAAGGGATCACTTCGACGACGACAACGGCAACATCTTCGAGGACGCCATCAACCGCATGGCCGAAGCTGGCGTCACGCAGGGATGCGGCACGCGCAAGTATTGCCCTGACGCGAACGTCAAGCGCGACCAGATGGCGTCGTTTTTGGTGCGTGCGCTCGATCTGTAACGCGAGCGGTGCCAGAAGCAGCAGAGGGGCGCGGTGAGAATCACCGCGCCCCTTCTTTTTTCGCGCATGCTTTCGAGGACCACCGCGACTCGCCCTGGTCACCTTGCACATCTCGGCGTTATTGATGTCACCGAGAGAGGGTGTCAAAATAGCCCACGCTCTGGTGTAATTCTCACAATCACCGGCACAGGGAGTTATTTTATGCGTCGTTTTGTCTGCTTGCTCGCATTTTTGCTCGTAGCTTGCGGAAAGGAACCCCCGCAGCCCGTTGAAACAACCCCGCCAGTGATCCTCCCCGATGACATGGCCACGCCTCTCCCCGACATGTCTGACGCCGTCGTCGATATGGAGCAAGGCCCCGATGATATGTTCTCGCCGCAGGAGGACATGCCACCCGAAGATATGCGCCAGACACGTGATATGCCCGACGCGGGAGGGGAGGTTGATATGGGCATGGTGTCTCCCCCTGACAACCTCATCCTCGATCCTGGCCATCGCCACGACACCGCCGCGCAGCTCGCCGAGTTTTACGCAACCTACGGCGCGCGTGAGACCTTCCCGCGAGAGGATGTCGACGCGTTCGAAGCGCTCCTCTTTGCCGAGGATGATCTGATCGCAAATAACCGCGCCGCCGCGATCGAGCGCGTCGATGCCATCTTCGCGAAGCGACCCCAGGGAGACGCGGGGTGGCCCTTCGGTGGAACCGCTGGCTCGAATGTCGGCAGCCCCGTTGGCTACTATGGCATGAGGATGATCGAGCACATCGATGAGATCCCTGCGACCCCCGGTCTGGAGCCCCTGATCATGACTGGCGTGGTGGCCACATGCACGGACGCGCGCATCCCACAACCCGAAGGCGCAACACCCACGATGGAGCGCCTCACGCTTCGTCCAGAGATCCTCGCCGATGATGCCCGACGCCTCTTCCTCGCGACGGGGTTGTTTCGCAAGTGGATCGAGGCAATCACTGGTGGCCGTCGCCTCGACCTGCGCATCTACGTGCTCGAGGACTGCACCACGACCGACTTCACGCAGCAGCCTGACTTTATCAGCAGCTACGCGGACTCCGCGGATATGGTCAGCAAGGTGCCCTCGAGCATTGCCGATGAAACCGACATCTGGTGGATCGTTGCCCCCTCCGGCATCCGGCACACCGAGAGCGAGCTTGGCCGCCATCCGATCACGGGTGGTATGGGGTTATCTCCTGATGGGCGACCGCTTATCCTGTCCGATGATCTCTGGTTCACAAAGAAGCCCGAACACATGGGCACGGGGGATTGGCTCGAAGCCGAGGTGCGCGCTTACCATCCTCAATGGTTTCAGCACGAGTTCATGCACCACCTCTACCGCACCTGGCCCGAGTTCGCGCTCGAGGAGAGCGGGCATCAGTGGTTTGATCGCAGCACATGGCCCGCTGATTTCGTCGGGAGGTTCGAGCCCGATTACTACTACGAGTCGATCAACAAGCGCTTCCTCACCGCGACGCCCAGCCTCGCGGAAGGGCTCGACGCGCCTGACTTCGTGGGCGCAAATCAGTTCTCTCCTGATGAGATCGCCGGGCGCTACGAGCGCACCCCCGTTCAAAACGACTGGCATCGGGTCACCATTACCGAGAGCGAAGGCGCGTTGACCTGGACCAACGCAGCCAACGTCTCGTGGAGCCTGAACATCGACGGCGACATTCTCGAGAGCGGTCCTGATTGTCCGTATGGCGTGCAGGAGCTCTCGATCGAAGCCGCGCGAGGCCAGATCGAGTCCATCGTCTTTGGCGGTGAGTTTTACGTGCGCATCGACTGAGCCTTGGCACTCGCGACCGTGTCAAAGTGACTTCTGCCGCGAACGTTCCGAACACTGGCGAAGAGGATAAAGTGTCCATACGTCATTACTTTTGTCTGCTTTTGCTCGCGTCTTCGCTCGTGGCTTGCGGAAAGGAGCCTCCGCAACCCGTTGAAACAACCCCGCCAGTGATTCTCTACGATGACATGGGCGCTCGAGATATGAGCACCGCTGGCGAGGACATGTCCTCCTCACAGGATCTCGACACGCGCGTGGATCTCGGGGGTGATATCGAGGATATGAGCGAGGATATGAGCGAGGATATGGCGCCCGCTGATCCGTGCGATGCGATCACATGCGTACATGGTGGGAGGTGTCAGCAAGGCGCCTGCGTCTGTGCGCTCGGTCGTGGCGGTGAGCGATGTCAGACGCGGTGTGCGTTGGCCTTCTCGGGGGCTGGTGAGCCTGTGCCAGCGTTTCTTTATGGGGCAACCCTCGATGATGTGCTCTGGAACGATCCGACGATCCTTGGCGATGACAGCTCGGGATACGTCATGTGGCTTAGCGGTGGCATCGCGCGTGCCTCGGTGACCGACCACAAGGTGCGCCTTTACCGCGCGACATCGCCGGATGGGCTCACGTGGAACCTCGACAGCGCGCCTGTGTTTGTTCCGGGAGAGGAGGGCGCATGGGATTCGGTCAAGGTCGAGACTCCATCTGTGGTGCGTGACAAGAATGGCCTCTACCACCTCTATTACTCGGGGACTGACAGGGAGGAGCCCGCTGGCGTCTACGCGATCGGGCACGCGACCTCCATGGATGGGATCACCTGGACGCGAGATCCTGCAAACCCGGTCATCACCACCGCGACGGGGTCGGACTGGGGCGTTTACACGGTGGCAGAACCGGGCGCGCTCTACGACGCGAGCGCGGATGAGATCAAGCTCTACTACGTGAGCGCCGGTGGGAGCGCGGATGTGCGCGGGCAGTTCGCGATCTTGCTCGCCACGAGCGAGGATGGTTCATCGTTCACACATCACACCGACGCCTCTGGCAACCGCGAGCCCGTCTGGTCGCTGTCCGAGGCTTACATCGAGGATGACACCTATGGTTTTCGCGGGCTCTCGACGCCCGCGGTCGCTCAGGCTGCTGACGGCGTGATTTACCTGGCGCATGATGTCGTGCAATGGCCAAAGTACCCCGATGATCCCGACAGAGATCCTGATCCCAATGGGTTCGAGCAGGACTCCATCTCGCTGGCCGCGAGCGAGGATGGGATCTCCTTCGAGGAGGTCGCCGTCGATATCGTCGCCAGAGAGCCTGGGCAGTGGTACGAGCGCGAGGTTCGCGCGCCAGCGATCGTGCTCGATGGAGAGGGGAGGGCGCGCCTCTGGTTTGCCGCAGGTGAAGACCTCGTCGTGACAGGCACGCCGCCTGATTACATCGACTGGTCGGAGCACACAGAGTCCTTTGGTGTCGTCGAGGTCTCGACGGCTTGTGAGCGCTAAAGGCAACACCACACCGCGAGGCAAAAAGAAGGCGCCGGGTGAGAATCACCCGGCGCCTTCTCGTTCGTCAAAATGGCTTGTAGAAACGCGGCGAATCAGTAGCCGCGATCCTCCATTTCTTCACCCGCGTCCTCATCGCCAAGCTCTGCTTGACGTTGCGCGAGGCGGTTCTCGAGGACCTTGGCGTCGAGCGCGCGGGTCGAGATCTTCTCGACCATCTCGCTGACAAACTCCTCGACGCTGACCACGCCACGGCGGCCTTCGGCGTAGGTGCGCAGCGCGACGTTTCCATTCTCCGCCTCGCGTCCACCGATGACTGCCATGTACGGGATCTTTGCGACCTCCGCCTCGGCGATCTTCTTGTTCACCTTCTCGCCGCGATCATCGACCTCGACGCGAATGCCTGCGGCCTTGAGCTTCCCGGCGACCTCCCAGGCGTAGTCTGCCTGGTCGTCGGTGATGGTCATGATCCTCGCTTGCACGGGCGCCATCCAGGTGGGGAACGCGCCCGCGAAGTGCTCGACGAGGATGGCGAAGAAGCGCTCGAGGCTCCCGGCGATCGCGCGGTGGATCACGATCGGGGTCTTCTCCACGTTATCCGAGTCGGTGTACTTGAGCTCGAAGCGCTGCGGCAGTTGGAAGTCGAGCTGGATGGTCGCGCATTGCCACGAGCGACCCAGGCCATCGCGCAGGTGGATGTCGATCTTCGGGCCGTAGAAGGCGCCGTCGCCTTCGTTGATCTTGTACTCGCGGCCGCTCGCATCGAGCGCGGTCTTGAGCGCAGCCTCGGCGCTATCCCATTGCGCGACCTCGCCCATGAAGTCCTCGGGTCTGGTCGAGAACTCGAGGTGGTAATCCACGCCAAACAGCCCGTAGGTCTTGTCGACGAGCTCGAGCATCAGCGCGATCTCGCCATTGATTTGATCCTCGGTCGCGAAGATGTGCGCGTCATCCTGGCAGAACTGACGCACGCGGGTCGCGCCCGAGAGCGCGCCTGCGAGCTCGTTCCTGTGCAGCATCCCGAACTCCGCGACGCGCATCGGCAGCTCGCGGTACGAGCGCTTGCGGCTGCCAAAGAACACCATGGTGTCAGGACAGTTCATCGGCTTGAGACAGTGGGTCTCGTCACCATTCTGGAGGATGAACATGTTCTCCTTGTAGTGCTCCCAGTGGCCCGACTTCTCGAACAACTCCTTGTTGTAGAGGATCGGGTTGCAGATCTCGATGTAGCCGTGAGCCTGCTCGAGCTCGCGGAAGTAGTTCTGGAGCTCGCGGTAGGCGGTCCACCCCTTGGGCTTCCAGAAGATCTGGCCAGGCGCCAGCTTGTTGAAGTCGAACAACTCGAGCTCGCGTGCGAGCCTGCGGTGGTCGCGGCGCTTCGCCTCCTCGAGCATGTGGAGGTAATCGTCGAGCTCGTCGCGGGTCTTCCACGCGGTGCCGTAGATGCGCTGGAGCATGGGGCGCTTCTCGTCCCCGCGCCAGTATGCGCCAGCGACCTTGGTCAGCTTGAAGTGCTTGCATTGCTTGGTGCGCGGCACGTGCGGACCGGCGCACAGGTCGGTGAAGGGGCCATTGATATAGATGGAGACCTCTTCATCCTCGATGCCGTCGATGAGCTCGAGCTTGTAGGGCTGGTCGGCGAAGAACTCGCGCGCCTTGTCCTTGCTCCACTGCTCGCGTTCGAACTTTAGGTTCTCCTTGACGACTTTCTTCATGCGCTTCTCGATCTCCTCGAGATCCTCGGTCGAGAGAGGGCGCGGCAAGTCGAAGTCGTAGTAGAAACCGTCCTGGATGGGGGGGCCGATTGCGAATTTGGCGTCGGGGAACATCTCCTGGATGGCGGTCGCCATCACGTGAGCGGCGGAGTGTCTGATGCGCCAGAGTTGTTCGGCTTCTTGGTTGGC
Source organism: Myxococcota bacterium (assembly GCA_036155555.1). Lineage (GTDB taxonomy): Bacteria > Myxococcota_A > Bradymonadia > Bradymonadales > Bradymonadaceae > JAYZVO01. Next base: position 6,612 of record JAYZVO010000032.1, read on the forward strand.
GTTTTCCTGAGACATGGTGCTCCTGGCTGGTTCTACGAGGCGCGTCGCCTCTTTTTGTATCTTATCGCGAAGTCTTGAACGTATGCGGTCGTGGTCGTCTCTGTCGTGGTCGTTGTGGTCGTCGTCGTCATGACGTCTCCTCTTGATGGATCGAGTCAGAGGGGCCATGGCAGCGAAGCGGCCCCTCGGATATAGGAAAATCCAACCGATGTCACAAGCCTTGTGCGGCATCGGCGTGCGAGTTGGTCAACGCGACACCCTCCACCATCTATTTCCTGTCCCATCGCTTTCCGGGGGATGCGGCATGTGCTCTTGACGCGTGCGGGGGGATCGCGTTGAATGGTCGCGCTTTGACCGGTCGGGGAGATTCTGACCGTCTTGCATGCTTGAACTTGATGCGGATGCTTATGAGGTAGTTCTTATAGCTGCCGTCGCATCACGACCTTGCCAGTCCAATCATCAGAGCCTGGCGCATTTCACGACCTCGAAAACAAACGAAGTGATATGGAAACCGTGACCCGAAACAAGTTGGTGCGTCGCATGATCCTCTTGCTCATGGCGTTGAGCTTGACGATCGCCACGGGCGCGAGCTGCGACAAAGAGAAGAAGGGTGAAGAGGGCGCAGAGGCGAACTCGCCGGGCGACAAGGCTGGCGCGAGCAAGTCCCCCTCGATGGATAAAGAGGGCGACAAGGCCAGCGAGCCAAAAGGGGACGAGGTCCCTCCCGATGTTTATCCCGAGATGAACCTCTCGCAGTTCTCTTCGAAAGAGCGCGCAAAGCTCGTCTCGATCGCGAAGGCCGAGCTTTGTCCCTGTGAGGGGAGCACCGTTAGCTTGCACGAGTGCCTGAGCAAGAAAGAGACGCAGTGCCCCACCGCCGCTTACTCCATGGTCGTGATCGCCGAGGGCGTTCAGAAAGGGGAGAGCCAGACCGACATCCTCAACAACGTCGCCAAGTATGTCGAAGGGGTCAAGAAGTCGTACAGCTTCGACCTCGAGAGCACGCCTTACCGCGGCAACCCCGACGCAAAGGTCGTGCTCGTCGAGTTCGCCGACTTCCAGTGTCCTCACTGCAAGCTCGTCGTCCCGATCATGAAGGACGTCTCGGACAAGTACGGCGACAAGATCGCCTTCTACTACAAGAACTACCCGCTCCCGATGCACCCTCAGGCAGAGGCCGCCGCGCAGGCTGCGCTCGCTGCGCACCAGCAAGGCAAGTTCTGGCCGATGCACGATCTCATCTTCAAGAACCAGACGGCGCTCTCGCGCGCGAAGCTCAAGAACTTCGCCCAGCAGCTCGGCCTGAACATGAACAAGTTCGTCGAGGATTTCGAGAGCCCCACGATCGCCGCTCAGGTCAAGAAAGACATGGCTGAAGGCAAGACCGCTCAGCTCGAGGGCACACCTTCGCTCTATATCAATGGCAAGCGTTACCTTGGTGACAAGAGCGTCGAGGCGATCTCGGCCTACGTCGACAACCTGCTCGCTGAAGGTGGCGAGAAGAAAGAGGGCGAGGCAAAGGAAGAGGGCAAGTAAGCCCGAAACCTCCCGCGATCTGTATCAGTTGGCGCCGCCCCTGATCCACCGTTCCACGAGCCAGAGCTCTTCGGTGGTCAGGGGCGGTCCTGTCTCTGACCAGGGCGGAGGCTGCATGGTGCCTTCGCGCACCGGATAATCCGGCAGGAGCTTGTGCATCAGATACGAGTCTGTCGGGTCGCTCGGTCGCACGAGGAAGAGGTCGCGCTGTGTGGATCTGGCGCCGACGAGTCCCTCGCGCGTCAGGTCCGTCAGGAATGGCCACTGCGCCTGACCATGACAGGTGTAGCACCCTTTCTCATCGAACAGGTCCGCGACCTCTTCAAACGCGACAGGATCGCGAGAGAGCTCCAGCGCGTGCGTGACGACCTCGAGCTCCTCGCCATCTTCGGGGATCTCGTCGGCATCCTCTGCGAGGTAGATCCTCGAGACCTGCTCCTCGGGGATGCGCGGTGAGTCCGTGACGCTGCGCAATCCTCCCAACCCCACCTGAAACGTGTACTCGAAGCCTGGCTCGAGGTCACTTCGCGCCTCCCACAGCAACGTCTTGGTCGTCATCATGTAGGTCTGGGTGCCGCCGATACCGAGCCCTCCAGACCGCAATGATGCGGTCTGGTAGCTCTTGAACGAGTCATCGTCGAGGTACTGGTTGAACCGGATGGCGAACGTCGGCCGCGCTTCGAGGCGGATGTTTGGGCCAGGCTTCGGGGAGATCTCGACGATGCGCAGCCAGTCCTCGTAGGGACCTGGCACGGGGATGATGTTGCCATCATCATCGACCAGTGGATCTGGCTCGATCTGCCCGAAGCAACCCGCGAGAATCAGCGCGAGCAGCGGGGCGGCGAGGATGTGGTTTTGGCTCTTCACGTTGCCGGGCGTGCCTCATCGAGGGAGTGGTTGCAGCGTCGCAAGCCTAGCGAATTTCGAGCGCGCGTGCACGCAGCGAGCGAGCCTCGAGTGGGGGATACGTTGGCGAGGTCGCCACGCTGGACTTTCGGAGAGGATTCGTGTTTGCTTGTGGCGTTGCAAGGTGGAGATCAATTCGGTGCTCATTTTCTTGTGGAGTATGCCATGCGCATGATCACAAAAGCGCTCCTCTCTGCCGTTTGCCTTACCTTCCTTTGCGTCTCCGAGGCATCGGCGCAGCCCCAGATCGAGGATCTCGGCTGCAAGAACCCGCTCAAGCGAGAGTGTTGGATCTCGTCGACGACGACGACGTTTATCTACCTGTCGACGGGGCTCTCGAATTTGCTCGGGCCGATGACGAGCAACAGCGCGGCGAATCGTCCCGAGCTGCTCGCTGCTTACATGGAGGCAAACGAGGTGGCGTTCACCGATGATGTCACCGTGGGCGCGGGGCCAACGCTCGAGGATATCGCCATGCTTTATGCGGTGGCTCCAGGGTCTCGCGCGCGCTTTTACGCCAACCTCCAGGAGCAGCGCCAGCCGATGCTCGCGCTGTTGACGTCGCGTACAGACAGGGCGCGATGGCGCGAGCTCGATGCGGTCATTCTGGCGCAGATCCCCTCGCCGTGATCACTTCGACGAGCTGATCTGCGGTGGATGTCAGCAGTTCGACTCCCTCGAGGTCGTCGAGCCATGCTTTGGGGAGCGCCGATGCGCCTCGCGCGGAGCCCCAGATGGCGCCCGCGATGGCACACATCGTGTCGACGTCTCCGCCACAGGAGGTCAGGAACGCGAACATCTCCTCGTAGTCCTTTTCCAGGTAGGCGCACGCGGCATAGAGCGCTGTGATAGGGGATTCGTTCGCGAGCATGCCGACGCCGACCTCGTTTTGTAAATCACTGGCGTTTGGAGTCGAGCGGGCGTCGAGGAGCGCGCTGATGTGGGCGAGCGGTGTGCGCATGTCGAGGTGGCGATCCTCGCTCGCGGCATCGATGATCTGCGCTTTCGGTGCGCCCCGGAACGCCTCGGCGGTCGCGATCGCGATCATCACCGAGGCGTCGACACCGAGCGGATGCGCGTGCGTGATCGATGCGCCGACCTGTGCTGCTTCGACCAGTTTGTCCCGCTCGCTCGCGAAGAAGACACCCAGAATGGGCGCGCGCATGGCGCCTCCATTTCCGAGCGAACCCTCCTTGTAGGTGGCGCGGTTTGCCTCTTGCCAGGGGACGCCTTTGCCAATCTTCACGAGCGTCTTGGCGGCGGCGGGTCCATAGCCGCGGCTCCACCTGTAGCTTTTGGCAAAGCGTCGCGCGGCATCATCCGGGTCGAGTTTTCCATGTGCGATGAGCGAGGCCGCCAGATCGAGGCTCATCTGAGTGTCATCGGTCCATCGCCGCTTGCGATCACGCGTCTTGCCGATCAGCGCCCAGACCAGGCGCTCGATCGGCCCTCCTTCAAACGGGGCGCCGAAGGCGTCCCCCATCGCCAACCCGAGCAAGGTCCCGTAGATGCGATCGGAAGCGGAGGGCGTGTTCATCTCTGGGCCTTACTTTGTGGGAGGGTCACCCAACTTGACGTTGCTTCGCGCCAGCGGGGACTCGGGGATGTAGACATGCTCGCTCGGAGTGTGAATCGCATCGTTGCCCTTTTGCAACAGGAGCAAGCGTTGTTCTTCGACAAATGCGCGCATGTCGAGCACCTCGAGGATCTCTCCATCGATGAGGCGGTGCCATGCGCTGTCACGCAAGCCGAGTTGAATGGCGCGGCGCTTGACCTTGGCACCATTTGGCGCGTGATCCGGGTCCCATTGTAGGCGCACCACGGAGGTCTTCATCGCCTCCTGCCACTCCTCCTTTGTCTCGAAGGTCGAGGCGTGGAACGAGGACGCGACCGCCTTTTCCAGGAGCTCGTCAAAGAAGCTGCGGCGCAGACGAAGCCCGAGCGTGACCTCCTGGTCGGTCTTTGTTCCCCAACCGGAGCGGTACATCATCCAGAGGAAGTTTGGCTTGATCCAGCTCATGCGATCCGGGTTCAGCCCCGCGCCGCCGAGCTTGCTGCCATGTTCTATCGCGTAGTTTCCGATCGAGGGTTTGTACGCCTGGTAGACGACGATCGTCTCCTCGTCGTGGTGCGCCAGGATGTGTCTCCCCTCCTGGGGCCAGTCCGCTTCCTGTTCGAGGTAAGGTCTTGTCGGGATCGGTGTGCTCATGGTGCTCCTGTCATCAAGGGCTCGGGCCGGGGATGGCGAGTAACAGGGCTTTCCCACGCGAGCATTCCTTCGCGTCCAAAAAAAGGAGGTGTGCCAGTTCTTTTTCGCTCGCCCCCTCACACGTCGCGCCGATATTCGCGACTTCGCGAGCTACGAATCTTTACGAGCCACACGACGCGAAAACCTGGTCGGCTCGTGGAGCCGAGGTCGCAAAAAGAGGTGACATCATGCGTTCGAACGCTGTTCATGCTGGTTTCGACACGGTCACGAGAGAGGATCGCGCGGCGCATATCGCGCGACAGTTGGCAGAGCGTGGCTTCGCTGTCATCGAGAATGCGCTGGATGCGGTGCTGCTCGAAGCGCTCTCACAAGAGGCGCGCTGCCTCTACGAGCAGGACGAGTATGACGTCGCGCGCGTTGGCACGGGCGACGAGCGCAAGCTCGCGCTCTCGGTGCGCTCGGATCGCATTCACTGGATCGACGAACACGCGCCGAGCGCACCCCAGCAGGGGTATCTTGGTTTCCTGGACGATGTGCGCGCGCAGATCAACCTCGAGACGTTTATGGGGTTGGCGCGTTGGGAAGGGCACCTGGCGGTGTATCCCATCGGCTCGTTCTACAGGCGCCACCTGGATGTGTTCGCCAACGCGCGCGAACGCAAGGTCTCGACGGTGCTCTACTTGAACCCGGAGTGGCGCCCTGGTGATGGCGGTGAGTTGAGGTTGTGGACGACGCCCGCATCACAGGGTGCGTGGGACCCCGAGGGGCCTTTTGTCGACATCGAACCCCGGTTCGGAACGCTGGTCGCTTTCCTGAGCGAAGACTACTATCATGAGGTCTTACCCGCACATGCCAGGCGCTTTAGCGTGACGGGATGGTTTCGCGTTCGGGACCTCTCGCTGTTCGGTTAGCGCCTTTTGATACGAGGTTTGGGGAGATGAAAGGGGTTCTGAAGACAGCGTTGTTGTTTGTCGCGCTCGTGAGCACGATCGCTGGCTGTGGCCCCGACAGTATCCTCGTCACTCTCCCTGGCGAAACCGGTTCCTGGGATCTGGGCGATGAGCGGGACAGCGATGTCGGTAGCGCTGATGATCTTGGCGCATTCATCGACCTCGGCGCACAGGACATGGATGCGTCGCCCACACCTTTCGATATGTCCGCCGCATTCGATCTGGCGTCGAGCGGTGACCTTGACGTCGCGCTCGATATGAACTCCATCGATATGAACGCATCCTCGGTGGAGGATATGGGCCAGGAGCCCGAAAGGGATCAGGGCACAACACCTCCGGTCGATCCTTGCGCCGGACAGGACAGGTCTCCTCCGCGGGTCTCACAACGCGGCGCGCTCAACGACAACCCGAAGTTCTTGCAGGTTTACGTCAACAACATCGAGAACCTCGAGACGCCCACAGAGCAATGTCCCGGGGATTGGCAGGACCTGATCGCGTACATGAAGACGGTCAAGCCTGCGCCTGATGTGTTCCTCGTGCAGCAGATCTCGAACAGGCAGCAGCTCGATGTGTTGATCGCCGAGATGAACCGCACGCTCCCTGGCAAGTACGCAGGGTTTCTCTCGGAGAACCAGCCTTCCAGGCAGCGCACGCCGTGTGGGCCTCCCAAGGCTTACCAGACAAACGGCATTATCTATCGAACCGCGCGCCTGGAGCCTCGAGGCTCCAGGCATGTCTGGCAGTCGTGGGCGTTTCGCAATGGAGGGTGCCGTCGCAACTTCCAGGCGAGGACCAAGAACGTGGTCTCGAAGTTCTATGACAGGGTTGCCAAAAAGACGGTCACGGTGGCTTCGCTTCACTGGTCGACGGCGCAAGGCACGGGGCCTGATCCTGCCTGCGCGCTCAAGAACGTGCGCGAGGCAAACCGCAAGCTCCACGAGAGCGCTTATCGCGCGGACCTGACCATCTTTGGCGGCGACCTCAATGAGAGCGACCTGAACTCGAGCAACAACTACAAGGCGTGGTTCAAGGAGGTCAACGGCGAGGTCAATGGTGGTCGCCTGAATTACCGCGACGCGATCTTCCATGATTGCAAGCAGAAGAGCGGCAACCTCAAGAGGTGCCTCCAGGACAATCACACCACCGCCCGAGCCAGGATCGATTTCCTGTTCGCGCAAGATGGGGACAGGTGTCGCGCCAGGATGCGTCGCGCGAACACGATCGCCTTCGACGCAGCAGACGCAGCGGCAAAGAGCGTCTATGGAAGTGATCATCCCGCAAACTATTCGGACCACCGCGCCATCCGCGCCGAGATCTACTATTGAGTCGAGGCAGGAGAACCTTCGACGTTTGGTGCCTGAGCAAAAAGAAGCCGCCGAGATTTTTTCGCACGAGGATCGCTCGTCTCCTCCTTTCACGAAAAAATCTCGGCGGCTTCTTTTTGCGCGCCGCTTCGGCGCATCAGACCTCGATGCTCGTCCAGCTGCCGCGCCAGAACTTGATCCCCATGACCATGGCCAGCAGGAAGACGTAGAGCGTGCCGGAGAGCCAGACGCCGAGGAACCCGAAGTCGAGCACCATGGCAAAGAGGAACGCGAGCGGCGCGAGGCAGATGCCATGAAGGATGAACTCGACGATCATCACGAAGCGCGTGGCGCCAGCGCCAAAGAGCGCCTGCGTTAGCACGAGCGCCATGGCGATAAACATTTGCAGGCTCGCCATGATGCGAAGCCCTGGGACGGCCGCGGCCATGACCTGATGATCATCGCTCAAGAAGTCGAGGAACTGCATCGGGAAAGCCACCACGATGAGCCCCAGCGCGCCATAGAAGTACATCCCCATCTTGACCGAGTCCCAGCCATAATCACTGGCGAGCTGGAAGTTGCGCTTGCCCATCGATTGAGACACCAGCGTGGCCGTCGCGGTGCCGAACGCGATGGTCGTCACGAACCCGATCGAGAGCAGGTCGATGATCAGCTTCGCGGCGGTGGTGAACAGGGGAGGGCGGCTCGAGAGCATCGTCGCGCCCCAGTCATAGACGAGCGCGCTGTTTCCTATCGCGGGCGTCTGGCCAAGCCCCTGTTGGAGCGCGAGCGCTGGCGCGAGGCTATCGCTGGCGTAGTGTCCCAGGGAGTGCAGGATGTTCGAGACGGCCTGGTCGTCGAGCGCGGCGATGATCTTTAAAAACATCAGCACGCCGCTCATGATAAAGATCTGCGCCATGCCGCTCGGGACGCTCAGTTTGGTCAACTCCCACATCGTCTTGAGGTCGATGTTGGAGGGGCGATAGATCTTGAACTCGCGATAGCTCGGCGCGAGCGTCCAGCCGATCACGATGAAGAGGCCGATAAAGGTCGAGATCAAGCTCGCTACACCTGCGCCCCTGACGTACATGGCGGGGATGCTCCCCATGCCAAAGATGAAGATGTAGTTGAGGACAATGTTTGCCGCGTTCATCACGAGCGCGGCGTACATGTGCACGCGCGTCTTGCTCAGGCCATCGAAGAAGCCCTTGTAGGCGGTCGTCAGCACGAGCGATGTGATCCCCAGGATGCGAAGGCGCGCGTAGGGGATGCCGACATCTGTGACGGCATGGTTCGTGGTCAGGAAGCCAAACGCGTCGGGGATGGCGAACCAGGCGATGACGGACATGACGATGGCGCTCAGCGTGGCGATGATCGCCGAGTTGAGCATGGTCTTTCCCGCCTCTTCTGGCTTCCCGGCGCCCCAACGTCTGGCGGTCATGACCTGCGTGCCGACGCCGATGGCCGCGAGCGATCCTCCGAACGCCCACAGCAGCGGGAGGCTAAAGCCGAGCGCGGCTTGCCCAGGGATGCTGCGGCTCGGGTCGAGTTTGCCGACAAAGATCGTATCGACGATGTTGATCGAGGTTTGCGTCAACATCGCGATCACAATGGGCGCGGCGAGGATCAGGATCTTCTTCGCGCGCGCCGGGTCCAGGCCAAAAGTACTCGTCATCTGAAAACGCCTCGTCTGCTGCGTGGTGCAGGGCGAGGAGAGGTTCCTCGCTGGCTCTGATGGCCCTTAGCCCGAGAGCTGTTTTGTGGCAAGCGACCATCACTGTTTTTGAAGGCCGGGGCATCTTCCTGGGGCCTTGCTTGGGGGAGTGCTCTTGACGGCGCAAGCCTGCGACAATAGGTTGCCCAGGATGAGAGTGACCTCCGCCTCGAGGAGCCCCTGGCAAGAGAAGCCACCGGGTTCGCTCGATATTTCAACTCCAGTTGGGGGGACAGGCCGTTTGTCTGGTTTGTCGTGGAGATATTTGGTGCAGGACCAGGACAAGGAAGGAAGGATGCATAGAAGTTGGACGACTTGTTTGATGGCTGCCACGCTCGGTTTGTTGGTGATGTCGCTCAGCGCTTGTGGGCCAAAATACCCCAAGTGTGACGACAACGAAGATTGCCAGAAGAGCGAGCAAGGCAAGAAAGACGACAAGCTCTTTTGCGTCAATGGCCTCTGCCAGCAATGTTACCAGGACGCCGATTGCGGCGACGCCAGCCTCGAGTGCAACGCGGGCGCCTGCGAGAAGATCGAGGGTTACTGCGTCGGCGCCTCCGAGTGTGGCGAAGGGATGAAGTGCGAGGCCAACCGCTGCAAGCCCGAGTGCTCGAGCGATGGCGAATGCGGTGACAATCAACGCTGCGAGGCCAACCGCTGCGTGGCGGACTACGAGTGCTCGGCGGATTCGGACTGCGGCGCTGGCAAGAAGTGCGAGAACAACGCGTGCGTGGATGCGCCCGTGGCCGCCTGCCAACTCGAGACGGTCTTCTTTAGCTACGACTCCTCGTCGCTCTCCTCCGAGGCGCAAAACGCCCTCAAGGCCAACGTCGCCTGCATCAAGGAGCGCTCCGGCTCGGTTCAACTCGCTGGTCACGCTGACGAGCGAGGATCGGAGGAGTACAACATCGCGCTCGGGGAGCGCCGCGCCAAGGAGGCTTATGATTACATGCGCCGCCTGGGCATCCCCACTGGCGACATGAGCCGCATCTCCTATGGAGAAGAGATGCCGCGCATGTCCTGCAGCGAGTCGGACCCCGACAGCTGCCACCGACAGAACCGCCGCGTGGAGGTCACCTTCAAGTGAAGGTGATTTGTTCGCGCGCTGGCGCGAGCGCGGTTGAAATGGACGCACAACGAGCGTGGTTGCTCCCTTGAGCGGGAGTGATCACGCTTGTTGCGTGTATTGCTCTGCCGATCCATGACACTATGATGCGGATCGAGAGAACAGGACCTATCAGGAATGGATAAGATGAAGTCGATGAGATCGATCATGCCACACGGGCTGTTGCTCGTCATCACCACGCTCTTGCTGACCACCGGTTGCCTCACCACCAAGAAACAGGGTGACGCGATGCAGACCGAGATCGAGGCGCTCAAGGCCCAGCAAGAGGTGATGCAAAAATCACTGAGCGAGCGCGAGGCCAACATGGCCGAGATGATCGCGCAGGCGCGTAAGGAGAACGAGGCGCTCAAGGTGCTCATCGCGCAAGCCCAGGAGACGCTCCAGAAGAACGACGCCGAGACGGGCGTCGACCTCCAGGAGATGCGCCGCGAGCTCGATCGATTGCGCGGCGAGTCCGAGGAGCTCGATTTCCGCCTGCTCAAGATGGAGCAGGACCTCAAGATCTTTAAAGAGGACGTCGACCTCAGGCTCCAGGGAGCGGTCGCCTCGACCAACCTCCCCGAGAACGCCACCGACCTCTTCAAGCTCGGCGAGCAGAAGCTCGCCGAGGGTGACTTCCGCGCCGCGCGTAAGATCTTCGAGACATTTATCTCGCGTCACAGCGACGACACGCGCGTCGCCGACGCGATCTATTACTCTGGCGAGAGTTACTTTTTGCAAAAGCAATACGTGACCTCGATCTACGAGTACCAAAAGATCATCCAGAACCACGCGCGCTCCAAGCGCTTCCCCGACGCCGCGTTGCGCATCGGGCAGGCGTTCAAGGCGCTCGGCAAGTGCGAGCAAGCCAAGCCCTTCTTCGAGGCCGTGGTCACCGAGTACAAGCGCAGCGAGGCAGCCAAGGACGCGCAGGCCGAGCTCGACAAGGGGTGCAAGTGATTCGCATCGAACGATGGATAGGGTGTTTGGCGCTCGTGCTCGCGCTCGGCGCGTGCGACAAGAAGACCTCCGCGACAGCATCTGGCGCGGACACCTCTGCGCAGGATGCGGCCGCCACGCAGGTTCCTGACGAACCTGCGCGCGAGCTGACACCTTCGGATCGCGCGGCCTACGCGCAGACCAAGGTCAAGCTCTGGACCGCGCAGCGCAAGGCGTTCGACCACGCCGCGAGGCTGGCCATTTCATCGGCGAATCAGAAGTCACGCAACGGCAGCAAGGGCCAAAAAGATCGCCCCGCGTCGCTCGAAGGCGCAGAGCACTTCACGATCCTGTTCTCAGCGAACAACCACGGTGAGCGCGAGGATTGCGGTTGCAAGCGCAACCCACTCGGCGGGCTCGACCGTCGCGCGACGATGGTCTCGCTGGCGAAAGATCCTGATCCTGGCAAACCACTCGTCACGAAGTACTGGGGGCCAGACCAACCCGCGCCAGAGGCGACCTTCCTCGTGGATGCCGGAGACATGCTCTACAAGAGCAGCTCGTTGCGCGAGGGCGCGCCCGCCATGCGCGACGCGGCAGACGGGTACGCCGACGCCGTCATCGAGGCGATGAACCAGTTCCCTCCCGATGTCTTCAACGTCGGAGAGCTGGATCTCGCGATGGGCATCGAGCGCTTGCAGGCGCTAGAGAAGAAGGCAAAGTTCCCGTTTATCTCGGCCAATTTGCTCGACGCCAGGACAAAGAAGCCGATCTTCGCTGGCGCGAAGATCGTCGAGCGCGATGGCCACAAGATCGCCTTTATCGGGCTGACCAAGTCGCGCCCCATGATCAAGGACTATTACGAGGCGCGCGGCCTGGAGATACGCGATTCACTCGAAGCTTACCGCGAGCAGGTCGATGCGCTCCCCGCGGACGTCGACCTCGTGGTCTTGCTCAGTAACGATGGAGTGGGGCGCGTGCAGACCTTTTTGGGAGATCTCGAGAGCCAGAAGGTGCGCGTGGACCTGGTGCTCGTCTCGAACTCCAACCGGTTGACGCAAGATCCGACGTGGGCGAGCGGGACGCCGATCCTGGAGCCGATGAGTCGGGGGAAATACTTCGGGCGAGTGGATGTCTGGAAGGCAGGAACTGGCCCCGCCAGATATGCCAATGATTCTCCTGGTGATCTGGCCGTCGCGCAGGATTACAAGCGCTTGTGGGGTCGCTACCTTCAATCGCGCATCGGTTATTACCAGGCGCTCGAGCGGCTCGCGACGATCGAGATCGAAGAGGCCGCCAGCAAGAACGCAGCATCCACAGACGCGCTCGCTGATGGCAAGGCTGATGGCAAGAAGGCACCCAGGGTCAAGATCACAGACCCCAAGCGCAAGGCGATGATCGAGAAGCAAGAAGAGCTCTACGGCCAGCGCCTCGACCTGACGGCCGCAGAGGTTGGCGTGCTCGTCCAGCAGTTCTCGACCGCGAAGCAGGACGATAGCGCGAGCGGGCAGGACTGGATCGAGGCCGCCATGCGGCCAGTCGCCATCGACATCCCGCAGGATAAGGGCGTGCGAAAGGTCCTGGACAAACACGCCAAAGACAAGAAGTGAAAAAGATTCGGTCGACGTGCGGGGCTGCATTGGTTTAAAACGTCCCCTCGCCGACGCATGGTTACAACCGCTGGTCGGTTCGATGATTGGATTTCAGACCGGCTCGATGATCGAGACTGATACAAGGAGTATAGACGATGACAGCATCCAAATGGGTGGAGCGTAAAACGCAGGCCTCGAAGAGCCTTCTCCAGCAAGGGAGCGAAGCGCTTCGCTCGAACAACATCGATCTCGCGCGCGCCGCGTTGACCGAAGCCGCCATCGTCCTCGATATGGTCAGCGCGGATAACCAGGACGTCCTCGAGCTTCGCGCGCAGGCGTTCAACGAGCTCGGCGTCGTGCACCAGCGCGGCGGTGACCTCGAGACCGCGCGCAACTTCCACCATCAGGCCGCGCAGCTTTGCGAGAAGCTCGTCGACGATGGCCTCGACTCTTTCCGCGGAAATGCCGCCGCGACCCACCTCAACCTCTCCAACATTTGCGCGGCGATGGGAGATGGGGACGCAGCGATCGACGCCGTTCAGAAAGCGCGCGTGCTGACCGATCAACTCCTCGAAGAAGGAGAGGGCTCCATCAGCATGATGCGCGTCGCGGTCTACCTGACCGTCGCCACGCTCGAGGGCTCGCGCGAGAACTACGACGAGGCCGATGAGGCCATGACCGTCGCGCTCGCGAGCGCGCGTGAGATCGTCGAAGCTGGAAACACTGGCCTCTATGTCCAGGCTGTCCAGGGCGCCCAACAGCTCTCCGTCATCCTCTTCCAGAACGAGGAGTACGATCGCGCGCTCCGCTGGGGCAAGGAAGCAGAGGAGCTCTCCGAGCAAGCCTTCGAGGCGCTCGGGCAGGAGGTCGTTTCGATGTACGTCGTCAGCCAGATCAACCTCATCTCCTACAACGAGAAGCTGAGCAACTTCGCTGACGCCGAGGACAGCCTCTGGAAAGCGATCGAGCTCGTCGGCAATGATCCTCGCTTGCTCGAGCGTGGCCAGAACTTCTACGAGTTCTGCCGCAAGCAAGCAGACAGCCGCCTCGAGGAAGGAAACCTCCCGAGGGAAGAGGTCGAGCAAGGTTACGCAGACATCCTCGAGCGCATCGAGGAGATCGGCGGCTTGCCCGAGCCCGAAGAAGCGCAGGCATGAGCGATTGCCATGGCGTGATATTCACGCTGTGATGGCGCTGTGATAGCGCCAGTGACTATGCCAAGAAAAGCAGAAGGCCTGTTTCCTCGGGGAAAACAGCCGTCTTGTGTTGTTGGTGTAGGTTCAGCGCGTGTCTGGTGGCGACCACACCGCGAAGTCGATGTCTGCCAGTCGTA
>JAYZVO010000033.1:0-12396 GCA_036155555.1 Myxococcota bacterium
CGACCAGCGTCGCGGCGATGCAAATCCGGTGCACCAGCCGCGAGGCTGGCTCTTTGGGAGGAGGCTTCAACGGATTCCTGGTGGAAAAGGGGGAGGTCGTTTCGTGGCGTGGCCAACGAAGATGAAAAGGGTGGTCGGTTTATTGGTTGTGATGACGAGGTCGTCTTTTCATGGCATTATATACAAACGCGTCCAGAGAAGTCACCTCCCGCGCGGGGTGTGCGGCTCTGAGTCCCTACCAACCTGAATCCTCGCCAGAGCATGGAGCGTCGTGAGTTTTAGCAGCGGTCAAAGTCGATTGATCCAGCTACCTCCTGCAGAAGAGGCAGAGGATTCCGCGCTCGATAACGACGGCGTCTACGTCGAGGCGACCTCTCCAGATGATTTTACAGGTCACCTCGGGTTGGACCAAAATGTCCTGGAGCGCGTGCTCTATCGCGGTGATTTCTTTGCCAATTATCGCATCCTCGGGTTCATCGGCGCTGGAGGCATGGGCGAAATTTACGCCGCCGAGCGGCTCGAGGACGATGGTCCTCGCCGCAAGGCCGTCGCGCTCAAGGTCGTGAGCAACGAGCATGCATCGAACGCCGAGGTGCTCGAGCGCCTTGAGCGCGAGGCGCTCCTTTGCTCGGAAATCTCCTCGAAACACGTCGTGCGGATTTACGAGTACGGTATCGAGGAGAAAGGGCGCGGCTTTGTCGCCATGGAAATCCTCCAGGGTGAGGAGCTCTTCGAGCGGATGAAGCACTACAAGATCTTCCCGCTGCGCGAGCTCGCCGAGATCGCTGTCCAGATCTTGAGAGGATTGCACGCCGTTCACTCGGCTGGGATCGTGCACCGCGACCTCAAACCCGAGAACATCTTCCTCGCCAAGGATATGCGCACCCACGAGGAGATCGTAAAGCTCCTCGACTTTGGCATCGCGCGCCGCGAGGTCGATCCCGATGATCCTCTCGTCAAGCATCCGAATCAGCTGCTCGCGACGCCGCAGTACATGTCGCCCGAGCAAACGCGTAGCCCCGAGGTCGACTTGCGAAGTGACCTCTACAGCCTGGGCGTCGTTCTTTACGAGTGCGCGGCGGGCTGTCCTCCCTTTGACCGCGAGACGCCTTACGCGACCATGATCGCGCACCAGAAAGACCCCGTCACGCCGCTCCCCTCTACGCTCGATCCCGAGTTCTGCGAAATCATCTACAAGACGTTGGCCAAAAAACCGCGCGAGCGTTGGCAATCAGCACGCGAGATGGCTCAGGTGATCCAGCGTTGGATCGACGAGACGAGCTGGGTCGATGGTCTCCCCGGTGGGCGAGGTTTCGAGAGCGCGGATGTGCTCGGGAGCAAGGACGATCTGTTCTCTGACCTCTTGCTCGACGAGGCATCCTCGCCGATCAACGAGACGCCGATGTTTGGCGCGACGGCCGCGAGCAAGGCGCGCCAGAGCGAGCGCGGGACGCCGATCGGTGTGCCTGCGGCGGGCGTCTTGCGAAAGAGGCGGAGTAGCTCGAATCACCCCAAGCCCAAGGTCGCCGATAACTTCGATCCTACGCGCGGTGTCTTCGAGGAGGTCGGCAAGGTCCCCTCCTCTTTTTCGTCGTCGAGTCACGATGGCCTCTTTGACTTCGACAAGACGGCTTCCGGTCCTCCATCTGCTCCTGCTCCCTCGCAAACCACGCGAAACGTTCCGCCCCAAAACACGCCATCTTCGGGCCTTCCTTCATTTGCTTCCGCGAGCCAGGAGGATCTGGAACTCGATGATGTGCCCATGTCGCTGGCTCCAAACGCTCGAAGCCGCCAACCCAGGCCGGTGCCCTCCAGCACAAAGACCTCCACCACCTCCTCGACCCCAAATCAGGCCGCGTCGAAGGGGGGCGGTGATGAAAAGTCCTCTCAGTCAGCCAAGGTCGTGACGGGGGTGATGATCGCGATCTTTGTCCTCGCGCTTCTTGTCGCGCTCGCGTCGATGTTCGGTGGTGGGAAGGGAGAACAGGTCGCTGCCGAGGCTCCAACCGACGACATCGTCGATCCTCTCTCGAACTAAATAAATCCTCTCCACTCCCTCAAAACGTTGGCGTGGGCGCCATCTTGAAAGAGTGATGGTGTACGCTCGCAAACAGCGGAGAGCGATCCAGCTGCGCCCTCACATCATCGCTCAAGAGGTTGTTCCCGAGGTCGAGGTTCACATTCTGCAAGGACGTGGACTCCATGAGAGAGATAGCGCCTCTGTCCGTGACGCTGTTGTTGTTCAAGTCCAGCCTCTCGAGCCGCTCGAGAGGCGCCGCGCCGAGCATGGCGGCGGCCTCATCGCCGAGCATGTTAAATGCCAACGAGAGGTCCCGAAGTGTGGGCACGAACCGGGCCGTCAGGAGCGCGCGCACGTCGTCATCACGCAAACCGTTGAACCGCATATCGAGCACCTCGAGCGCTTCCCAAACACAACCTGCGAATGCTTCGGGGAGTCCTCCCCCTAGGTCATTGTTGGTGACATCGAGAACCCTCAGGTTCTTGAAGTCTTCTGCGTGGGCCACGAGCGCGAGTCCTTCTGGTCCAAGGCCACAGCCAGACGCTTCGAGTGTGCGGAGCGCGCTGGCGAATGGGAACGCGAGCAGTGGCTTGGCTCCATGATCTCCGACGAGGCAGCCCGCGATATCGAGCTCGGTGAGGTTTGCCCATGGCGCGTGTTCGAGCACTTCTATCGCGCCGGGCTCGATGCGATTTTGCCGGAGCCCGAGCTTGTCCAGCCTGGCCAGATTTGGGCTCGCCGCGAGGGCACGCAGCCCTTGCCCGAGGATGCCACATCCGCACAGCTCCAACACACGCAGATCAGCCAGCTCGGGGTTGTCCGCGATGTGTGAGGCCGCCCTGGGACCGAGCGCGGGGTTGTTCGTGATGGAGAGCGCGCGCAGCTTCGATGAAGACGCGCTTTGAAGGAGGGCTTCCAAAACCTCTGGCTGTAGTTCGTTCTGGTTGAGTTCGAGCGTCTCGAGGTTGGCGCAGTTTTCGTGCGCGAGGAGCTGTGGCTCATCCGAGAGCTCGACGCGCGTTACCAGAAGCTCGCGCAGGTTCTTCCAGGGGCCTTCATACAACAATGTTGCGAGCGCTTGCGGTGAAAGCTCCGGGTTTCCAAGCTCGAGGCGCTCGAGGTCGGAGAGATGCGCACACCCGATGACGCGTCGTAACTTTGCCTGTTTGCTTCCGAGTTTTTCCGTCAGATCGAGGTGACGCACGAGCTGGAGGTGTGACGTCGGGAGCTGACCTTGAAGGAGCGCTTCGCACCAATGTTCGGGGCACTTCCTCAAGTGAGGTGGCCAGGACTTGAGGTGGTCACGGGCGTAGTCGATCCACTGATGCTCGAACTCATCTTCAGGGAGCGCCTCGCGTGCGTGGTCGATGACTCCGGTCAGGAGCAGCCATCCATCCTCGCTCGGTGGGCGTTGGAGCAACGCGCGCAGCTCCCCGAAGTCCGGGTTGGCGCTCGTGGTCTTGGTGGGCTTCGATGAGCCAAAGATGCGGCTGAGTTGTTCTCGCCAGGGCATAAGTTACCTGCGCGGATGCTGCTTCAAAAGTCGTGCAATACCAGAATAATATAGGCATACATCGCGCGCACCTTTCAACCTCACCAGGGCGTCCTCCGATGGGGAAGATTCATCGCGTCCGAGGCGTTGGCGTTGATGGATGGTGGAAGGCGTCATCGAGAGGGTTGTGAGATGAAGACAGCGAACACGCTCGAGGATCTTGTCGCGTTGATGCATGGCAAGCAAGCCATCGCGCTCACCGGAGCTGGGTGCTCCACCGAGTCGGGGATTCCCGATTACCGTGGCCCCGAGACAAAGCGACGCGCACGCAATCCGATCAAGTTCCTCGAGTTCATCAAACAACCTGGCGAGCGCGCCAGGTACTGGTCGCGTAGCATGATCGGTTGGCCCCGGCTCTCCGAGGCGAGACCGAACGCAGGCCACCTCGCTCTCGCCGCTCTGGAGGATGCCGGAGTGATGCGTGGCATCATCACGCAGAACGTCGATCGATTGCACCACGCCGCAGGTAGCAAGCGCGTGATCGAACTCCATGGTGCGCTCGCGGAGGTGCGTTGTTTGGATTGTGGTGAGGTCGAGCAGCGGGACAGGTTTCAACAACGCTTGCTCGGGCTCAACCCGAGCTTCGATGCCGCTGGCGCGGAGGTTGCCCCGGATGGAGACGCGGAGTTGCCCAGAGCGCTCGCGCGAGGGTTTCGTGTCCCTGGATGTCGGCGTTGTCTCGAGGGGACGCTCAAACCAAACGTCGTCTTCTTTGGTGAGAACGTCCCCAAACCTACCGTGGAGCGTGCTTTTTCTCTGCTGGAAGAGGCAGATGTACTGCTCGTGATCGGGTCGTCGCTGACGGTTTACTCGGGGTATCGCTTCGTGCGTCGCGCGGCTGAGCTGGGGATGCCCGTCGCGATAATCAATATTGGCGAGACGCGCGGACACAAACACGCGCAGGTGGCCATCGATGCCCCCATCGGGGAGGTCTTGCCCGCGCTCGCGCGAGAGCTCGGAGCTTGAACACAGCCTGATCGCAGCCTGATCGCAGCCTATCGAGGTCGCGCTTACACACTACTCATCGAAGCCAAACTCCCTTAGACTCGAGTCATCGCTTCGCTATCATATCGCGATCCTGGAAGATGAAGCCCGCTCGCGGGATCGATCGTCTGTGGTGATGCGGCGAGGATTGCACGGAGATAGGTCATGCTCGCCTACTACGCCATACCGCTCTATATCACCTTGCTCGCGCTCGAGATCGGCTGGAGCGCGTACAAGAAGTCGGGCTCTTACGAGCTCAAGGACACCCTGGCGAGCCTCTCGATGGGGGTCGGGAGCGTGGTCATCGGCACGCTGATGGCTGGCATTTCCTTTGGTGTGCTCGCGCTCGCTTATCAATACCGGTTGTTCGATATCGAGCTGACATGGTGGAGCTGGCTCCTGCTCTTTCTGGGCGAGGACTTTTGCTACTACTGGTTCCATCGCTTCGATCACGAGTCTCGTTGGATGTGGGCGGGTCACGTCAATCACCACTCGAGCGAGAAGTACAACCTGGCGACGGCGTTGCGCCAACCCTGGACCTCGTTTTTGCCCGCGTTGTTGTTCTGGTGGCCGCTGGCGTTGCTCGGGTTTCCTCCCGAGATGATTATCCTGCAACAATCCGTGAGTTTGATTTATCAGTTTTGGATTCACACCGAGCATATCGGCAAGCTCGGCCCGCTCGAATGGGTGCTGAACACGCCGTCTCACCACCGCGTCCACCACGCCAGTGATTTAAAGTACCTGGACGCGAATTACGGCGGCATCCTGATTATCTGGGATCGCATGTTCGGTTCGTTCATCGAGGAAGAGGAGGAGCCCACATACGGGCTGATCCACAACATCGAGACGTACAACCCGCTCGTGATCGCATTCCACGAGTGGCGCGATCTATTCAAGGACGTCTTTCGACCAGGCATCGGCATCATCGAGCGCGTGCGTTACATCTTCGGCCGTCCTGGGTGGAGCCATGATGGGAGCAAGTTGACGGTGCCACAGATGCGACAGCTCGCGCTCGAGAAACCGCAAGAACTCGAACACGAAGAAGAGAGCGATACATGACGATCGTGGCGGGGCGGTACAGGCTCGAGCACAAACTCGGTGAGGGGGGATTCGGTTCGACGTGGGCCGCCACCGAGGTCGACACAGAGCAACGCGTCGCGCTCAAGCAGCTCGATGTACGCCGCGCCAAGGATTGGAAATCACTCGAGCTCTTCGAGCGCGAGGCCCACGTCTTGCGTGGGCTCTCGCACCCCGCCATCCCACGCTATTTCGATTCCTTCGAGGCCCCGAACGAGGATGGCTCCGAGGATGTCTGTTTTTATCTGGCGCAGGCGCTGGCGCCAGGGAAGGCGCTCATCGCCTGGATCACCGAGGATGGCTGGCGCCCAGGCAATATCGAGCTCTTTGCCTTGGCGGACAGGTTGCTCGATGTGCTCGTTTACTTGCACGAGCTGCATCCTCCCGTGGTGCACCGAGACATCAAACCGCACAACATCCTGCGCGACGCGCACGGGGTGATTTCACTGGTTGATTTTGGCTCCGTGAAGTCCTCCCTGGACGAAGACAACGGCGGTGGCAGCACAGTCGTCGGGACCTTCGGTTACATGGCCCCCGAGCAGTTTCGAGGCCACGCTGATCCGAGGACGGATCTCTACGGATTGGGCGCGACGTTGCTTTATGTGATGACCCATCGCGAGCCTTCGGCGTTGCCGACGAAGAAGTTGGCCATCGACATCCGCGCGGTGCTCCCGAACGAGGACGAGGCGTTGCTCTCCTGGCTCGAGAAGCTCCTCGAACCAGATATGGATGACAGGTTCCAGAGCGCGCGCCAGGCGCGAGATGCGCTCGAGCGCATCTCGCGCGGTGAGGTGGTCTCCTTCCCCTCCCTGGCGCAGCCCGATGGAGGAGAACAGAGCGGCGAGGACGACTCCCCTGAAGAGTTGCTCGCCGAGGAACTCGAGGAGGAGTCTGAAGAGGCAGTCGAAGACCAGCCCCGTATAAGACCGGGGGATGAAGGGTGGGAAGCGAGCATGAAACCGCTCGCTCCAATGGGCCGGTTTGTCATGGGCGCGTTGATGCTCACTGCGATCTCGACGCCGCTGTGGGCGTCGCTCGGTCCTGTGATCTTTGCTGGCGTCGTGCTCCCTTTTCTGGCGCTCTTTTTTGGCGTCACGTTCACCCCCGAGAGCACCGCCAACCACCCTCAGTCTCAATGGCGTGATGCGTTGTCAGGCGTGGTGGGTTGTTTTGCTGGTTCGATCGGCCAGCTGATCCTCATTTGCCTGGCGCTGGTGATGTTTGACGAGGTCGGCGTATTTTTGACGGGTTGGTCGGCGATCTGGGCGCTGATGTATTGGGGGGTGGGGTGGCTATTCGTACCGACCTACAAGTCTTTCGAGCATCAGATGGACATCGAGGAGACGCTCGGGGCGGAAATCCCCATGCCCACTGGAGACAGGCACCTGCGCCTTCGGATCAAGGAGTATGAACCTGGCGTGCGCGCAGAGTTGAGCGAGTATTCGCGTGTCAACGCCGTGGGGTGGTCATTGACAGGCGTGCTCATGATCATCACTGGCGCGGTCGCGGCGAACTTCGCGGCGAGTTTTGGCGGAGGCGCAGCCGCGGCAGGCTTTGGCTGTATTATCACTGCGTCGGCGCTCGTTTCAGGGCTCGTGCGCCTGGCCAGAAAGCCATCCATCGAGATCAGCGCCGAGGGGCTAAAGACCCGAGGTAGGATTGGAAAGCACGTGATGACGTGTGACGAGATCGACAGCTACAAGGTCGCTGTCGACTCTTCCTCGGGCGAGACGAAGGCAGATGTTCAGCTTTGGGTGCACCGCGTCGGTGTGCCAGAGCCAACGCTCGTGTACTCGCTGAGCGAACCCAACGTACACGCCGCAGAGCTTCAAGCTGGCTTGATCGAGGAGATGACCGCGACCATGTGGGAGCCCGAGCGTCAGTTGATCTTTGATTGGCGCGGCGAGAACAAGGATGACGAGGCCATGCTCGCCGAGGATGCCGAGGCGCTCGCTGAAGAGCGAGCGCGGCAAAAGCGCTGGGAGAAGTGGTGACGCGACGCGCTCAAGCGCGGCGTGTCAGGCGCACGATCTCCAGATCGTGCCAGTAGTCGTATCCCTGGCGACGGTTGGGCGCCATCCCCTTTTCTTCCACCAGGTAATTCAACCAGATCGGGTTGTTGAGCACGTTGTAGACCTTGAGCGGCACGGTCATTTTATCGATCACTTCGGCTTGCAACCCTGCGCGCTCGATCGCCTCATCGGCGATGCTGCGACACAAGCTCGAGAGGTTGAGAATCAATGAGCCCCCTGGGTTGAGGTAAGCGTCAGCCTTCTCGATCATTTCGACGAGCAAGCTCACGCCCTCGTAAGGGTTGTCATCGATGGCTCTGGGTCTGGGGATGTAGGGCGGGTTGCTCAGGACGAGGTCTGCGCGCGCGGTCTCCAAAAACTCGAGCCCATCGCCTGTGTAGAACCTTGCCCTGGTGTCGTGGATCGATGCCTGACAGCACTCGATCGAGGCGGGCATCATATCGACCATGGTGCCGCGCTCGAGCGTGTCGAAGTGCTCGAGTAAGAACTTCGAGATAAACCCACTGCCTGCGCCGATCTCGATAAACGTCTTCACCTCGGACATGTCCATCTCACGCAACGCGCGACAGACAAGCAACGTGTCGATCGATGGTCCCCAGACGCCTGGATAACGTGATTGTTGGAACTCGATCTGCGTGGTGCCATACCGGGTCGTGCGCCAGCGTGTCCCGTAGAGCGCGGCGACGGTATCGCGCAAGGAAGGGTCCTTATCACCCAACTCGCCGATGCGGTGGTAATCCGTGATCAAAACAGGATCATCGAAGGTCACCACGTGTTGAGACATCTCGTTCGGGTAGGCGTAGACGCGCTCACCATTGGCGTCTCGGTCCTTGCCGAGCAGGGTCGCCAGCTCGCCGCCGTTGGCGTGGACTTCCATGCGCGAGATTTGCTCGTCGAATGCCAGGATCATCTCGTTGCTCCTTATCTTTTCATGGGGCCAGCCAGCGGCGAGAGCGCAGGACATGCTCCTGCCTCTCGCCGCTTGCGTGGCCTGCTTATCTTTTGCTTCAAACTCGCGACACTATAACGCCAGGTGCGGCGAGGAGCACGGCAAGATCGGCGTTGCTCGCCGCACAAGAATCGAGGTCTTAAAGAAATCACCCTTTACGTTTAGTAAGTCTTCACTAACATGAGCGCATCGTAACCCGATTGCTGTCGCGAAAGTTCCAGCAAATCGACGCATTTACCGCCTATCGAGAACTGCGGAGGAAGCAAGAGATGACCGAAGCCTTTATTTACGACGCGGTACGCACACCGCGCGGCAAGGGAAAGAAGACCGGCTCGTTGCACGAGGTGTCGCCGATTCACCTGGTAACCACCACGCTCGACGCCGTGCGCGAGCGCAACGACCTCGACACATCGATCGTCGATGATGTCGTGCTCGGGTGTGTCGAGCCCGTCATGGATCAAGGCTCGAACATCGCGCGCGTGGCTGCCATCGCGGCAAACTACGACGAGCGCGTGGCTGGCGTTCAGATCAACCGCTTCTGCGCATCCGGCCTGGAGGCTTGCAATATGGCCGCCGCTCAAGTCATGAGCGGCCAGTCCGACATGGTGATCGGCGGCGGCGTCGAGTCGATGAGCCGCGTGCCGATGATGTCGAGCGGTGGCGCCTGGGCAGCCGATCCCGAGGTCTCGATCCCCTCGTTCTTCGTACCTCAAGGGGTCAGCGCGGATCTTATCGCCACCAAGTGGGGTTACTCGCGCGCAGATCTCGACGGCTACGCGGTCGAATCACAGAACCGCGCCAAGCACGCCTGGGACAACGGTTACTTCGAGAAGTCTGTCGTCCCCGTCAAGGATCTCAATGGCTTGACCATTCTGGATCATGACGAGCTGATGCGCCCAGGAACCAGCGTGGAGGATCTCGGGAAGCTCAACCCCTCGTTCGAGATGCAGGCCAAGATGGCAGGCTTTGATCGCGTGGCGTTGATGAAGTACCCCGAGCTCGAGCGCATCGAGTTCTTCCACCACGCAGGCAACTCCTCGGGCATCGTCGATGGCGCGGCCGCCGTGCTCATTGGAAACAAGGAGGCCGGCGAGCGCGCGGGCTTGAAGGCTCGCGCCCGCATCCGCAGCTTCGCGGTCGTTGGCAGCGAGCCCACGATCATGCTCACGGGGCCGAGCTTCGCCGCAGAGAAGGCGCTCGCGCGCGCCGGTATGACGCGCGCTGACATCGACCTCTGGGAACTCAACGAGGCGTTCGCTGCGGTCGTCCTTCGCTTTATGCAAGTGCTCGAAGTGCCGCATGACAAGATCAACGTCAACGGCGGCGCGATCGCCATGGGTCACCCGCTCGGCGCCACCGGCGCGATGATCCTCGGCACGGCGCTCGACGAGCTCGAGCGCCGTGACCTCTCGACCAGCCTGGTCACGCTCTGCGTGGGCGCCGGGATGGGCATCGCCACGATCATCGAACGCGTCTGAAGTCGACCGGAGGGAAACAAATGAGTGAATTGATTCGATACGAGGTCGACGATCAGGGCATCGCGACCATCACCTGGGACATGCAAAACTCGCCGATGAACGTCCTCAATGAGGGCTCCATCCGCGCTTACGCAGATCTCGTCGAGAAGGCGATCGCTGACGATAACGTCAAGGGCGTCGTCGTCACCAGCGCGCGCAACGAGTTCATCGCTGGCGCTGACTTGCGTGAGCTGCTTCGCTCCAGCGAGCAGTCCGCCGAGGAGCTCTTTGGCTGGATTCAGAACCTGCAAGGTCTCTTCCGCAAGCAAGAAACCGGCAAGAAGCCTTTCGTGGCAGCGATCAATGGCACCGCGCTTGGCGGTGGCCTCGAGCTCACGCTCGCGTGTCACTACCGCGTCGCTGCGGATAACCCCAGGACCAAGCTCGGTCTCCCCGAGGTCAAGCTCGGCTTGCTCCCTGGCGGTGGTGGAACGCAACGCCTCGCGCGCCTTATCGGTGCGCGCGCGTCCTTGCCGCTGATGACCGAAGGGAAGCACCTCTCGCCAGACAAGGCGCTCGAAGCGGGCATGATCCACGCAGTGGTTCCTGCCGACGAGCTGCTCTCGGCGGCAAAGCAGTACATCCTCGATGGTGGCAGCGCCAAGCAGCCCTGGGATGATCGCAAGTTCCGCGTGCCCGATGGCGGCGTCCAGAGCCCCAAGGGCTACGAGACGTTTATTGGCGGCGCGGCCATGCTGCAAAAGGCAACCTGGGGCGTTTATCCTGCGCCCAAGGCGATCATGGCGTGCGTTTATCACGGCCTCCAGCTCCCGATCGATCAGGGGCTCAAGGTCGAGGCGCGCCAGTTCGTCAAGCTCGCGCGTGGCGCCGTCGCGCAGAACATGATCCGCACGCTGTTCTTTAGCCTGAATGACGCCAACAAGCTCAAGCGTCGCCCCGAGGGTGTCCCCACCCAGGAGTACACCAAGGTCGGTGTCCTCGGCGCAGGCATGATGGGCGCCGGGCTCGCGTACTCCCTCGCTTTCTCGGGCGTGGAGGTGGTCCTCATCGACCGCGACGCCGAGAGCGCTGAGCGCGGAAAGGCTTACTCGGAAGGGTTGCTTCAAAAGCGCGTCAAGCGCGGCAGGATGACCGAGGAGGCCGCCAAGGAGGTCCTCGATCGCATCACGCCGACCACGGACTACGCCCAGCTCGAAGGCGCGCAGATGGTCATCGAAGCTGTCTTCGAGGACCGTGGCATCAAGGCAACCGTCACAAAGAAGGCCGAGGAAGTGCTCGGATCTTCTGCGATTTTTGCCTCGAATACATCGACCCTGCCTATCACTGGCCTGGCCGAAGCGTCGAGCCGCCCCGCAAACTTCATCGGGCTGCACTTCTTTAGCCCCGTGGACAAGATGCCGTTGGTGGAAATCATCGTCGGTGAAGAGACCTCGGACGAGACGCTCGCGCGCTCGATGGATCTCGTGAAGAAGATCCGCAAGACGCCGATCGTGGTGAACGATTCGCGCGGGTTCTACACGAGCCGCGTGTTCGCGACCTACGTCCAGGAAGGGATCGCGATGTTGTCCGAGGGTGTCAACCCGGCGCTCATCGACAACGCTGGCCGCATGGCGGGCATGCCCGTCGGGCCTCTGGCGCTCGCGGACGAGGTCTCCATCGAGCTGATGTACAAGATCGCCAAGCAAACCAGGGCAGACCTCGGCGACGCGTACGTCGAGCACCCCGCTACGTTGGTCGCCACCAAAATGGTCGAGTCGCTCGAGCGTATCGGCAAAAAGGCAGGCGCAGGCTTCTACGACTACCCCGAGGGAGGCAAGAAGCACCTCTGGAGCGGGCTCACCGAGCACTTCCCGCTCGCTGACGAGCAACCATCGGTCGAGGAAGTCCAGCAACGCTTGCTGCACATCCAGGGCATCGAGGCCGCGCGTTGTTACGAGGAGAACGTCGTCACAGAACCTGCTGACGCAGACGTCGGCTCGATCATGGGTTGGGGCTTCTGCCCACAACATGGCGGTGTTCTCTCTTACATCCAGACCATCGGCGTGCGCGAGTTCGTCCAACAGTGTGACGCTCTGGCAAAGGCGCATGGCGAGCGCTTCGCGCCGCCCGCGCTCCTTCGCGATATGGCCGAGAAGGGCGAGAAGTTCTACAGCTGATCGCCTAAACCAGCGCGCTTGATTCATGAGGCGAGGTGCGACTTTGCAAGTAGCGCCACGCCACATGCTTTTATTTCTCGAAGCAAGATACATCGCCCGATCGGCGCGAAACAGAAAGAGCCTCACTTCAAGGAGCAGGGAGGCGAG
>JAYZVO010000034.1:0-3962 GCA_036155555.1 Myxococcota bacterium
ACATGGGGTTTTTTAGCAACACCCCAACAAAAAACAACCTTTCTGCACCCCCACCTCAGCAAGAAGAGAACCCGATGGGCATCCCCTTTGAAAAACTCGCGCCCCCGCGTTGGGAAGGCACCACACCGGACCGCGTCGAGCGCGGTCCGTGCACGCTCGGGCCAGGTTGCGTGATCGATCCTCCCGTGGTGCTCAGCCCGATGGCAGCGGTCACGAACCCGCCGTTTCGACTGCTGTGCCGGGAGCTGGGCGCGGGGATGGTCGTCACCGAGATGATCAACGCACGGCTGCTCGTTCAGAATGGCCCCGAAGAGTGCAAGTGGCTCGACCTTCGTCCCGAGGAGCACCCTGTCGGCGTGCAGCTCTACGGGAACGATCCCGAGACGCTCGCTGCGGCGGCAAAGATCGTCGAGCAAGAAGGCGCGAACGCCGTCGATTTGAACATGGGCTGCCCGATGAAGAAGGTCACGAGTAACGGCTGCGGCGCGGCGTTGCTCGAGGACCCGGGCCGCGTCCACGAGATCTTCTCTGCGATGAGCGAGGCGGTAAACATCCCGGTGACGGGAAAAATGCGCGCGGGTTGGGAGGAGAGCTGCGCCGTCAGCGTCGCCGTCGAGATGGAGCGCGCGGGCGCAGCCGGGCTGACCATCCATGGCCGCACGCGAAGCGAGGGTTACGACGGGCACGCGGATCTGGATGTGATCCGCGAGTTGGTCGAAGCAATAAGCATCCCAGTGATCGGCAACGGAGATGTGCGCGATCACATCAGCGCGCGACGCATGTTCTCGATCACGGGCTGTGCTGCGGTGATGGTGGCAAGAGGGGCGCTCGGCAACCCGTGGGTTTTTGCAGAGATCGCCGCCGATCTGGCAGAGGAAGAGATCCCTGCGCGACCATCCCCCGAGCAAAAGGCCGCGCTCATCGGTCGTCACATCGATCTTTACGTCGCCACCTTTGGCGAAAAGCTCGCCACCCTGGAGCTGCGAAAGCACCTGCTCTGGTATTTCCGAGGAACGAGCGCGGAGAAGGTCCTGCGCAGGATGCTCTCGGGGATCAACTCGCGCGAAGCGATCGACGAGGCGGTGGCGAGCGCGGTCGCGGCGTGCGACAGGGATCTCGTGAGGGGAGCGCTCGAGCGCTCGGCGTGAGCTGACGCGAAGCGCAGTGAGAATCAGCCTGCGATCGGCTCTGTGTCCGGCTCGTCGTCGACCTTGCCGAGCTTGACCGCAGCGATCACGTAGAGCACCTGGGCGATCAGCAGAAACGTCGCCACGAACCAGTCCATGAAGAAAAACGGCGTCGTGTCGTGGGGGTAGGTGAGCACACCAGCAAAACCGCCGATGGTGAAGGCGAGCATGCAGGTGAGCCAGCTAAACGGCAGGGCTGCGAGCAGCGCGATCTTGAAGCGCGAGGGCTCCATCTGACCGCGCAAGATCAGCAGCGCGCCTGCGGTATAGGTCGCCGTGATGGTCGTGTAGACGAGGCTCACGAGCGAGAAGACGCCAGCGCAGCTCGCGCCCGCGAGAGGATGGCGACAGAGCGGCTCGGCGGCCATGGCGAGCGATGGCGCGAACATGATCGCGACGAGCGCGCCAGCAAGACTGGCGCGCTCGAGCAAGGCGAAGGCGCGTTGTTTTGTGCGCGAGGCGCGAGGTGCAGGAGGCATCGGCTCAAACCGCGAAGCTGGTACCACACCCACAGGAGCGCTTGGCGTTGGGGTTGGTGAACTTGAAGCCCCCACCCATCATGTTCGACTCGAAGTCGATCTCGGTGCCGTTGAGGTAGAGGTAGGACTTGGGATCGCAGAAGATGCGAACCTCGTGCTGGGTGAAGACGCGATCATTGGCGTTGGGCTCGTCGACGAGGTCGAGGACATAGTTCAGGCCCGAGCACCCGCCCGCCTTGACGCCCACGCGCAACCCGTAGGTCGAATCGTTGGGGTCGATGTCGTTCTCGGTCATCATCAAGCGCGCTTTCTCTGCGGCGTTCGCAGTAATCGTGATCATCGTCAGCTCCTTATCTACTTCGGGCGCGGTGGATGTCGCGCCAACTTCTCGTTTTTCATACGCGCCTGGCGCGACGATCGAAAACTAGATCCTGACCCTCGCGCCGTCAAGATGAGGACGTGGCCAGGCCCCGATCGCATCAGTTCAACAAAGAACCTCGGCGAAGATTCCCAGGCGTATTTTCGATCTTTTTGCAAACAATCGCTCGAGTCACACGCGAGATGTGTCGATGGAGCGAAAGAACAACTGCACAAGGGAAGACCATCGAAAAATTCGATGCGGCTTTGGACCTCGGATTCGAGATCGAGAATTCACTTTCAGATCGGGTTGGAGGTACTCAAAGCGTCATCGAACATGTAGGATAACAAATGCCTCCAGCATGTATCCGTGGTCCTCGCCGAGCGCGTGGAGGAAGCAAATCCCTGGGTTCTTCGCGACAACGAGCGCGAACAAATCCACGCGATCTTGCTTCTCAGAGGCAGGGTGAAAATGTATCTACTGAATATTGAAGCCAAGACCATACAGTATTGAAGCAAGGTAACGCCGATGAAGGTCAAAGCCTGGGCAGCCAGCGATGTCGGGAACGTCAAGAAGCACAACGAAGATAACTTCTTTGTGGACACGACCCACCGCGTCTTCGTGGTCGCGGATGGTGTCAGCGGGCGCAACGCCGGTGAAGTCGCCAGCAAGGACACGGTCGACTACTTCGAGACGCGCGCCGAGGAGCTCGCCGCGCTCATCTCCAAGGGCAACCCCCTCGAGGACGACACACACCGCGAGCGCGTCTTGCAGGAGTTGACCGAGATCGTCCAGAGCGTCAACACGCTCGTCTACGAGAAGGGCAAGCAACCCGAGTACCACGGCGGGATGGCCACCACGGTGGTCTCGCTCGTGCTCGGGCAGCACGCCGGTTTCGTCGCGCACGTGGGAGATAGCCGCATTTACCTCCGCCGCGATGACAAGATCTTTCGCATCACCGAGGATCACACCTACGCAGAGGAGCTGCGCAAGTATGGCGGAGAGCAACAGCTGCCAGCGAGCGTCAACGAGCGCTTCTCTCACGTGCTCACGCGATCGATCGGTGGGCGCCCTCGCGTGGACGTGGACGTGGTCTTCTTCGAACTCCAGCCAGGCGACTGCTTCCTGCTGTGCAGCGATGGCTTGACCGATTACCTCTCGGGCTCCGAGCTGCTCGACTTCATCCTGCACGAGGAATCCGAGGACCTCGTCGATGTGCTCGTCGACGAGGCAAAGGATCGCGGTGGACGCGACAACATCACCGCGCTCTACGTCCAGCTCACCGCTGGCGAGGAAGGCTCCGACGAGATGCGACAAAGCGCGCGCCTCGACACATTGAGAAAGATCAACTTCCTCAACGACATGCAACTCTTCCAGGATCTCGCTCAGATCGAACTGCTCAAGATCCTGCGCGTCATCTACGAGCAGATCTACACGCGCGGCGATCTCGTGATCCAGCAAGGAGAGCGAAGCGCGGCGATTTACCTGATCGTCGAGGGCGCCGTGGCGGTCAGCCGCGATGGCAAACACCTGGCGACGCTGAAAGAGGGCGAGCACTTTGGCGAGCTGTCGCTGTTCGAGTCCTCCGCGAGCTCGGTCAGCGTCCACGCCGCGACCGAAGAGACGCTGCTACTCGCTATCCCACTCCAGCAGTTCAAGGACTTCATCGCCGATGACCTCGCGCTCGGCAACCGCTTGCTCTGGAACGTGCTCCGACAGCTCGCGCGTCATATGGAGCAGATGAACGAGCGCATCGTCGACGCGGGCGTCGCGAAGACGCTCGAACTGCGCGCTGTCTCGCGCGGGGACGTGCAAGGGATGATACCGACGGCAAAACCCGACGAGGAAGAGGAAGAGAGCTGACCTCGCCGCCGGGCCAAAAAAGAATAAGGCGGACCTTTTTTTTTAAAAATGTGGCCCCCTTCAATTGATTGCCGG
>JAYZVO010000035.1:0-22702 GCA_036155555.1 Myxococcota bacterium
GGAGGATGTTGCCCGAGCCGTCGAGCAAATAGCCATCGATCGAGCTCGAGTTGACCGCCTCGTTAAACGACACGTACACGCGCCGGATCGTCTTGCCCGCTGGCGCCGTGTACGTCCCCGAGGTCGAGCCCGTCGAACTACAACACGTGTACGACGCGCTCAACGTTCCGCTCGTTGCCACCTCCTCGATCGAGGTCGAGCCGGTGGTGGCGTTCGTATAGATGTTGTTGAGGTTGATGACCGGATCGGGCGAACCACTGGAGGTCGTGAACAACCCGATTCCTTCCGCGCCGTTGTTGCGGATCTGGTTTCGCGTGATGTCGCCGTTGGCGTCGGCGATAAAGTGAAGCCCACGCTCGGTGTTGTCCTCGATGGTGGAATCACTCACATCGAGCACCGCGCCATCGATCTGTGCGCCGTCATCACCGTTGCCAGAAAGCAGCGACATCCCGATCGAAACCGTCGAGTTATCCGCCACGGAGATGCCGTCGCGGGTGTTGTTTTGCGAGGAGAGCCCCGTCGCGAGCACGTTGTTGCTGCCATTGATCACGCGCACGCCGTCCTGGCCACACTCGGAGACCGCGACATCACTGAGCATCGCGTTGTCCGCGTTGCTCAGGAGGATGCAATCGCTCGAGGTCTTGCGCACGGTCACGTTGGTAAACGTCGAGCCATTGCGCACATCGAGGCCAACATCGGCGTACTCGATCACGGCGTTGGTGAGCGAGGATGGCGTCGAACCTGTGATGGTGATGCGATCCCAACCACCCGGCATCTTCGCCGCCATATCCTGCCCAGAGAACACCACGGGCTCGGAAGGCGTGCCGTTGACGATCAACTCGCCCTCGATCAACAAGCCATAATCACCGACGCCGAGCGGAGCCTCGACGTCCGCGTTGACAAACAGGACGCTCGTGCCAGGGGCGATCGTCAACGTCTGCCCAGCAGGCACGCGCAGATCGCCAGTGACGATGATGGTGCCATACCAGAGCGTGGTGTTGATGTCCGTGCCGCCGAGGTACTGGATGTCCATGAAGCTGATCTGGCGCGTGGTCTCGCTGACTTGCCCCTGCGGATCTCGCACCTTGGCGCGGATGGTGTAGGTCCCCGAGACGCCGTAATCATGCGTCGCGATCTTGTCCGTCGAGAAAGGCGTGTCACAGTTGTTGTCATTGTCCCAATCCCAACACACCTCGAGCTGCGCCGATGGCGTCTCGGTGTCTGTCGACGAGGACGCGTCGACAGTCACAGTAGTGGTGTTGGTGATCGTCGCGGTGAAGTCCGCCACGGGCAAATCATTGCGCACGTCGAGGTAGGCGTAGGCCGAAACCCCCGCCTCGTTTGTCGAATCAGTCGCGATCGCCTGGAGCGAGATCAAGGTGTTGGTCGGCGTCGCCGCAGGCACCACGTAGTTGACCTCGTGCGGAGGCACGGTCGTGCTGCCGATCAGGTTGTTGTTCGCGTAGAAGTCGACCTTGGTGATCGAGCGGCTCGACGCAGGCGTCGCGTCGACGAGAATCCTGTGCGTGTTGCCTTGCGTGGTTTGCACGGTTCCTTGCGGCGTGATCAACACGACCTCGGGAGCGTTGGCAGACTGGCACTGATCCACGACACACACCTGGCTCATCGGGCACGAGGTCGCCGCCGACCACTCCAGGCAACTGTCCGCGTCATAATCACCGCAGGTGATGATCTGGTTGCCCATGCATTGCGTGTCGCCCTGGTTGGGGCACTCGTTCATGCAAGGAGGTTGGCACGACCCGCCCTGGCAGGTCTCACCGCCAGGACACGCCATCGGCGCGCTGAGTTCGAGGCAGCTGTCCGCGTCGAAGTTTCCACATGTCTGGATTTGTGGGCCGTTGCACTGAGACGTCCCCATGTTCGTGCACTCGTCGATGCACCCGAGCAGGACATCGCGCGGCGTGGGGATCGTATTGACGGTGAAGTCTGCTGCGTTGTCATCCGTGTCTGTATGGTTCGCGTCGCGCGTCAAGCTCTGCCCAGGAGCAGTGCTCGAAGCCGCGCTCCCCTCACCAGCGAACGTCTGCGCGCCAGAGAACGAACCGTAACCGAGCGCATCGACCGGGCGACCACGCCACTCCAACACGACCGAATCAGGGCCGTTCTGGAAGTCCACGTCGCTGCTGGTGATATCCGCTGCGCCGAGCAACGCCGCGTCCCCCTGAGGGTGCGCGATCACGAAGTAACCATCCGCGCCGATGACCTCGCCATCGAGCGCGATGCGCGCGGTCTCGGTCCCGGAGTTGCCATCGATGCCGACCACAGCCCAGCCATCGAGCGACGCGCTCGATGGTCCCCAGAGCTCGAGGAACACCGTGGTTCCGGCGCCAGAGTCGAGCCCTTCCGAATCATAGGAGAGCTCGTTGATCACGATCACATGTGGTGTCGTGCCGAGCTCGCAAACACCCGCGCTGCACATCTCCCACGCCTGACATGCCTGGTTCGAGCTCCACTCGAGGCAGGAGTCGATGTCGAACTGACCGCAGGTGCGGCGCGCGTTCCCGACGCACTCGACGTCATCCTGCGCGGGGCACTCGTCGGTGCACGCGACATCGCATGCGCCCTGTGAACAGGCCGCGCCGCCGGGGCAAGCTGCCGCGCCACCAAACTCGAGGCAAGGATCGTTGTCAAAATCACCGCACGTCTCGAGGCTCAGGCCATCTGCCGCGCAGCGGCTCGTGCCCGCGGCGCAATCATTGGTGCAGGTCGCCACGCACAGACCATTCTGACAACCAAAGCCATCAGGACAGGGCACCGGGCTCGAGCGGTCGAGGCAGCTATCCGTGTCATACTGACCGCAGAAGCTCACGCCCACGCCATCAGGAGAACAGACCGCCGTACCTGCCGCGCCGCACTCGTCCGCGCACATGTCGACGCAGGCGCCCTCGCTGCATGCCTTGTCGGAGGGACAGGGCGATGGCGAGCTCCACTCGAGGCAGGAGTCCTGATCGAGGTTGCCGCAAACACGCACCGAATCACCGACGCACTCCATCGTGCCTTGCGAGGGACACTCGTCGACGCAACCTGCGGCGCACTGTCCATCGAGGCAAACATCGCCCAACGCACACGCGGTGGGAGGTCCGAGGTCGAGGCAGCTGTCCGAGTCGAACTCACCGCACACACGCGTCGTATCACCGAAGCAAACCGAGTCCCCCATCTGCGCGCACTCGTCGGTGCACGCTTCGCCGGTGGGAACACAGCCACCCTGCTCACATCGCTCGCCAGCGGGGCAGGCGACGTTGCCACCCGACTCGACGCAGGCGTCCTGGTCGAAGTTGCCGCAAACCTGAACCGTTTGCTCGTCGAGACAGATCGTCCCACCGAGCGAACACTCATCGCGGCACTCGGTCACGCAACGACCGCTGTCACACACATAACCTTGCGCGCAGTTGATCGGCGGCGAGGGCTCGAGGCAGGCGTCCACGTCGTACTGTCCGCAGATCCTGTAGGCGCCATCACCTTCGCACACGAGCTCCCCTTGAGAGCACTCGTCCGTGCACGAGGGCGGCATCTCCATATCCATGCCCATATCGACAGGAGCTTCCATGTCTTCGGGGCCCATGTCCTCGGGAGGCGTGGTCATATCGACCGGCTCTTTCATATCCGAGGGCTGAGACATGTCTTCAGGAGAAGTCATATCCTCGGGCGTCCCCATGTCTCCCATGCCAGACATGTCTTCAGGGGAAGTCATGTCCTTGTTGGAGCCGGGTGGCGTGGTGCCTGGCTCGTTGTTGTCGCCACACGATGTGAGACCGAGGGCGATGAAGAAGACAAAGGGCGCCCACAAACGTGTGTGGATGCCCCGATGAATGTTTGGTGACATGGTAAGTTCCCCTGCGTGAGAGCAAGTCCAAGAAATGGATCGTGAACGATCGCGCAAAACCTAGTGAATCCGATGGGGATAAGCTAGCAAAAGATCGCCTTTAAAACGATCGTTTGGCGATTGTTTTTACGAAACCGGAGAGGGCCTTATCGTGGGGTGTGAATGCTGCGTGAGGCTTAACGCGACGCCCTGACGATGCTACTCTTCCCAGCGCTCCAACCGTGCAAACTGTTCTCGAGAGGTCGGTGAATGTTCGAGGTCTTGTTCCTGGCATTGCTCGTCTTGACGCTCCCTGCGGCGCATATCATCGGCGCGTTCGTGGCGCGCGCATCCAGCGTAAAGGGGGGGCATATCCGCGAGGCGATGCCTTCGCTCCCCGCTGCTCCCCCCTTTAAAGGGCGCGCCGAGCGCCGTTGGGAGAAGCGCATCACCAAGGTCGAGCGCGACCTGCTCGCGCGCTTCGAGAACGGCGCCACCAACGTCGAGGCCCACGAGCTCGCCGCGCAAATCGGCGAGGAGCCGCTGGTCGTCGACGCCGTGCTGACGCGCCTGCGCGAGGAGATTCCTTGCCGCATGAGGATCATGCAAAGCGGCAAGATTTTTCATGACTTCGAGGCCAAGGACATCGCCGAGCTCAAGAGCAAGCGGCGCAGGAGTTGGCCGCGTCAAATCATGCTCACCGGGCTCGCGGCGATGGCAAACATCGGCGCCGCGTGGCCTGTGATCTCGGTGGCCGTCATCGCCATCACCGCGCTCTACGAAATGGGCACCGTCCCACAAGAGGAGACGCTGACGGTGGGCATCGCAGGTTTGCTCGCAGCGAGCGGCTTGATCCTGGTGACGTTCATCGCGGGCTTTGTCGCGCAGTTGCTCTTCACGCCGCTGCGAGGACCGAAGATCGCGGACGTCATCGAAGGAGAGAAGCGCCCCAGGCGCACGACCTCCTCGGATATTCGCGATGACCTCATCTTCTGGACCTGGGTCGACGCGTCCCCATCACCGCTCAACAGCTTCGCGAGCTCCTCCTATTACTCGAACTCCAGGTCATCCTCGTCCTCGTCCTGGTTTGATGGAGGATCGGTCAGCGGGAGCGGCGGAAGCAGTGATTGGGACCTCGACCTCGGAGACGCCGACGAGGGGATCTTGATCGTGATCGTGGTGATCCTGTTGCTCGCGATCCTGGCGGCGGCGCTCTCGGTGTTCTGGATCTGGCTGCGCGGCATCTGGCGCGCCTTGCGCAGGTTGGAGGAGCCGCAAAAGAGCACCTCGCCGACCCTCTGGGTTCGCACCGCCGATATCATCGACAAGTGGGAGCGCTACATCCCGACAAACGATCTGGTCGTGCGCACGCTCCGCAGCCTGCGCCGCTACTTCGAGCACCGTCGCCCCGTCGATGACGACCTCGCCGCGCGCGTCCTCGTGCTCGCGCGCAGCAAGGGAGGCGTCGTCTCGACGCTCGATTTGATGCTGCAAGAAGGGCTCGACAGCAATGAAGCGAGCGAGGTCGGGACGAGGTTGGCAGGGATGCTCGGCGGGAAGATCATGGTCAGCGATGATGGAGAGCTGGCGTTCGCGTTCCCCACCAGACTGCTCGAGACCGTCGTCTCCACACCCGACGATGACATGTGGGCCGAGTACATCATCTTTGACAAGAATGGGAACGCGCAGCGTCGCTCGAACCAACGCGGCAACTCCGTTCCTGTCAATATCGTCGGCCTGACAAAAGGACACCTGCTCGCCAACGATCGCCTCGTCGCCGGGACCTACATCATGGCGTTGATGGGGTTCTTCCTGACGGCGTTTTTGTTCACGGGGAACGCGCTGGGGATCGCGCTCGGCGTGCTGCTCGCGGGGTTGAGTCTGGCGATGGCGCTCGGGACCGCGACGCTCAACGCCACCGCGCGCTACACCGCACGCGAGGCCGCCGCGCAAGGCATCCGCCGAGACATCCGCCGCGCGACCTTCAAAAAGATCAAGCTCGCGCTCGAGAGGAACCAGTCGGTGGTCATCCTCGAGGGCCTCTCACGCTCGCTCTACGAGCTGTTCAGGCCAGCGTGGCGTGGTCTGGATATGGAGATGGTCGCCTCGGAGATTCGCGGCGTGGTGATCGACCTCGAGCTCGAACCGAGCACCGACGAGCGCTACGCGGGGCAGGAAGTCTACGAACTCGCGGGCTTGCGTCAGAGGATGGCAGGCACAGAATCACTCAAGGCGATCTTCGAGGATGAAGAGGTCGCCTTCGACTTCTCCATCGCTCCGGAAGATGACGAGGTCGTCTACGACACACACATCGAACACGACAAGGTGACCGTCCTCGGGCGCGCCTGAAAAAGCGACGATGAGGACCGGTGATGATCCGAGACCTTCTTGCTGCTAGAGTGCGTCAATGATGTCGAGTTGGAATCACCATCGCCTCGAAAAAGGATTCCCATGTTTCTCCAGAGAGCGCTCCTCCCGCTGCTGATCAGCTGTGGCCTGACCGGTTGTATTTTCCAAACCGAGACCGAACCCTCATCGGGTTGGGATCTGGAGGCAAACAACACGTCGAGCGCCACCAACAACACGACGCAAGGTGGCAACAACACGACCAGCGGCGAAAACAACGCGACGAGCAACAACACCCAGACGGGCGTCAACAACGCGACCACGCCGCCAAACAATGTCAACGGCCTGCCCTGCTCGACCGTCGAGGACGGCATGTGCCCGCAGCATTGCGATGACTCCGATCCCGACTGCGCTCAGCTCGACCCCTGTCAGGATGGCCCGCTGACGTGCATGAACCCGCCACCTGATTGCCCGCTCGACACGATCCCCGAGATCGTCGACGGCTGCTATGGCGACTGCGTCGACGCGGACACTTGCGAACCTGTCACCGAGCCTGCCTGCGGCGATGGCTCGCAGTTGTCATGCAAGAAACTCATCGAGTGCCCCGAGGGGACGATCCCCGAAATCATCGACGGCTGCTCGGATCGTTGCGTCGATCCAAACACCTGCGAACCACCCGCGCCAAAGACGTGCGGCGATGGTTCTCAATTGCAATGCCGCGCGCCAGAGCCCAGATGTCCCGAAGGCTCTGTGCCCGAGATCGTCGACGGGTGTTACGGCGAGTGCGTCGATCCGAACACTTGCGAGCCGGTCAACACGCAGATGACTTGTGGCGATGGCTCCGAGCTACAATGTCGCGAGATGGCGCCGCGCTGCCCGCAAGGTTCCACGCCAGAGATCGTGAACAACTGCTATGGGCGATGCGTCGACCCGGAGACATGCATGCCAGTCGGACCGAACAGGCCACGCTGTGGCGATGGCTCCGAGCGCACCTGCAACCAGATGCCGCCGCGTTGCATGCAAGGCCAGGTGCCCGAAATCATCAACGGCTGCTTTGGCGACTGCGTCGACGCCGAGACCTGCATGTGAGCACCGAAAACCGGGAGGTTTTGCCTCCTCTATGGTAAGCGGCGCGCAAAAAAAGCCGCCAAGAATTTTTCGCGCGAGCGGGAGTCGAGCACCCCTCGTACGAAAAATTCTTGGCGGCTTTTTTTGCTCGGGCACCGAGCGCCCGGAGCAGAATCAGAGCTGCATCGCGCGCCAGATAAAGGTCGCGACCTGAGCCCTGGTCACCTCATCATCCCCGCAGTACGTGCGCTTCTTGCCACAACCTCGCGTGATGCCTGCGGCGGCGACGCGGTTGGCGGCTGCCTCGTAGTGGAGGCCATTATCATCGTCGAAGAAGTCACGGGTCGTGTCAGGCAGGTTCAACAACCTGTCGAGCATGACCGCAACGTTCTTGCGGCGCATCGAAGCGTTCGGACAATACCTGCGCTCGGCGGCGTTGCATCCTCGGACGATGCCAGCCTCGGCGATGTCGTTGATGGCGCGCTCGTGGGCGGAGTCATTGTCATCGACAAAGTGATCGGTCGTGGACCTCGGGAGGTCGAAGGCGCGATCCAGGACGGTGGCCATCTCTGCGCGTGTCATCGCGCGGTTCGGGCAGTAGAGGCGCTTGCCATCCTTCCAACCACAACCGTTGACGACCCCTGCGGCAAAGAGCGCGTTGATGGCGTCCTCGTGTGGGTTGCCATCATCATCGGAGAAGTAAGGCGTATCGACGCGAGGCACCAGCTCGAGCGCGCGAGCGATCATCGTCGCAGCCTGAGCGCGCGTCACAGGTTTATCCCCGCAGAAGTTCTTCCCGCCGCATCCCTTGACGATCCCCGCCATGCGCAAGGCATTGGCCGAGCGCTCGTAGTAAGTCCCCGCGTCATCGTTGTAGAAATCATAGGGGTAGAACTCGAACTGGAACGCGCGGCGAAGCATCACGGCGAACGCCGCGCGGCTCACCGGGCGATCCGGGCAGAAGTTCACATCACTCCCACCACACTTGACCGTGATCCCAGCCTCGGTGATGGCGTTGATCGCATACTCGCCGGTGGTGCCGTTATCATCCCTGAAGTAATCGCGCGTGGGCTTGGGGAGCTTGACCGAGCGGCGCAACATGATGGCGAGCTGCCTGCGCGTCAAGCTATCCGAAGGACAGAAGCGAGGGCGATCGCCGCCACGGCATCCCGAGATCACACCCTCTTTCTTGAGCGCGTTGATGGCGGCTTCGTGCTTGCTGTTGTCA
Organism: Myxococcota bacterium; assembly: GCA_036155555.1. Taxonomy (GTDB): domain Bacteria; phylum Myxococcota_A; class Bradymonadia; order Bradymonadales; family Bradymonadaceae; genus JAYZVO01. The sequence continues at coordinate 8,466 of JAYZVO010000035.1, forward strand.
TCATCGGAGAAGTACGGCTTGAAAGGCTTTGGCTCCTTCTTGACGGGAGGAAAGCGCAGGTTGCCCGACGCCGCGCGAGGCGTCAGCTCGATGTGCAGGTGATCGTGGTGTGGGTGCACGCCGTCATAGTAACGATCCTTGCGGCCGCTGTAGCTCCCGCTCCATTTGGTGCGATCCCAGATGATGAACTGGATGCCGAGCGCCTCGGCGTTCTCGACGAGGTAGTTGGCCACAGGATCGCCGAGGTCATTGTCCGCCTGGCCACGATGCAGCGGGATAAAGACATCGACAGCGCGCCCCACCGAGTGCATCGAGAGGCCGCTTCCGCCACGGATCGAGCGGCAGTTGTAGCCCTGGTAATACTTGGCGCCAGCGAAGTTCTGCACGAGGAACTTGCCAAGCTTTGCCGATCCTGGGAGCAGCGAGCCGGTGCAACGCGAGCCGGGGTAGGTGTACGGCACATACTGCGTCTCCCCCTTGCGACGCGTCGCAGCAGGCAAGCTCCAGCTTCCGGGACGCGCGATTGCCTGCCCCTCGGAGGAGTGCCCGTGGAGGTCGTCGAGCGCATCAGGGCTGTCGATCGGCTTCTCCCAGAACTCGACGCGCACGAAGTCAACCTCGCCAGCGTCCACCCGGAGGAAGAGCTCGTTCGCCTGCTCCGGTGATTGAATCAACGCGCGATAGAAGCCCTCGTCGTGCATCTCGAGCTGGATCTTGCCCCACTGAGTGGGCGCCTCGTCCGTTGGCGTCGTCGCAGCGCTGATCTCGAGGTCCTTGCCCGTGATCATGATCACCGCGCTCTGGAACGCCATCGTGGGTTGGAAGCGGGCGATGCCGTCGATAAATCGCTCGGACGCCTCGTCCTTGTCGTAGACATACAACAACTCGGTGGCGCCGTGATCGATGTCGTGGTGATGCTCGGGAGCTTCCTCCACGCTGACCTCACCACCACAGCTGATCGCGAGCAATGCGACCATCACACCCAGAACCCATACCCGACTTCGACTCATCTCTTCCTCGCCATGCTTGTCATTTCTGCGACCGGCCAAACAGGTCATACCACCTGGCCATGTTGCCACATTTCATCGTGCGAGGTTTTCCTTCAGCAAGGATGATGCCAGCGTGAAAACAACCGCCAGGAGGCGATAATCAAGCAAATGAGCGCCCGATCCGATGCACGAGCGCCACAACCGAGACAACAAAGCCACACATTTCTCTGTCGCCTCGATGACACACGGGTGGTTTCTCGAGCATCGTTTCCTGCCTCGAATGCCACGCCAGCGCTCGGACTAAAAAAGGAGCGCGCCCGTGTTTGTGTGGCGCCACCCTTCCCCGGCGTGCACAACAAGCGTTCAAGACAACGCAGCAAGGAGGTTGCCTCATGGCAGATTTCAGAGTCCTCGTGGAACGTCTCACGATCGAGGAGCACCCGAACGCAGACCGGCTCGAGCTGGCGCGCGTGGGCGATTATCAATCGATCGTGCTCAAAGGGCAGTTCACCACAGGCGATCTGGCCGCATACATCCCGGAAGCCGCGCTCGTGCCAGCAGAGATCCTCGAAGAGTTGGGGCTCACCGGGCGTCTGGCAGGACCAGACGCCAACCGCGTCAAGGCGATCAGGTTGCGCAGCGTGCTCTCACAAGGGCTCGTGTACCCGGCGAGGGAAGGATGGAACATCGGCGATGACGTGACCGAGGATCTCGGTATCACAAAGTACGAACCTCCCGTCCCGACCAGCATGAACGGCGAGGTGTACGCGGCTGGCTACGAACGCTGCGTGAGGTATGACATCGAGAACTTCAAGCGCTACCCCGAGGTGCTCGAGCCCGGCGAGGAGGTGGTCTTCACCGAGAAGCTGCACGGCACCTGGTGCCAACTCGGCGTGTTGCCAGAATCACTCGCCAGCGAGCATGGCCGCCTGGTCGTCACCTCGAAAGGTCTCGGCGCCAAGGGGCTCGCCTTCCTCCCGGAAGCAGAAGCCAACGCGACCAACCTCTACCTACGGGTCGCCCGCGCGCTCGATATCGTCGCGCGCGTTGGCGAGCGCGAGGTGCCGATCTTTATCCTCGGCGAGGTCTTTGGCGCTGGCGTACAGGACCTCTCTTATGGCGCGAACGCTGGCAAGGATGACACGCTCGGCTTCCGCGTCTTCGACGTTTACGAAGGCTCACCGGGTCAGGGGCGCTACCTCAATGACGCCGAGCTCGAAGCCTTCTGCGAACAGCACGCGCTCGAGCGCGTGCCAGTGCTCTACCGTGGCCCCTTCTCCCGAGAGGTCATGTCACAATGGACCGATGGCAAGGAGAGCATCTCGGGCGAGGGATTGCACATCCGCGAGGGCATCGTCATCCGGCCTGTGGTCGAGCGACGCGATGACCGCATCGGGCGCGTCCAGCTCAAGAGCGTCTCGGAGGATTACCTGCTGCGCAAAGGTGGCACCGAGTACAACTAGCGCGGCTGTTCGCCGACGCTTCACCAGCGTCGAATCGAAAGAACAAGAAGCGGCGAGGAGGGTGTATCACTGCCCTCCCTTCGCCGCTTCTTGTTCTTTCGGTTTGGCGCGCCCACGCCAGCCTTGGAATATAGAAAACGAGCAGTTACACTCCTCGAGCTGTAAGAAAAATTGAACACCTGACGAGAACGCATCTTGGAATTCAACCTCCAGAGAGCATTCGGGGAGCTTCGGAGCTTGCTCAACGAGCAGCGCGTCGATCAGGTACGTCAAAAGGCGCTCCAGAACCTTGTCTCGCAAGGATACCGTCGCGCGCCATCGATCTTCCTCGAGCAATGGCTCCCCTACCTCGACAACTTCGCGCAAAAACTCGAGCGCCCTCTCTGGCTAGACATCGACGCGATCGAAGCACTGGCCCAGGCGCCAAGCCTCTCGCGCTCGCGCGCTATCGGATGGTACCTGCAGTTCTCATACAAGGCGGGCGGCGAGTTGTTCCGCAGTGATGATGCCGATCTGATCACCTCCTTTCCTCAGTTCGAGGATGTCGTCGGGATCGACCTGAGCAACCACAAGATCGAGGATGCAGGCGTCGAGACGTTTCTGGATGTCTCCAACAGGAACAAGCTCGCCTACCTGAAGCTCGGGAGCAACAAGCTCACCACAAAGAGCGCGCAGTTGATCGCCGATCTCTCGCGCTCGAGTCACCTGAGGGTGCTCGATCTGCAAACCAACAACCTCGGTGACGAGGGGTTGATCGCGCTGGCAGAGAGCCCGTTTCTCTGCAACCTCCACTACCTCCAGCTCGCAGACGTGCGCGCGAAAGATGCGGGGCTCTTCGCCCTGACCGAGTCCGCGTTCCTCGAAAACCTCACGCACTTGGGGATCGGCTGGCACAGGTTAAACAGCAGCCACCTCGGCGCGCTGTTGCGAGATCGACGCCTGGCAAACCTCACACACCTCGACCTCAACCACACAGAGCTCGGCTCACAGGGAGCCACGATGTTGGCCGAGAGCGAGCAGCTGCAAAACCTCGAGTGCCTGTACGTGAGTGAGAATGGCCTCCGCACCCAGGGCGCTTACGCGCTCGCGAGCAGTCCTCACATGGCGAACCTGCGCCACCTCGACCTCACCGCGAACTGGATTCAGGGCGACTGGCTCGATCTGCTCCAGCATGAGAACAACCTGAAAAACCTCATCACCCTCGACCTGAGCTGGAACCGCATCCAACGCGATAGCATCGACGCGTTTCTGGCCACCGGAGCCATCCCCTCGCTACGCGAGGTCAACCTCGATGGCCAGACATTTGCCTGGGGCGATCCTCCAAAGCATGGCTGGTAAGCACACCCCTTCTGCCCTCAGTGCTTGAAGTTAAAGGGGTAGGTCACGTTCACCATCGAGCACCCTTGAGGTTCGGGGAAGACCCAGTGACGGACCTTGTTCTGGACACACTGCTCGACGCTCTTGTTCTTCATGGTCGAGGACTTGATGTTGGTCATAAACACCGCCCCGGTGGCGCTGATCTTGAAGTGAATCTTGATCTGCCCGGCCAGTGATTTATCGCGCTGGAGCGCGCGCTCGTAGCAGGCGCGGATCTCGTTGCGGTGACGTCGCACCACGCTCGCGATCTGCTCGCGTGACATGCAATCTCGCGTCTCCACAGGTCCAGGGATAAAGGTCGGATCGACCGTCTTCTCATCCTTTTCAATCCTGGCATCAGGCAAATCGCCGACGCCATCGCGACACTTGCTCTTGTCCTTGAACTTGCACTTCCTGCCGCAAGCCACGCCCGTGCAGATCGCGTCGGGAGCGAGCCTCACCGACTCGTCATCACCGCCACCGCCACGACCTGCGTCCGTGATCCCCAGCCCCCCCAGGCCGCCAGACTCCCCTTGTGGGTTGTTCTCCATGTCTCCGATAGCGGCGATAGCATCCGCGCCGACCGAGCTATCCGAAGGACCGAACGGGCTGATGTTCCCATTGCCGAGCACCGCGAGTACGCCCGAGTCCTGCACGACGCGACGATCGCGCTCCTCGCCGGAGAACTCGCGAGAATCACTCTCACCCTTGACCGCCATGCTGCGATCGCGATCCTCCATATCCTCTCGACCCGCCTTGCCCTCATCACCTGCGACCTTCTCGGCGCCGTCCTTTCCGTCGTCATCCAGACCAGCGGGCGACTCGTCCTCCACGGGCTCTTCTTGCTCGGGCATCAACACGAGCTGCACGAAGCGATCGTTCATCCCGGCGCTGTCGAGCTCGAGCGAATCGGGCGAAGCAGGGATCGTGAGCGCCATAAACAGGAACATCAGGTGCGCCGCAGCGCTCGCCACGAGGAAAGGCAGCGCGCGAAAATCACCGATGCCAAAACCAGTCACGGCGGACTCGCGCTCGGTGAACGAGACGAGGAAGGTCACCTCGTCGAGCTCCACCCTCGCGCTCGTCTTCTTGCTCAGTGGCATCAGCAAAGCGCCAGGGACACGCTCGGAGCGGATCAAGTCCTCGCGACGCATCACCTCGTCGATCGACCAGGTCTGCTCGTAGTGGCGGACATAACCTGTCATCTGCGGCGTGAGCGCGAGGTAGTAACTCGCGCTGGCTGCGTCATGCATCACCAGCGGGAAGTTGGCTTGCACGATCGCGTCGTGTTCGATGACAAAATCATTGCCCTCGCCAACACCGATCGTCACATCGCGCGCCTCCGTGTACTGATTGACCGAGAGCACCTGATCCGACCACAACATCGCGATCTCAAGCGTGTCGCCCGAGCTCGCGCCGAAGCAGTGCGAGGAGTAAATATCCCCGCGCGCTTCCTCTTCGCCTGCGGCGAGCGAGAGGTCATCCTCGACCCACTCGCCGCTCGGATCGTAGTAGCCATAGGCCACGCACCAGTCGCCAGCATCGTCCCAGTACCCGTAGCCCAGGTGGTACGCCCCCTGGTCATCGTAGTAGCCAGGGATGTAGTTGCCGTGCTCGTCGTAGTAGCCTTGCAAGGTGTAGGGCTCGGCGTGCATCACGTCTTCCCTTGCGACCTCCTCGACCATCTCCTCGGCGTCCAGCTCGAGCATCGGCGCGGTGGCCAACTCGACCTCGGCGGATGCGCGAGGGAGCGAAGGCGTCGTTCCTGCGCCGAGGCGCACGATAAGCTCCATATTGCCAAAGCACACGATGTCGCCACCGCGAAGCTCTGATTTCGTGATCTTCTCGCCATTGACGAAGGTGCCCGCGGCGCTGCCCAGGTCGATCAACAGCAAGGTGCCATCGGGTTTCTTCTCGATGACGGCGTGCATCCTCGAGACGGAGGCATCGCTCAAATAAAGATGCGCGCTGGAGAGGCGGCCAACCTTGATGACGTGGCCCTTGCCGAACGAGCTCTGCAAGAGCTCTCCGGCATCGGAGCCATTCTGTACGATCCATTCGATTGCTTTGATATCGCGGGCCATGGCTGCTCTCCTGTCCTATATACGCACCGGGGCACAGCGCAGGCGTGCACGATAGCTCGCCCCGCATCCCCGCTTATCATGCGGACTTGCTGGTTAATGATTCCGTATTAAGGGACAGCCGTGGTGCGGGAAAGTTCCTAAAAAAATCAAAAAGCCTCGCCGACTTCTTGATCGGCGAGGCTTTATGCGCGCGAGCTTGTCCTCGCCTCAGTCTGGCGAGGGTGCAGGAGAGGTCTCTGTGCCAGTGATAAGCTCGAAGCCGAGCGCGGGCGCGACCTGGGGATAGCACTCCAGATATTGCTGCTCCGAGGTCGTGCAGCGCTGGAGATCTCTTGCCCAGAACACACCTGTCAGGATCGTCAGACCGACCAGAACACCAGCGAGCGCGCGCATGGCGAGGTCGCTAAACTTGCTCCTCGTGTCCGCGACCGCCTCGCTCTTCATCATCAACGCCAACGCACCGCCCGAAACGAGCCCGCCAACATGCGCCGCGTTGTCCATCGGGAGGATGTCCAGAAACCCGATCCCGATCCCGAAGACAACCCAGGGCAACATCCCCGAAGTCAACGCCTTCGAGACGCGCTCGGGGAGCTCGCTTCGGTACTTGTAGCCAAACACCAACGAGGCACCCACGAGGCCATAGATCGCGCCCGAGGCGCCGCCCGACATGGCATCATTGAGGACGTAACTGGCCAGCGCGCTCAGGATCGCTGCGCCGAAGTAAATCACCAGCCATCGCCACCGACCATAGAACTTCTCGATGATCGGGCCGAGCACATACAACCCGTAGCCGTTAAAGAGGATGTGCGACCAGTCCATGTGCACGAACGCGCTCGAGATCAGACGCCACCACTGCCCCGCCGCGATCTGCTCGGTGAGCTTCATCCCGGAGACAAACGTCAACTGCCCGACGTTGAGCACCCTGGCCGATAACCCCAGCCCCTTGTGCAACACAACCTCGCCAAAGCCCCACGCCGCGAGGAACAACACGACGTTGATCGCCAAAATCACCCAGGTCAGCCGCACCGGCTTGTCGAGCATCTTGGCGAAGCGAACCTCGCGCTTGAAGTCGTCGTAGTCCCGGATCAATGGAGCGTCCTGTTCTGTTTCATTCATCTTCGTCTCATCACTTCGAGAAACGGCATCACGCGCCCGAGCGCGTGATGACCGCGCGCCCCTTTCCAATAAAACGCGCGCGCCGCCTGAGCAAATCCCACAGGTACACGCGCGCTCGCTCGCAAGCGGCATAAGGTTCGAGCCCGTCGGCCAACCCCGCAGCGATCGCGCTCGAGAGCTGGCACCCCGTCCCGCGCACGTTCCTCACCGACAACATCGGCAAGGACTCGCAGAGCCTGCCGCTGGTGTCCGACGCGGACGCGAACGCATCTGCGATCTGGTCTGGCCGCTGGTGCGTGGGCAAATGCCCCGCCTTGAGCAACAGGTTGGCGACCCCGAGCTTCGCTCGACCTCGCCACGCAGCCCCGGCGAGCAGCTCCTGCTCGCTCACCTCCTCGCCGCACAGCTGTACGAGCTCCGGGAGGTTTGGCGTGAGGATCGTCACATGCTCCATCAACCGCTCGCGCATCGCATCCATCGCGCCAGGTTCGACCAACGAGGTCGAACCATCGCCGCTCGCCAACACAGGATCGAGCACCACCGGGACACCAGCGTGTGCGATGTATCGTGTGACGACCTCGACCTGTTCGATCGAGGGGAGCACTCCGATCTTGATCGCCGCCGGCGAGATGTCACGCGAGAGGACGTCGATTTGTGCAGCGAGGTCATCTGCCGAGAGCACTCGCCACCCTTGCACGCCGACGGTGTTTTGCCAGAGCACGGCGGTGATCGCCGAGAGCCCGTGGTGCCCGAGATCTCGAAAGACCTGGAGGTCGACCTGAATCCCGGCAGCGCCGCTCGGATCTGTGCCTGCGATGGTGAGCACGTTCGCCATGGAGAACCTCGTTCACGAGATGGAGCAATGGGTTAACGAGAGAGCATGCCGCGCGCCTGTTCCTCGCGTTATATTGTCCGCGCTGGGCAAATGATGTACTCAAGAGGGACGCGGAGGTCGCGCGGGTCCAGAAAAAGGATCGAACGCGAGCTCGAATCACCCTCCCTGATAACGAGAGCCTGTCGCAAGTGGCGCAACGACACCAGGTCTATCTCATCCCCGGCTTCTTTGGCTTCTCCTCGATCGGCGGCCTCTCCTACTTCCGTCAAATCCGCGAAACGCTGGAGGATGTCTTCATCCGGCGCGGATGCGAAATCGAGATCATCGACGTCAAGACATTGCCGACCGCTTCGCTGCGCCACCGCGCGCGCAAGCTCATCATGACCATCCACGAGCACGGCGGCGGAGAACCGGACGTCGAGGTCCACCTCGTGGGTCACTCCACCGGCGCGCTCGACGCGAGGTTGGCAGTCAGCCCAGGTTCGGTGCTCGAGCTCGACGCGCAACGCGACAAGATCCTGCCAAACATTCGCACGATCATCAGCCTCTCAGGGGCGCACTACGGCACGCCGCTGGCGAACTTCTTCTCCACGCTCTATGGCAAGAACCTGCTCTACCTGGTGACCTTGCTCGTGATCGTGGGGTTGTGGCGAAAGCCGATCACCATGATCGGCAGCGTGCTCGGGTTGCTCGGCAAGTTCAATGACTTGCTCGGCCTGGACGAGACGCTCATCCAACAGATGACCAACCAGCTGTTGCGCGACTTCAACCCGCAGGTCGAAGCAGAAGCGCGGCAGTTTCTGCGCAGCATCGTCGAGGATCAGGGCGTCATCATCCAGCTCACGCCAGAAGGGATGGACCTCTTTAACGCGGCGACCCCGGACAACCCGAACGTGCGCTATGTCTCTTATGCGACCGCCGCGCCAGCGCCCGTGCGCATCTTCAAGTCGCTGACCTTGCGCCACGCGATGACCCCCTTGAACAAGGTCCTCTACAGCCTGTTGTGGACGATCACCTCGCGCGCGCACGCCGGATATCCCTACCACCCGCCGATCCGCTCCGAGGACATCATCACACGCCGCCCCCTCCCCTTCGTCATCACCGAGTCCACCAGCGATGGCGTCGTCCCGACCCTGAGCCAGATCTGGGGTGAGTTTCGGGGCGTAGTGCGCGCGGATCACCTCGATGTTTTGGGGCACTACCTGCGCGGTCCGTTCGATGTTCGCGATGGCGCTGACTGGTTTGGCTCCGGCGCCAAGTTCGACCGAGAAGCCTTCGAGTGGCTCTGGGAAGACATCGCCGATGTCCTGATCGAGACCTCACAGCGCAAAAAAGAACAGGCGGGCTAAACCCGCCTGTCCTCGTCGCTTTTTGGCAAAAACAAAAATCACTTCACCGTGAAGGAGTCATCATCCTCGCGCCAGTTGAGCTGGTAGAGGTCATGACGCCTGTCCGTCCAGGTGCGCACCGCGCCCTGGCGTTGCATCCTGCGCAACAGCGCGAAGTCGAGCTCGTGCACGACCAGCGTCTCGACGTTGTCGTTTGCCTCTGCTCCCACGCCATCGCGCGAGAAAGGGATATCCGAAGGGGTCAGGATCGCGGACCTCGCGTAGTGAATGTCCGCGTTGTCGACCGCAGGCAAGTTCCCGCACGCGCCGCTCATCACGACATACACGTTGTTCTCGATACAACGCGCGTGCGCGCACGTTCGCACTCGAATATGCCCCGAGCGCAGGTTGGTGTTGTAGGGCACAAAGAGGATATTTGCCCCCTTGGCCTTGGCGATGCGCGCGAGCTCGGGGAACTCCACGTCATAACAGATCAACACCGCGATCTTGCCGCAGTCGGTGTCGAAGACCTCGAGCCTGTCTCCCGCCGAGACCCCCCACCACTTCTCCTCGGGCGGGGTGATATGCAGCTTGTACTGACGGTCGATGCGTCCGTCACGATGGAAGAGGTAGGCGACGTTGTAGAGGACGTCATCCTCGACGACGAGGTGAGTGCCGCCGATGATGTTGATGTTGTAGCGAAGCGCCAGCTCCGAGAACATCTTCACGTAGCGCTCGGTGAACTCGTCCAGGCGTCGCACCGTCAATCCGGGGCGATTCTCGGTCACCAGCGAGAGGAGCTGGTTGGTCAGAAGCTCCGGGTACAGCACGAAATCACACCGATACTCCGACGCGGTCGCGACAAAGAACCGGCACTGCTGCTCGAAGTCCTCGAAGCTCTTGACCGGGCGCATGCGGTACTGGACGGCGCCCACGCGCGCGCGCTTCCTGACGCTCAGATCCTCGGGCACCCAGTCCGGGTTGAGCCACTCCATGAGCACGGCGCAACCTCTGGAGTCAGTGTCCTCGGGGAGGTAGTCGTGCAGGATCTTGGAGATGACGAAGCCGTTGGCGATCTGAGGTTGCAGCGTGGTGTCGATGACCTCTTTATCGAGCACACAGCGCAGGTACTCGTCGGGGCGCAAGTCAGGGTAATTGACCAGACCGGGCAAGCGCCCGGCGATCATGATCCTGCGCAGGTTCCTTCGCTGCACCAGCTGCTTGCGTTGCTCGTAGATGCGACGCGCCAGGCGCATGCCGCGACAGCGCGGGTCGACGACGATATCGATCCCGTAGAGCGAGTCGCCATCAGGCTCGTGGTTGCGGATCGAGTCCTTGGCCGAGACCTCGTCATAGCTGTGCTCGTCCTCCCAATCCTCACCGGTCACGATAAGTGATGCCGACGCGGCGACGAGCTCTCCGTCGAGCTCGATGCCGATTTGCCCCTCGGGGAAGATCTCCACCTGGCTGCTGAAATCCTCCCTCGCCCAGGGCTCGATCTGGGGGAAGCAGACCTGCTGGAGACGCCTGACGGCGTCGTAGTCTTCCTTCACGAGTTCGCGTATTTCCAGGCGACTCTCGCTCTCTGTCGTCATCTTATCCTCGTCTGATTGGAACCGGCTTGTGAGCTTCGGGAGCAACCGCTACAAAGAGCCGCGCTCGCGCGAAACCCCTCTATTTCAGGAACGCATATGAGTGAAGCAGAAACAACCTCGAGTGAACACCCGCTCGCCAGACTCTGGCACCACGCGCGTGGTCATCGCGGCAAAATCATCGCCGCCTCGGGCTTCTCGGTTTTAAACAAGCTCTTCGACCTCGCGCCGCCTGCTCTGATCGGCGCGGCGGTCGATATCGTCGTGGAGCGAGAAGAATCTCTCTTCGCGCAGCTCGGTTTCAAGGACCCGACGGAACAATTGATCGCGCTCGCTGTGGTCACCGTGATCGTATGGGTGCTCGAATCGCTCTTCGAGTACTTGCTCGAGCGCACCTGGCGCAACCTCGCGCAGACCATCCAGCACGAGCTCCGCGTCGAAGCGTATGGCCACATCCAGGATCTGGAGATGGCCTACTTCCACGATCAATCCACCGGGAGTTTGATGTCGATCCTCAACGACGACATCAACCAGCTCGAGCGCTTTTTGGATCAGGGCGCCAATGACATCATCCAGGTCCTGACGACAGCGATCCTCGTCTCGGGGGCGTTCTTCTATCTGGCGCCTAGCGTGGCGTGGATGGCGATGCTGCCGGTGCCATTTATCCTGTTCGGCTCGTTCCGCTTCCAGAGCATGTTGACCGAGCGCTACGCGGACGTGCGCGCCAAGGTCGGCGATCTCAACGGGCAACTCGCCAACAACTTGACGGGCATCGCCACCATCAAGAGCTTCACCACCGAGGAGTACGAGGCCGAGCGCATCGCGCGCGTGAGCGACGCCTACCGCCAAAGTAACTACAGCGCCATCGTACTGAGCGCCGCCTTCTCGCCGCTGATCCGCATGTTCATCGTGGTCGGCTTCACGGCGACCTTGATCTGGGGCGGAAAGCTCGCGCTCGCTGGGGAATTACCCGTGGGCACGTACTCGGTGCTCGTCTTTTTGACGCAGCGCTTGCTCTGGCCGCTGACGCGCCTCGGGCGCACGTTCGACCTGTATCAACGCGCCATGGCATCGACCCAGCGCGTGCTCAACCTGCTGCGCACACCGATCACGATCGCCTCTGGCGAGCAAAAGCTCGCGCGCGAGGATATCAAGGGCGCGATCCGTTTCCATGATGTGACGTTCTCCTATCCTGATCGCGAACCGATTTTGCGAAACTTCGACCTCGAAATCCCGGCGGGCGCAACGATCGGACTGGTCGGCTCGACAGGTTCAGGCAAGACCACATTGATCAACCTCCTGCTCCGGTTTTATCAACCGCAAGGAGGAAAGATCACGCTCGACGGCCAGGCGCTCGAGGATCTCGACATGAAGGATCTTCGCGGCGCCATCGGGCTCGTCTCACAGCACACCTTCCTGTTCCATGGCACCGTCGAGGAGAACGTCGCCTACGGGACCTTCTCGGCAAAGCGCGAGCGCGTGCTCGACGTGATCGACTCGGCGGAGGCGACCGAGTTCGTCGAGGATCTCCCCGCTGGTGTGGAGACGGTCGTGGGCGAACGCGGCGAGACGCTCTCGGGGGGACAGCGCCAGCGCCTGTCGATCGCCAGAGCATTGCTCAAGGACCCTCCCGTGTTGATCCTGGACGAGGCGACGAGCGCGGTGGACAACGAAACCGAAGCCGCGCTGCAACGCTCGCTCGACAGCATCAGCGCCGACCGAACCACGATCGTGATCGCGCACAGGCTCTCGACGGTGCGCAACGCGGACATGATCGTGGTGCTCGACGGAGGCCGGATCGCAGAGCGCGGGAAGCACGAGGAGTTGCTCGAAAAGAACGGCATCTACGCGAGGTTGTGGAGCGTTCAGACCGGCGACACCGACCACCGCGATCAGGACAGGGCGGGTTAACAGCGCTTCGCAACCCCTCACTTTCTGTGATAGGGTTTACAACGTCGCTATCTGCGGCGTACGACAATGTGCCCGAGCAAAGGGCAACCCCACATATCCATAGGTCGAAATCACGTCCGCGAGCGCGCTTTTTATAAGCTGGCGCGCTCCTGGGAGGAGCGGTTATGCAAACAGCCCGACGCACCAAGGTCGACTTGCCCGGGATGCGATTTGTCAACGACGAGGAGCTCGCAACGCGCATCACTACCGCGTTCGGGAGCCCGGCGCTCGGCGATATCCCGGACAGCGATCAGATGATCGAGATGCGCGAGCGCCAGCTTCTGGGCGACTCCATCAAGATCACGCGCGCCTTGCTGCCGGACATCATCCTCTCCTTCGAGCGCTGCCTGGAGACGCTCGAGCTCGATCCCGATCAGGGGAGCCTGTACGTCCAGCAGAGCTCGGACTACAACGCCAACGTCCTGGCCAAGGGGAACCGCTTCTCGCTGGTGCTCAACTCCGGGATCATCAATGACTTCAGCGTGCCCGAGATCCGCTTTGTCATCGGACACGAGCTCGGGCACGTGCTCTACAAGCACAGCGATATCTCGGTGCCAGGGCTCTTGCGCAAACACCACGACCTGGCGTTCGAGGACGCGAGGTTGTTGTTTCGGTGGTCGCAATCGGCAGAGATCTCTGCCGATCGCGTCGGCCTGCTCTGCTCCGGGTCGCTCAAGGGATCGGTGGGCGCGCTCTTCAAGGTCTCGAGCGGTCTCAATGGGATGCCGATCGACGCGATCTTCTCCAGCCTGCAAAGCCAGTATGACGACCTCAAGGAGCATGTCGCATCGGTCGAGACAGGCGGCGAGTATTTGCGCACGCACCCGATGTCCCCGATCCGCTTCAAGGCGCTCGAGTTGGCGGCCAAGCACTTCAAGCTCAACTACGGCGCGGGCGCCAAGGATGGAGATCGCAACTTCACCGAGCTCGATCGCCAGCTCTCCGTCCTGTTCGACATGTTGGACTCGAACTCGAACCTGCAATCGGGCTTCAAGACGCGCGAGGGACAACGTCAGCTGTTCATGATCCTGCTCTACGCGATGCTCGCTGACGGCGTGCTCAAGGCGCGCCATCGCGACGCGCTCACTCAGGTGGCGCGCGCGATCGAGTCCGAGGTGTTGATCAACAACATGATGGAGGCGATCAGCCAGCAATGGCGCTCGTTCCGCGCCGAGGTACCCGAGCGGTTTCGCCCCGCGCAGGAAGGAGACCCGCTCGATCAGCACGAGCTCTCGTGCGCTGTCTCACTGGCGCTCGTGCTCGTCTCGGAGTGGGGCATCGGCGAGATGAACACTGCCTTCAAGCTCGCCATCCGCGACCTCTCGCACTTCTTCCAGCTCGAGAACCTCTGCATCCCGAACCACATCGAGGATGTCCGCTTGAGCGATGAGAACATCCGCGAGCTGCTCGGGATGCAAGCAGCCAGGATCTAGAGCGGCGCCCTTATAAAAAAGGGGCGTCTGACACGTCTGATCCGGCTACAGCCGTGTCGGGCGTAATTCGCAAATTGCGGGGCTACAAATG
>JAYZVO010000036.1:0-16304 GCA_036155555.1 Myxococcota bacterium
CCCGTGGGCTAAAAACCGAGCACCCGACGCCAAGTCTGCCCCCCTCCCGAACGCAGTGAGATTCAGGGGGGCAAGGCTCGCGGCCTGCCGCGGGCCTTGCCCTTGAAACAAGTACGCGGACGAGCGACAGCGAGGGCCGCGGGGGGGGCGGGGGGCGCTCACCACGTGATGTGCGCGTGCGTGTTCGGGGAGTCGAGCAAGCGCTGGCGCGCGGTGCTATTGAGCGTCAGCTCGTTCCCGGTCAAGATCAGCTCGTGCAAGGTAGAGAGCGAGGTGTTCTTTGCGAGCTCGTGCGCCATCGTGTGGCCGAGGTTGTTGAAGCTCAGGTCGAGGACGCGCAGGTTCTCCAGATCGCCTCGGTGCGCGATGGCGAAGCCGGAGGCGTTGGTGAGCCGGTTCCCGGACAGGCGAAGCTCGCGCAGGTTTGCTGGCGAGTACACCGAGAACAGATCGAATATCCCTCGATCCGACAACCAGTTAAAGCCAAGGTCGAGCGAGGTTAGTTGCGCGAGCGCGGGCGCCTGCCCGAACAACCGCATGACCATGTCTCCCAATCCCACGCCGCGAAGCCCCAATGTGCGCAGGTTCCCATCCACTGGCAGCGCGTGCACCAGCCTGTGCGCGCCGCGCGCCTCGAGCTCGTTGTGATCGAGCCACAGTGATTCGAGCTGTTGCAATAATCCCAACTCTCTCGAGAGCGTTCGGGTGGACTCGATGGTCAGTCCCACCCGGCTCAAGTCCAGATGGCGCAAGTGCTTCAGGTGCGTGTCGCGCGTCAGCAGCGTGATGACGTCGTCTCCGAGACTGTTCTTGCCGAGATCGAGCCTTTGCAAGTTTTGAAAGGCGACCGTCTGCACGACGCTCGTGACGTGGTTTGCCTCGAGCGACATATCGCGCAAAATCAGCGTCTCGAGCGGCAATGGCTCCTCGAAGCGAGCGAGCGAGAGCAAGAATTCCTTTGCTTCCGGGTGTTTGCCGAGGTCGAGTCCTCGAATGTGTGAGAGTCGTTCGGGGTCGAGCAATGCTTCGAATTGCTCGCTCGATATGCTGCGCGCTCCCAGTGCCAGGTTGAAGTTGGCGAAGGGGAGCGTCTCCTCCCACCACTCCAACTCGTCGATGCTGGCGACCGAGATCGGCGGGAAGTTTGCCTCCGTCAGGTGTAGCCTGTGCGACACCAGATAAGGGTGCCAGCGCGCCATGAACGCGTCGCGATCCTCGCCGATCGCCAGCTCGAGCAGCGCGGTAAGATCTGCGGTCCACGCCACGTCGCGCTCGGACTGGTTGAGCAGAGAGCGCAGGTCACCAAACAACATGTCGATCGATTCGCTCATGATCTTCTTTGGTCTCGAGGAGATGCAAAAGAGGCGGTCGTTCTTCTGGAACGCCGCCTCTCGTGTGTTTTATTGCCAGGAACAGGCCAGGCTCAGAACTCGACGTTGCACTCCGAGATGTCCTGGTTGCACAACCCCTGCTCGATGTAGGGGCGCAGGCAATCCTCGAGCGCGACGTATTCGTCAGGGCACTCAGCGGTCAGGCACGCGTCGATGTCGCCTCCTGTCTGCGCGCCCTGCGCGCAGGTGAGCAGACAGGATGTCGCCGGGCGAAGTTCCCTGCGGCAATACCTGTTCGCGCAATCCTGAGCGCCAAACAGCAAGCACTCGCCGCAGTCCTGCTCGACCGTCGCGCAGTTAAAGATGCAGCCCACCGCGTAAGGATCTTCGCAATCCGAGCGGCATGTCTTGAAGGGGCTGCACAGCGGCCCTTGCGTCAAGGTCGGGTCGTAGTCCTGCAACAACACCAGGAAGTTCAGGCACATCTCGTCGTTGGTCTTGCCTCCCCAGGTGATCGTTTCGGGGGGGAGCTGCTGGCCATCGACGATCGGTTGGTTCTCCGGCGAGTTGTCGAACACACAGGTCAGGCGCACCTTGTCGCCGGGTCGCACCGTGACCCACTCGTCGTCGCGGAAGCGGTACTCTTGCTGCCA
Organism: Myxococcota bacterium; assembly: GCA_036155555.1. Lineage (GTDB taxonomy): Bacteria > Myxococcota_A > Bradymonadia > Bradymonadales > Bradymonadaceae > JAYZVO01. Next base: position 1,985 of record JAYZVO010000036.1, read on the forward strand.
GTTGAAGTCCCAGTCTGGGATGTCGACCAGGCAGGTGTCCTCGAGCTCGTCGTCCTTGCGGATGACGTCGACCTTGACCTTGCTCGCGAGCAGGTGGAGGTGCGGCGCGGTGCCGATGATCGTCCAGTCCTCGTCCGAGGAGTTCGTGATGGTGAAGTCATGCACGCTCTCCTTCTCGCCAGGAGGAACCTCGAAGGTGAGGTTTGCCATGGGCAAGGCGCGTGCGCGCCTCGATGGCGTCGTGTCGGTCGTGTAGAGGTGCACCTCGGACTCGATCGGCACAGGGTCGGTGTAGAGGCTGTTGTAGTGGACCTGGAGGACGAGGCGAGAGCCCTCGGGGATGACGATCGCGGTGTCTTCGGGGGTGAAGATGGGGGTGGCGCCGGGGACCCATGCGCCGATGATGCTCGTCTGGTTGATGCCCGCATCACCGAAGCAGGTGTAGCCCGCGTCATCGTCTTGATCCTGAAGCTCCACGACGCGCTCGGCGTTGGTGGGGTTGATCAGGAACAGGTTGGCGTGGTGAACGAGCTGGTCGTTGCCAGGGATGACGTTGGTGCCGGTGACGAATGTGTCCTCGGGGAAGGTCACATCCATCAGGAAGCAGTGGTAATCATCGACGCGCGTCTCGCTCGGCGTGTAGGCGCCGTTTTGCCGACCGACAAGATCTGCGGGCGCGATCGTCATGCCACCTATGGGCTCTTCCCAATCAGAGCTGTCCCCTTCGAGCATGCCATCCTCGATCCATTGCTCGAGCTTGGCGACTTGCGCTTCCGTGATCAGGCGCTCCCCTTTGAAGTTGCGGCACTCGGGATCGGGTGACCAGGGGGGCATATCACCGCGTTGGATCGCCATCATCGCGATGTCGATATGCTCGACGACCGACGCGTAGTCATCGAGCTGGTAGGGGCCAGCTCCGTCCTGCACATGGCAACCTTCGCAGGTCTGGTTCAGGATCGGCTTGATGTCCCCGTAGTAGGTCAGCGGCACCGCTGGCGCCATATCCTCTTCGGGCGTGCCCATATCCTCTGTAGGAGGTTCGCCCTGATCCGGGGTCACGTCCTCGCCCATATCCTCCGGGGTCGAGCCCATATCCTCGAGGAGAACGGTCGGATCTTCATCCTGAGAGCCGTTATCGTCGGTCGGAGTACAGCCGGTCGAGAGGGCGCTCGCGCTTATAAATGCGAGCGAGATGAGCAGCCACCAGGTCTTTGGTTTGCTGTTTGAAGTCATCACCTTTCCATCGCGAAATGTTCTGCTGGTCTTACCAATCGAACAGGCTAGAGGAACCGAGGCAATCGAGCAAGGATCACAGCCATTTAGCGATCCTTGCTTTGATTCCGCGCGAGCAGGGCGCGAGGATCAGGTTCAGACCAGAATCCCCGCGATGGTGCCCGTCATAAACGCCGCCAGCGTCCCTGCGAGCATCGCCTTGAACGCGATCTTTGCCAGGTCACCGCGCCTCGAGGGCGCGATGCCGCCGATGCCGCCGAGCTGGATGCCGATCGAGCCAAAGTTTGCGAACCCACACAGCGCGTAGGTCGCGATGATCACGGAGCGATCGGCGAGCTGGATGTTGGGGTCCGCGAGCATCTTCTGGAGGCTCGAGTAAGCGACGAGCTCGTTGAGGATCATCTTCTCGCCAAGGAGCTGGCCGATGAGCAGACAGTCCGACCACGGCACGCCCATGGCGAACGCGAACGGCGCGAAGATGTAACCGCAGATGATTTGCAGGGTGATCATGGGCCAGGCCGAGACGTCCGCGGCTGCCGCAGCGCCAGCGACCTCTGATGTTCCGAGGATGCCCTTCATCGAGTCGATGCAGCCGACGATCGCGTCATCCTTGACGCCATCCACGGCGCATCCTTCAGGGATCGCCATCTTGTTGGCGGTGAAGAACTCGTTGAGGTTGTCCAGGACAACAAACTTGTTCATCGCCAGCGATGGGAACGAGACGATGTAGTTGACGAGCGCGATGAGCGCGATAAACGCGAGCAACATGGCGCCGACGTTGAGCGCGAGCATCAACCCTTCGGAGGCGCCTCGGCTGGCGGCGTCGATGACGTTGGAGTCTGGCGATTCGGTGTCGAGCTCGAGGTCCCCGGAGGTCTCTGGGGTCTCGGTCTCGGGGTAGATGATCTTGCCGATGACGAGCGCTGCTGGGGCGCTCATCACGCTGGCCGCGAGCAGGTGGCCTGCGATGTCCGGGAAGGTTGGCTTGAGCATGCCGACATAGAGCGCGAGCACGCCGCCTGCGACCGTGGCGAAGCCGCCCGTCATCACCGTCATCAGCTCCGAGTTGGTCATCTTGTCGACGTAGGGTTTGATGACGAGCGGTGCCTCTGTCTGGCCAACAAAGATGTTCGCGGCGGCAGAGAGGCTCTCCGCGCCGGAGGTTCCCATGGCGCGCTGCATGACAAAGGCGAAGACGTACACCAACCGTTGCATGATGCCGGTGTGGTAGAGGATCGTCATCAGCGAGCTAAAGAAGATGATCGTCGGCAACACCGCGAAGGTGAAGTTGATAAGCGCTGGCTCCCAGTTGCCCGTCACATAGCTCATGAAGATGAACTTCGAGCCCTCGCCGGTGAACGCGAGCAACTTCTCGACGACCGCCGTGGCGCCCGCGAAGATCCACTTTCCGCCCGGCACGTAGAAGATGAAGATGGCGAACAGGAGCTGGAGCCCGACGCCGATGCCGACGAGCTTCCAGTTGATCTTCTTGCGGTTGTTCGACATCCCGACCGCCACCGCGATCAGGAAGAAGATCCCCAAAAACGAGAGGCTGCGATCGAGGACGCCGCTCCCTTCTCCCTCACCGACCACCTTCTTCTTGGCGACATCCTGCGGCGCAGCAGGTTTCTCGCCGATCTTGACCTCGAGCGTGTGATCGCCTGCGGCCAGAGGTTGCTCGGGCGTGAAGCTCCAGTGACCGTCGGCGTCGACCTCGAGCGTGGTGACGCTCTTGCCATCGAGGATCACCTCGACGAACGAGCCTGGCTTACCACTGCCGGACAACTTTGGCGTCTCGTCACTGGTGACGCTGTCGATGGCTGGTTGCTGGATCGATGCGCCGTCGGACTTGGGGTCAACCTTGAAGGAGACCTTGCTCGCGGCAGGAATCGCGCCTGTATGCGTGGGCGGCGCGACGGGATCTTTTGTCGGATCGATGGCGGGCTTCTCCTCCGTTGGCGTCGTCTCGCCAGCGGGCTTTTCACCCTCTTCACCCGCAGGTTTCCCATCCTCACTCCCCTCGATCTTTTCGACCGATGGGGGCGTGGTCTCGGGCGTGGTTTGCGCCTCGAGCTGTTTGTCCGGGGCGACCACCGCGCCCAGGATCATCAGCCCGAGCGTGAGTGTGAACAGCACCCAGGCTGTCCATTTCTTGAAGCGTTGCCTGTTGGCCAGGCGCGCTGCGGAGCGGGGTTGTTGTGCCATCTTCTCGGAAATCTCCATGCTAGCAGCCATCGCGCCGAGCGGTGCAGTGAGAGCCACTCTACTTGCACCGCCTGGCTCGAACGCGATTCGTCTCCAAAGTCATCAGGGTCCAGAACTTAGCACAGCCTCCAACAAGCCCAAAGAAGGGAGTCATCACTGTGATGTCACGGATTTGCTTGCCTCGATGACGTCGGTGTTTTAGGTTTTGATTAGTTGTTTAGTGAATTGTCTAAATGTTTTCCCAGGCCGACCTGAACTTCCCACGAGGAGCACGAGATGAACAAGGTGTTTCAAGCCCTGGCGCACAAGGATCGGCGTGAGGTGCTGCGCTTGATCAAGCGCAGCGGCGAGCTAAACGCTGGCGAGCTGGCCGAGCACTTCGACTTCAGCAAGCCGACGCTCTCGCACCACCTCAAGGCGTTGAGTGATGCGGAGCTTTTGGTCCGAGAGCGCCGAGGTCAGTTTATCTACTACCAGATCAACCAGTCGGTCTTCGAAGAGGTCCTGGGCGTGATGTTCGAGCTCTTCGAAGTCGATCAAGAGGACGCAGCCGCCAGCCACGCTGGCGACCCCGAGGAGGTCTCGTCATGACAGTCTTCAAATCGACCACCTGGATTTGCTTGCTTCAATGCGTGGTGATCGCGCTGATCGGTTGGGGGCTCGGCCTCTACTTCTGGGGTGATTTGCCCGAGCCGATGCCGATCCACTGGGATGGCGCAGGCAACCCCGATGGCTTCGCGCCGAGGTGGCTGGGGATCAGCTTTGGCCCCTTGACCTCCCTGCTTATCCCGATGGTGATCCTGTTTGTCACCCGTCTCGATCCTCGCCGCGATCACGTCGATCGCAGCATGAAGCACCTGGAGACGATCGCGCTCGGTACGAGCATCTTCGGGCTGGCCATCCAGGCCGTGACGCTGCACGCGGCGATGTCTGAAGGGATGACGCTCGACCCCTCGTTGATCATGCTGCTGGTTGGCGGGTTGTTTATCGTCATCGGGAACGCGCTCCCAAAGTTTGGCAGCAACTTCTTTATCGGGATTCGCACCCCCTGGACGCTCTCCTCGGAGAGGGTGTGGCACAAAACGCAACGGCTCGGTGGGATTCTCTTTGTCCTGGGAGGTTTCGCCATCATGTTGCTCCCCTTCTTGGGGCTGCAAGGAGGCGTGCTCGTCGGCGCGATCCTCGTGATCTCCTTTGCCGCCGCGCTGATCCCTGCGGCGTACTCCTGGATGATTTATCAGCAGGAGGCGTAGAGCGTCGGGGGCTCTTCCAACGCATGGGTGCCGAGCAAAAAGAAGCCGCCGAGAAATTTTGCTGAATGGAATCAGTCGATCTGAAACCCCACAGCAAAATTTCTCGGCGGCTTCTTTTTGCGCGCCGCTCCGGCGAGAAAAGTCTTCTTCTCGCGCGCGGTGGTTTGTCGTAAACAAGCAGCGCTATTTGCACACACCGCTCTCATTGATTTTCGAGGTTTCTCATGCGCTCTTCGACCATCGCTGCCACTTGCTGGCTCGCCACGTTCGTGTTCCTGACAGGTCTCTCTGCCACGGCTTTTGCCGAGGATGTCGAGGCTGATGAGAAAGACACCGAAGAGGTCTCTGGCGAGGAGGTCGAAGGGGGCGAGGATGAAGAATTCGACGCGCGCGGCACGGTGCAGGTCGATCCGCTAACCGCCGCGCTCGGTTACTGGCACATTCAGGTCGAGCATCGCCTTGGCGACCGGGTCGCGCTCTACGCCGGACCACACCTTCGCCTCTATGACAGCGTGTTCACGGACGAGCGCGAGCCATACCGTGGGATTGGCCTCGAGATGGGCGCGCGTTACTTCTTCAAGAAGAACGCGCCGCAAGGGTTGTGGGTTGGCGCCAGAGGTGTCGTCGCGAGGTTGAAGGTGCACCCTTCGGCTGGCGGCGAGGTCGGGCCGGGTGGCTATGGCAGCGTGCTGGCGGGGTATACGTGGATTCCGGTGGATCGCCTGGTGTTGTCGGGCGGCGCGGGCGTGCAGTATTTGAACTACACGATCGCCGGTTACGGCCCGAAGGGGATTTATCCAGCGCTCCACACGGCGCTCGGGTTCGCGTTCTGAGCGCGGTTACTTCTGCTCGGTTCCTTCCCAGATCATGCGCCAGAGTTCCGAGAACTCGGCGCCCATCTCGCGTGGACGCTGCTGCGTGCGCGAGATGTCGAGGAGTTTGTTCTCACTGTCAAACGTCGCGCGAGCGCTCCACATCGCTCGAGTCGGTTTGCGGATGCCGCCATAGCGCATGTCATCGAGGTAGAGGTGCGTGTGCGGCGGTTTCTCCTCGACGCGGTAGTGGATGTACTCGTCTGCGAACCACGTAAAGATCTGAGCGCGTTCATCTTTTAGAGCTTCTTCGACAAGCGGTGATTCGATTTGCTTGACGGTCTGGAAGGGGACCGGGGTGGGGTGTGCTCGCGAGACCATGCCGATGTGGATATCACCGCGCTCGTCTTTCGCGACGACGCGCCAGAGCAACAGGTTGGCAAAGGTCGGCATCGCGCGAATGCGCTCGATCCTGGGGTATTCGCGCTCGACGAGTTGCTGGCGCGCCTGCTCCTTGGTCGAGGACGCCACCATGTAACCGAGCCCGAGGTACAGGGTTGTCAACGCGAGCATGATTCGCGCGGCGCGCCGACCTCTGTCTGGCCTGTCTTGCCAGATCCTCGCGACGAGCAGCGCGCCTATCAGTGGGAATGTGTAGAGCGGGTCGATGATCGAGACACCATCGAGCGCGAAGCGCGTGTCGCTCACGGGCGAGAGCAGCTGTGTGCCATACACCGTGAACACATCGAGCAGCGGGTGGGTTAGCAACACCCAGAAGATCAGATGCATCCAAGCGGTCGCCTTGCCGCGCTGGCGATTGATTTTCCAGAAGAGGTAGCCCGCAGGCGCGGCCATCAGCGGCGCGAAGAAGATCGAGTGGGTGAACCCGCGGTGATGTACCATCGAGGTCCACTCTCCCCACAACCCCGAGATAACGTCGAAGTCGGGGACCAACCCGAACAAGATCCCGGCAAAGATCGCGCCGCGTCCAAGGTCCTTGCGCCAGCCAGCCTCGGCGATCGCTGCGCCGAGGATTCCTTGCGTCAAAATATCCATGCTCGTCTGCCTCTGAGGGTATGACTCACGCGAGCAGAATCACCGCCCGGTCAACGCCGCTGCGGGGTCGATCCGGCTCGCGCGGATGGCAGGCAACAGTGCCCCGATCCAGCAGAAGAAGAGCGCGGCGCCAAGGCACATAAAGAACATCCAGGGGGCAAAACCAAAGAGCGTCTCGGGTTTGAAGGGGAAGTCCTGCACCTGGGATTGGAAGATGGAGTCGACGAGTCGCGTCGCCAAAAAGCCAACCCCGATACCGAGGGAGCCGCCGATCAAACCGAGCGCGGTGGCCTCGCTCAACACGAGCATACGGATCTGCGCGCGCGTCGCGCCGAGCGCGCGCAAGAGGCCAAGCTCGCGGCGGCGCTCGAGGATGAGCATCAAGAACGTGTGCATGATGTTGACGGCTGCGACGGCCAGGATAATCGCGCTGATCAGGTTGAAAATCACTGTGATCAACAGAATCAACAGGCTGGCGCGTTGCGCGTTCTCGAACTTGTCCGAGAGGGCAAAGCCCATCTCTTCGATCTGTTGGGCGACGGACGCGGTGACGTCGTTGCTCTCGGTCTCGACGACGACCGCGTGGTACTCCTTGCCTGCCTCCTCTCGGCCACTGTGGATAGCGTTGAGGCGTTTGACGTAGCCGATGGGGAAGGTCGCGCCGAGGTCGATCGCCTTGTCGCTAAAGCCGACGAGGCGCACGCGACGCACGTCTTGCTTGCCGCCCGCCGAATCACCGAGGAAGAAGCTTCGCCCGAAGAGGGCGTTTGCTTCGAACCCGACGAGTGCTTTCTTGCTCAACTTGGGCAGCTTCGAGAGCGCGCCCGAGGAGCCGCTGAGCGCGGTGTGAATGCTCCCGTTGTAGATCTCGAGCATCTTTGGCGATGCCACGACCGGGATCGGGATCATGCACTGCTTGCGATCGGCGTGGCAGTAAGCGGCGCCTTCACAGGCTTCGCTCTCTTCTCCACGCCTTGCCTCGCAAGGTTCGCCGACGCAAACCCCCTTATCACCGCACGTGTAGGCTGTTGGGCAGTCTGACTTTTGCTTGCAGGAGATCGCCTCGTAGTCCTTGAAGACGACCTCGAGTGTGGGGTCCACCTCTTCTTCCGTGATCAACTCGGCGGGCAGGCCATCCGCGACGAGCTCGCCGCGGACATCCTTGCCGATGAGTTGTTTTCCGCCAAAAGCGCCGGTGGGGAACGTGAGCTTCATCTTGGGGTAGACCGAGCGCACGCCCTCGACCTTTTGCAACTTCTCGATGAGCGAGTCGTCGAGTTTTTTTGCGCCAAAGAGCCCCTCGCTCTGGAAGGCGCCGACGTCATAAGTCTTCTTGATGACCTCGAGCTGACGCACGACGAACACGCGCTCGAGCACGGTCTCCTTGATCCCCGTGCCGAGCGAGGTGAAGAAGAGCAGGGTGGAGATGCCGATGATGATCCCCACGCTCGAGAAGAGGAAGTCGCGCTTGGAGCGTCGGATCGATTGCCAGACAAGCCGGAGGAGTTTTTGAAGGTTCATGATCCTTACTCCTCTTCCTGAGGACCGGCGCCATCTTCGAGCGTCGTGGCGGCCGGTTTTTTGGGGGTGTTTGCTTCATCCGAGACGAGGACGCCATCCTCCAGGCGGATGATACGTGTGGCGAGTCGGGCGATGTGCTCCTCGTGGGTGACCATGATGAGCGAGATGCCTTCGTCCCTGTTCAACCTTTGAAAGAGCTCGAGGATTTGCAGTCCGGTGCTGCGGTCGAGGCTCCCTGTGGGCTCGTCGCAGAAGATCACCTCGGGGCAGTTGAACAGCGCGCGGGCGATCGCCACGCGCTGCTTCTGCCCGCCCGAGAGCTCGGAAGGATAAGAGTCGAGCTTTTCGCCAAGACCCACCGTGGTGAGGAGCTCACGGGCGCGCGCGAGCGCCTGTGATTCTTCTGCCGCGTCCGCGTCGAAGAACCTCGGGATGGAGACATTCTCCAGGCTGGTGAGGTGATCGAGCAGGTGGAACTGCTGGAAGACGAAGCCGAACTTGGCGTTGCGGAGCCTGGCGAGTTGTTTCTCGTCGAGCTTGGCGAGCTCGTTCGGGCCGACCGAGACGTGCCCTCGGTAGTCGCGATCGAGACCTCCCATGATGTTTAACAGGGTGGTCTTCCCCGAGCCCGAGGTTCCCATGATGGCGACAAACTCACCGGGGTCGATCCCGAAGGCGATGTCTTCGAGGACCGAGGTGCGCAGCTCGCCCTTGCCATAAGACTTTTGGAGTCCTTCGACGCGGATGTTCATCGGTCCTCTTTTTGGGGGATGCGAGAGAGGGAAAGAGTTCGTGCTCACAACAGCTTGAGAGCGAGCACATACGATCGAGCCAGCGAGTTGTCAAAGACAACCCGCTGGCTCGATGTTGTTCTGCCCTTATGCAGGTTTAGCAACCTGTGTCAGGCATGTGCCAGTGATGGCCAGATGGCTCACTTGTCTGCGCCGCCGCCCTTGGTGGTGATGCGGAGGTGGACAAACGATCCGTTGTCGGTGTTCTCCGAGGTCAAGGATGCCTCGGAGAGCTTCTTGAGGACCTTCTCGGGTGGCGAGCCAGCGGCGAACGCCGAGACGAGCGTGGTGACCTTCTCGACGTTGACGTAGAGGCCGTTGTAAGGCTTGTCGGAGGCGAAGTCCTTGCCGAGCGCTCCGCCAGCATCCGAGAGGCTCTTCGCGCCGGAGTTGCCCTTGATGTACTTGTAGGCGTCCGCTTCCGAGAGCTCCTTGGTGCCGACCACGAGCAGGTCGCCCGCGATGACGACCTTGATCGAGCCATCAGGCGTGGCGATCACGTTCGCGTCGCTGACGTCCTTGCCGTCGACCTTGACGGGGACGGGCTTCATGGGAGGCCCGCCAGCTTCGGCCGACTTGGCGACGAGCTTGTCGACGAGCGACTGGAGCGCCTTGGCGTCCTTGAACTGGACGCCGACAGCGAGGTTAAGCGCGTTGGCAGCTGCCATCGGGTTCTGCGCTGCGCCCATGGCCGCGCCGACGTTAAGCCCGTAGAAGAAGACGCCGATGTTGCCGGTCGCTTGCTCCAGGACTTCCTTCTGGATGTCGATGCCCGTGTTCTTCTTTGCCTCAGCGAGCGCGGCCTCGACCTGCTGCTTCTGCTCGGGAGTCATCGACTCGAGGTAGAAGGGCCAGAACTTCTCCATGTTGACCGAGGTGCGGAGGCCAAGGAAGATCCCGTCGGTGGCAAAGCCAGCCCATGGCATCTTGGCGGTCGACTTCGAGAGCTCGACGAACTTCTTGTTCGTCGCGTCATCAGCGCCAAGGAAGAAGCTCGCCTCGAGCTGATCGCCCTCCTGACCGACGCCAAAGCCGATGACCTCGGCGTGCTTCTCGAACCACTCGATCGAGACCTTGCCAGCAGGATCAGCGACCATGCCTTCACGGTTCTTCTTGTAGCCGTCGTTTTCGATGATCGCCTTGGCGTTGGCGAAACCTGCCATGCCGTAGCTGCTATCGAATGCTTTCTGGAACTGCTTGAACTGAGGCGTGCCCGCAGCGCTCGCGCCACTCTCGAGCTTGGAGAGCGTGACGACGAACTTCTGAGGCGTGCTCGTGTCGCCGCCCATCTCTTTCTCGAGGACAGAGGTCGCCAGGATGGCGAGCTTGCCTTCGTGGACCCATGCGATCTGCTTGTCGTCCTTGCCGACGATCTTGACCTGCTTGCCATCGACGTCTTCGGTCTTTGGCGCCTCGCTCGATTCGGTCGCCTTCTTGGCCTTCTCGGCGACGAAGGTGTCGAACTTCTGGCGGTCGTTGACGTAGGCGACCATGGCGAGGCGGTTGTCGACGAACGCGACGGTGAAGCCCGTCTTGTCCGAAAGGCCCGCGCCTTCCCATGCCTTGGCGTCGAACATGTCGAAGCCGATCTCGCTCTCGACCTGTTTCTGGGTCGCCTCGAGCTGAGGGACGGCGTCGCCGATGGTCGACTTCACCGTCGTCATCGTCTCGCGCATTTTACCGATATCACCGACGAAGAGTGCTGCTTCGGTGCCCTTTGGCAGCACGCTCGCCATCCCCTCGATGCGCCCCTTCGCGTCGCCGGGGATCTTCCCCTTCTTGTCGCAGCCCACGAGCGCGATGCTCATCGCGATCGTGAGGACGCCGCTAAGATAGATGGTCGAGTTCTTCTTCATGTTCATCTTGTTCTCCATAGTTGTTTCTCTTCTCGACGGGCTCGCTCTTCTTCTTGACTCGTTGATTGCTCGAGCTAAGCCGCCGGCGTGTCTTGCACGCGTGGACCTCTACAGGAAAATACGTCTTCCATCGAGGCCCATTGTGTGACCGGTGTTTCTGACCAGGCGGTCGAAATGCTGTTGGTCAAGTTCACCCTGTCACGGGTAAGGTTCGGGTAACGAACACAAAACGCAGGCCTTTCACTTCAACACAACGCGGCACACTCTACAGGTGGCCACCCAAAAGATGCAATGCTCAACTCGACTCGAACCGCCTCGTCGATATTCGCATGCCGATCATTTGCGCTTGTTTTTGTTGACGTCCTCGGCATATCCATTTCGCGCGCGCCGGGACGCGCGCCACTGGTCCTTGTCATGGGCTGGTCGTTGCCACGAGCTACTGCTTCTTTGCCCCCTCCTTTGTCAAGAGGTGCTCGATGACCTCCGTCAATCTCGATGCCGATCCAGGCGCCTGGTACAAGGCGCTCACCGAGTTCGTAAAAAATCACTGCGAGCGCGATCCGCTGCTCGATGGGCATATGCTCGACCCGCTGCGTGACTGGCAACGCCGCATCACCGGTGGCGCGCTCCTCTCTTTCCTCGAGTACGCCACCTCCGACGAGGCGCTCGAGCGCTACCCCATCCTGGCCAAAGACCCGCTCACCGAGCGCATCTTCGTCGCCATCACCGATATCCCCGGCGCCATCGCCTTTAACGAGATCATCGACAAACACTCGGACAAGGCGACCTGGCTCTTCAAGGAGGAGTGGCGCGCCTTCCTCGATCGCGAGGACACCGATCATGACGATGACTTCTCTTGCCATTACGAGTTCTGGAGCGTGTGGCACCGCGCCATCGATCCTCGTTGGGAAATCCCTCCAGGGAACTATCAACAGCTCTGGGTTCATGAAGAGGGCTTTGTCCTCGCTGACGAGGCGGGCCGAGGCTCGCAAAACGTCTGGAACTGGAATGGTCAGCGCATGATGCTCGTGGAGCAGGACATCACCTGCTGGGTTTCTTGATCTGTTGTAAGAACTGCGCGCAAGCCTCGGGGGATTCCAACTCGATCACGCGCAGGTGCGCGTGCTCGGGTTCTGCGAACAACCTGGGGAACTGCCTGCGTTGGCGCCTGTAGGTCTTGAGCGCCCACAGGATGATCGAGTCGCGCGAGAGCGCCTTTTGCAATGTCTCGCGGTTCGGTCCTCCCCAGAGCGCCTCTTTGGTGACGATCCTCTTGATCGTGCGCGAGGTGAGCCTTGGCAGAAAGACGCTCAAATCATACTTGAGCCAGATGATGGTGTCGGCCGAGGCCCAGGTGATGTGCAGCCAGGATGTGTAGTTGCCATCCATCACCCAGCGCTCTCCAGCGCACGCCTGACGCAGATCCTTCTCGAACCGCGCGCGATCCGCGCTCCAGTTCTCTTCCCAAAAGAGCGCGTCGAGCTCGATCCGCTCCAGCCCGAGCTTCTCGGCCAGCGTGTTGGCGAGCGTCGTCTTCCCAGAACCGCTCGTCCCCACCACGATGATACGCTTCATCACCGTCGCGTCCCTGTCACTGTGCATCCCAAATCCTCGTCTGGAGTGTCTCTACCTGATCAAAGTGGTGGAGTGTTACTCCACACCCGCCCCTTCTTATTCCGCGAGGACGCCATGCTTGTTTATGAGGAGTGCCTCATCGCGGCATTCTGCCTCGTTCCGAGCGCTGATATGTCGAACCTGCTCGGATCTGGCATGCGCCATGCACAATGGTGTTGCCGACCCGCGACAATACTTACGAGATGAAAATAGACGGGTTTTCATGAATCAGCAGGCGACCGCTGTGTCTTTTGAATAAAATGACCGACACACCGTCAAAGACCTGCTTATTGCAACGGATGAAAATGGAGCAGGGCATCGTATGCCCGCCCAGGATGATCGAACTTTCCAAGGAGATGGTTCCCATGACGCAGCAAACGCATATCCTCAAAGCCCTCGGACTTACCTTCGCCGCGACCGCGCTCGTCGCCTGCGGAGAGCCTGTAGATACGGCCTCGACCAACGAGGCGGTCTCCACCAACCTGCGCGCCATGAGCCTGACGGCAGAGAACAACATCCGCGTCATGAGCAAGAGCACCCTCTTCACGCGCGCCGAGGTCGAACTCGGCGTGTCCGATGAAGGCTCCGATTGCTTTGGCGAAGGCTGCGAGTTCGAGCCCACGCCCGAGCCCGCCCCCGAGCTCGACGCCGAGTTCCGCGAGGTCGCTGACGAGGCGATCGGCTTCCTCGAGCGCAACATCTTCATCGAGGAGAACATCGAGGAAGAGAAGCGCAAGAAGATCACCTACCTCATCAAGGGCTCCTCGGTGTGCGGCGAGCTTACCTCGGATGATGGGGACAGGAGCGCATGTATCGAGGCCGTGGACAAGGCTGAGGTTCGCCTCGTGGTGACCTCGCCAGAAGAAGGGGACGTCAGCATCGATGTCCTCGTCGGCCCCAACAAGTACAACCCCGTCTCGTTCGATGTCTGGCAAAACACGCTCGCGTTCGAGACGAGCCTTGGCGGCGTGCGCGACACCGTGGTTTATCTGGCCAACTCCTTCGAGCAACAGGACGTCTCCAACGAGTTCCCCGACACCTTCGAGGGGCGCGTCCGCCTCTCGCTCACGCGTGATGGCAACCAAAAGCTCACCGGCGCGCTCGATGTGATGGAATCTATCCGCGTTCAGGACGCACAGGAAGGTTACGATATCCGCGTCGCGGTCGCGCAACCTGCCGTCAGCGCTTCGATGAACGCAGGCACGGAGACCTTCTCCTACACCGTCAACTGGAACGCGATCGACCTGAACTTCCCGGTCACCCAATACATCTACAACGACGCGATCCCGGCGGACGGGAGTGATTTCGAATCCTCCGAGGAGGAGTTCACCTACAACGTCGACCTTCACCTCGACGGCGCCAAGGGCACCGTCATCCTCGACGCGGCCAACGAGGTCCTCAAGCTCAAGGGAATCAGCCTCGGCAATGGCCCGCTCACGCTCGATATCGACTCCAAGCGCGTGCTCGAAGTCGCGCTCGCCAACGCCTTCGACGTGACCGCCAAGGAAGCACAGGGCGGCGTCGAAGCCGTGTTCGCTCCCGGCGTGGACTTTGGCGCGCTGTTCTCCTTCAAGAACCTCGACGCCGAGACCGCAGAGCACGTCGACGCTGAAGAGTGGATGATGGACGACGAGCTCAAGCTCTCGTTCACAGGCGACTCGCCCACCATCCTCATCGAGGACGACACCGAGAAGGTCAAGGTCGTCTCCGGCGCGCTCGTCATCAAGTCCACCGCGCGTGACCTCGACATCCTCGTCGAGGCCAACCAGTGCCTCATCGAGGAGGAGCCCGCTGTCTGTGAGCCCACGCCTGTCATCGACGGCATGGAGAGCGGAGAGGACTTTGGCTGCGACTACGAATACGACGGACACCCCTTCGCCAACCTCACCTCGGGCGCTTGTGAGTGATCCTCCTTGGCGCGCGTCGAGCGCGCGCCATGCATGAAAAAGAGGTCGTGGGATTGCCTGATATCAGGCAAT
>JAYZVO010000037.1:0-34917 GCA_036155555.1 Myxococcota bacterium
GATTGCCCGCAACCCCTGGACAGAGACGGACAAGAAAGGGTTTTGGGCATGAGCTATACACGACGAGAGTTTCTTCGCCGCCTTGGCCTGACCGCAGGCGCGGTGCCGCTGGCGACCGCGCTGACCGCGTGCGACGAGACGATGGGAGAGGACGAGAACAACCTCCTTCAGGAAGAAGAGATGCCGCTCGAGCTGCCGACGTACAGCTACGATGGCGAGCAAGGTCCCGAGGGTCTCTTCTCACATGGCGTCGCCAGCGGCGATCCGCTGACCGACGCGGTGATTCTCTGGACCCGCGTCAGCCCCGACGATCCTGCCGCCGAGGTCGAGATTTTTTGGGAGATGGCCACCGACCCCGAGCTCACCGAGCTGGTCGCGGCAGGTTACCTCTCCACCTCGGCCTCGCGTGATTTCACCGTCAAGGTCGACGTGGCAGGTTTGCTCCCTGGCACGACGTATTACTACCGCTTCCGTTCACAGGATCGCGACTCGAACATCGGTCGTACCCGCACAGCGCCTGATGAAGCGCAGGGGATGGAGAGGATGCGGTTCGCCGTGACCTCCTGCTCGAATTTCTCGGGCGGTTATTTTCACGTCTACCGCCAGATCGCCAATCGCCACGACCTGGATCTGGTCATCCACCTTGGCGACTACATCTACGAATACGCTTCTCGCACGGCCGTCTTCCCCGCAAAAGATGGCGGCGAGCCTGTGGATCGCTCGCACCTCCCACCCGTCGAGATCCTGACGCTCAAGGATTACCGCGTGCGCTACGCGCAGTACCGCACCGACGAGGATCTTCAGGAGGCGCACCGCCAGCACGTCTTTGTCTGCGTCTGGGATGATCACGAGGCGGCCAACGACGCCTACAAGGACGGCGCTCAGAATCACTCGGACGATGAGGGGGAGTGGTCCTTGCGCAAGGAGGCCGCGCGCCAGGCGTACTTCGAGTGGATGCCTGTGCGCGCGTTCCCGATGCAGGAAGGGCGCCTCTGGCGCGCCTTCTCGTTTGGCGGGCTCGTCGATCTGGTGATGTTGGATACGCGCATCTGGGGCAGAGACGAGCAGGTCGGGAGCAAGTCCGCCTCGCAAGACGAGGAGAGGACCTTGCTCGGAGAGGATCAGCAGGAGTGGTTGTTCGAGACGCTGCGCACCTCGACGTCGAAGTGGCGGTTTTTGGGGCAGCAGGTGATGATGGGGCAGCTCGGCACGCCGACTGGCCCGATCAACTTCGATCAGTGGGACGGCTATGACGTCACCCGCCAGATGTTGTTCGACCTGATCCAGGACGAGATGATCGACAACGTGGTCGTGTTGACCGGAGATATCCACACCTCGTGGGCGATCGACCTGAGCAAGAACCCTTACGATGATGAGGCGTATGATCCTGACAGCGGCGAGGGCGCGCTGGCGGTGGAGTTTGTCACGCCATCGGTGACCTCTCCGGCGCTCGAGGAGGTGCCGGTCTCGATCGTCGAGCGCCTCGCCAGGCTCAACCCACACATCAAATATTTCGAGCTGACGCGGCGAGGATATGTCATCGTGGACGTGACCGCCGAGCGCGTGCAGGGGGCGTGGTTCTTGCTCGACAGGATCGACTCGCCAGATTTTGAAGAGGAGTTCGCCGTGGCGTTCCATGTGGACGCAGGCGCGCCGTTTTTGATCAGCGACGCCGAGCCCGCCGAGCCTCGTGGCGAGGCGCCGCAGCCTGCCCCTCGAACCGATGTTTCAAAGACTTGATGGGTGCGCCCAGAGGATGATTGTATGAAGAAGCTCATCGAGCGCGTGCTCGGTCTGTTCGTGACCGACAACCGCTACACCACGCTCACGCAACGCCAGGTCGAGGCGTTCACCGATATCGTCTCGCTCGCCATGATTATCGACCGCCACGTGGCCGAGTCGGAGCGCGACATGATCACGGACCTGCTCGCGGCCTTCAAGTGGCCCCAGCAGCGCCCCAGCGAGCACTTTATCAACCGCAGCGTCCAGCGCGCCTGGTCGTTGCTCGATTCAGACACGTTCTCGGCGGATGTCCTCACGTTCTGCAAGAACGCCGCAGAACACCTCGAGCATGATTGGCTCATGGAGGAGGCGTTTGTCGCCGCGACGCGAGTGATTCAAGCAGATGATCGCGTCGAGCCGACCGAATCCGAGCTGCTCGCGCACCTGCAAGAAGCCTTCGATTACAACGACGATCGCGTCGAGGCGCTGACCGCGCGCGCGCTCAGAGCGCGCGCCAAGCAAGAGGCCGTCACCAAAGTCGACACCTCGTCCGAGGAGTGATTCTCACTCGCCTGGAGTGCTCATCACGGTGGAGGCGATCATGTGCACGAACGCTTCGGCAGGATCGATTCCGACCTCATCGTAGAGCTCGAGGTAGTTGCCCGGCGAGGTGTTCTCGTCGACCACCAGCGGCCCTTGCTCGGTCCAGATCATATCGAAGCCGATGATGGGGCAACCGAGCGCGCGCGATGCGCGCGCGACCTGTTCTTTATGCGCTGCTTCGACCACTGCGAGATCGACCTCACCGCCGCGCTCGTCGGCGTCAAAGATCTTGTGCTTTCCAGCCCCCATCTGCGCGATCTTCGCCTGGCGTTTTCGGTACCCATACATCGGCTCGCCGCCAAGCATCGTGACGCTGCACCAACGCTCCAAGTCATTGTCATGGTAGCGCTCGAGCAGGAATCCTCCGTCGGGCGAATCTCCCGATGTTGCGCGGATGTAGCCAATGAGATCGCGCAACATCGCAGGATCTTCCACCAGCATTACCCCCTTGCCCCATGCGCCTCGTCGAGGCTTCAAGACAGCACCACCCCACTCCTCGAGGAGCGGGGTGAGGTGCGCGTGGAGGTCGACCAGCGAGAGCGTCGCCACGTCACAGAGCACGAAGTCCGGGACAGCCACGCCAGCATCCTTTAACGCGAGGTGTGCGCGGTACTTGTCCACCGCGATCTCCCAGCGCCACGGGTCAGGGTAGACGGGGATATGCCTCGCGAGCGTCTTGAGCACCTCCAGGTGAAAGGTGCCTGGGCGACGGTCGATCTCGGCGTACCAGAAGTAGGCGTCGATCTCGTGATGGAGTGGTTTGCCATCGACGAGCACATCGCCTGCGCGAACCCACGCCTGCCGGATGTCTCGATGGAGGATCTCATCGAACGAATCATGCGCGCTCAACAGCGTCATGATCGGTTCGTGGAGTTCTCGCCGCAGACATCCCCAGGTCTCGGGGTGATCGTAGCCTTCCTCGCCGGGGCGAGGGCGAGGGGGGAGGCAGAGGCCAAGTCGCATCGGTCTTCCGTGGCGAGGGGGGGAGTGATTTTTCAAGCAGGTGCGCCGAGCAGGGCGTCGAACAGGAGCGCCGGTATATCGTGCGTGCGCACCTCGGAGAAGGTGTGGTGGAGCCACTGAGGTTGCGCGTTGATCTCGAGGATCACCGCGTTGGTTTTCATGGGGGAATCGTGCGCGTTGTCAGCGATGAGATCGAGCGCGAAGATATCGAGCCCGAGCGCCTCGGCGATGGTCGCGCACCACGCGTGGTACTCCGGGTGAAGCGCGTCTGTGACATCGACGGGGAGTCCTCCCTGGCCGATGTTGGCGACGCGCTTGACGAAGATCTTCTGATCGCGCGCCAGGATGCTCGTGGGTTCGAGGTCCTGGCCTGCCAGCAAGCGCAGTGATTCCTCGTCGAGGAGGAGCCTGTTTTGCGGGTTGTTCTGCTGGACGCGGAGGTCTTTTTCGACGGCAAGTTCTGCGATGGTCGAGGTCCCATCGCCGATGACGCAGGCGGGCTCGCGGATGCAGGCTGCGACGAGCTGTTTGCCGATCACCTGAACCCTCAAGTCCTGTCCCGGTGCTTGCTCCTCGATCAGAACATCCTCGCCGCGCTCGAGCAGCCCGACAACGCGCCGCATAACCTGCGCGTTGGAGGTCAGGTCCATATAGACGCCCTCGCCGTTGGTGCCATCGAGCGGTTTGACGACGAAGGCGCGGGCGAGGGCGTCGTGTAAGAAGGGCTCGACCATGGCAGCGCAGGATTTATGCGGTGTATCACGTGGGACGAGCAGGTCTGCTGGCGTGGGGAGCCCGAGCGCTTCGAGGAAGCGCTTGGCGCGCGCCTTGTCCGCGCAGAGCGCGTCCGTTTCGGGTGAAAGCTGCGCGAAGATGCGCCCGTGGATGACGCGCGCCGAGGCGTCGTTTCGACGGTAAGTCACCACGTCCGCAGGCGCCGGGACAAACGGATGCTCCTCCAGCTCAGGTTCGACGGTGGCCGTGACACCGAGGCGTGGTGCGGCTTTGACGAGCGCGCGTTGGTGTGGGTCCAAGGTCAACCTCGCTTTTTGACGCGGGCTTTCGCCTCGCGCGCGCGGCGAACGCCCGCGTGCTGGTAGAAGTGGCGTCGGAACCAGAGGCGGTAGTGACGCGAGGCGCCCGTGCCTGTCGTGGCCCAGGCGCCGCCACGGAGCGTCGCGTGAAGCTCGTCGAAGTAGGGCGCCGAGAAGTCATCGTAGAGTGGGTGTGGTGTAAAGCCTGGCAGGGGCGCGAAGTCATCCGAGAGCCACTGCCAGACGTTCCCATAAGCGTCATGGATGCCATCTTCGGTCGGCGCGAAGTGGTCGACAGGAGTGGGGGAGCAAAAACGCAGGTTGAGGTTGTAGCCTTCGTGCTCGAGGACATCCCCGCGCACGAGCGGCGCGTTGTGGGTGAGCGAGACGTGCTCGGCTTCGGTCATCAGGCGAACGCCGTCACCGACCCAGTTGCAGAACGCCTGCGCTTCGTGCGCGTTGACCTCGACAGGCCAGCTCCAGGGCATGGCGATCTCCTCGAACATCGCGCGATAGCGCGGGTGCTCGGGAGAGTCATCGAGGAGCCAGAAGAGCGGCTTCTCGACCGCGTTCTCGGTGCGCCAGCGCCAGCCTTCTTCCGTCCAGTGTTCGGGATCGGTGTAACCCCCTTCGAGGAAGAAGGGGAGGAAGTCTGCGTTGCTGACAAGGTGCGCGGTGGCTTCGAAGGCGTCCACCTCCCAGGTGATCTCTCCGAACTCGTTGTCCCAGCCATAGAGCCCCTTGTCGTTGCGTGGGTTGCGCCCGTGGGTGACGGTTCTCTTCGGGATCTGTCGCCAGGTGCGCGCGGGGGGAGGTGAGTCTGTGGGCGCGATGGTCCAGCTTTGTGGGCGCTCGACCTTGCTCGCGTCGAGTTGGCGGATGAGCATCGAGCTCGTCTCGAAGTGGATGCGATCGTGCTCGAGGCCCATGAAGAGCGCCCAGAGTGGGTGCTCGGCGTCGACCCTGGGTGGGCGAGTGATACTGGCGATGACGTTCGTGACTAGCGCGTGGGCGCGAGCGCGGTAGTCGTGCACGGTCTGGATATCTGGCCTGGTGGGGGTGGGGGACTCGAGCTCGTCGCTCGTGTGTGGGTCCACGCCGCGCGCGAAGAGGATGTCGAGCTTCTCGTCGATGCCCTCTTCGATGAGCCCCGCCATGACGAGCTTGTTGACGTAGAAGGCGGCGGTGTGTCCGGCGTAGAAGACAAGCGGGTGGCGCAAGGCGTCGGGTTGTTCGTAGAGCGTGGCCTCGTCGAAGGTGTCAAAGAGCGCTTCGTAGAGCTGCCATGTGTTCTCGAAGTAAGCCGAGAGGCGCTCGCGCGTGAAGTCAGATGGGTATGGCGGTGTCAGAGATGTCACGGTCATGGCGTGGACTCCCGGCGTGGTCGTGGTACTTCCCAGTCCCCTGAAAGCATTCTTTGGAATGCTTGATTGTCCGTTCAGGTCTCAAGTTTTGTCCAGGATGCCGAGAGAAAAGCTGCATTTTTGCAGGTATACCACACAGAGTCGCATGATTTGGTCGCGTGTGGCAGGCATGGTGTGGGGTGGGTTATCTGGGCAGCAAGTCACCACTTGCCCTTGACCTCGATGCGGCGTTTTTGCCGGTAATCCGAGAGGTTTTGCTCGGTGAAGAGCTTGCCGACGACGCGGTATTTGCTCGTCACGATCGGCTCGGCGACGTCCGCGGGCTCATCGAGCACGGTGTGGGTGACGTAGGAGGCGTGGATAAAGCGAACCTCGAGATCCGGGCGCACGAGCAGGTAGCCGACGTGAAAGTCGAGGCCGATGATGTAGAGGCCAGGGCCCATCTCCTGGACCCCTTCGATGAAGGCTTCGGTGGGTTTGTTGCGCCAGCGCTTGATGTGGGATTTGGGGACGAGGGTCTTGATGATGAGCTCGGCGGGCTGGCGCTGGAGCTTGCTGGCGTTGATGTTAAAGCCAGCGTCGACGAGTGTTCGCCCGACGAACATGCCGCAGTTGATCTTTCCCTCGTGAGGGGTCTTTGTCTGCGGCGCGCCGAGTCCCCAGGTGGTCCCATACCAGGCGCCAAGGATCGCCTCCATGTGGGCGAGCAGCGCCTTCTCGAGGTCGGCATCCTCGGCTTTCGATGAGGTCAAGGCGCTCGCTGTAGCGGTGATTTCCGAGTACTCGAGCGCGTCCTCCTGAGCAATCGCAGGCGTCGCGCAGAGGGAAAGCGAGAGCAGGGCGGCGATCCATGGTGTCAGGTGGTATTTCATCGGTCCCTCGTTGGTTGCACCAGTCAAAAGGCGCGCGAGGGCGTGTCTGATTCCAGAAAATCAAGCGGTGTATCGTGCCGAGCAATGCCTCGAATGAGGAAAAGCACTCGGCGCAGAGCCTGCCTCAAATGAGGCAAAACTATGGCGTCGAGCCTGTCTCGAATGAGGCAAAATCACTCAGGCTCTTTTTCAACGCCCTGGAACGTCGATGCATTCAGGCGCAGAGGCCATAAGGGCTCTTTTCAAAGATCGCCTTCAGGGCATCCGAGGAACCCTGGATGGCGTTGCGCTGACAACTCCCCATGGCTCCGAAGGCGCCCGTGTAAAAGAGCGTGTCATTTTCCTGCGGCGTGAATTCGATCAGGCTGGTCTGGCCATCATGGCTCGTGATCAGGAGCAGGGCATGTGTCCAGTTCCTGAGCGAGACCTCCCTGAGGTGTTGTTGCCCCCGAGTCGTGATGTCTCTGCTGCTCCACTCGCCGTTGCTTTTGACCTGCGCGAACCCACCGCGTACGTGACCCACAATGAGGTACATGGCTCTTTCTCGGTTAAGTTGTGGTGATGATTCCATCTTTTCAAATTCTACAAGAAAAAAATCAGGTGTACACAGCAAGAGTACAGTTTTCTCACTTTTGGGGTGAAGGTGGCGCGAGGGCGCTATTTTGCTTGCTGAGAAGATGCTTCGAGTTTGACTGGTTCGAGCTCTGGGGGAGGAGAGAGGTCTTCGCGGATAGGTTGTTTGTCGAGATGAGCAAATAAAAAGAGCGGTCATCAAGTTATTTTTGTGTTTGCTTTCTCTGCGTATGATTTATCAGTGTAGTTGTATTGATTTTACGTCATGGAAATCATCATCTTTCTCGATCCATTCACAAAACGGAGTGAAGCTTTGCTCGTTGTTCTTTTGGCTCTCTTGCTCGGTGGGTTCATGCTCACCCTGATCATCAAACAGTGGCAAGCCGGGGCGCATGGGCACGCCATAATCCTGACGGCCGTTGTCGTGGCGCCGGTCGCCTATTTCTATTTCATCCTCCATCCTTCCAACTTGCCCGAGGGCTATGTGTACGCCACCAAGGAGGAAGCCTTGGAGATGGTCGACGAGGATTGTCGCGAAACTTGTCATGAAGAGCGGCTTTCGATCATCCAGTGCAACAGGTTTTGTGGCTGTGTGCGAGACCTCTACGAAGATCTTCCCGACAACCCGACGAGCTACGATTACGGAGAGATGGAGTCGAAACTTCCTGGGTGCGCGCGGCAAGCGAACCGCTGATCAGGTTCTTTCTCGTCGTGACATGGCAAAACGACAAGAGGGCGCGTCCTTTTAAAAGGACGCGCCCTCTTGTTTAAGTCGGGGTGCGGGGATTCGAACCCCGGACCTCTTGCTCCCGAAGCAAGCGCGCTACCAGGCTGCGCTACACCCCGTCTCGATGGACACCCCTACCAGCAATGATGGGGAGGGATTTATTCCGCCCGAGGCAACCTCTGTGTGCCCCGAGGGGAACGGAAGAATAAGGATTCCGCGTGACATTTCAAGAGCGGTGATAGAGCTTTTGAAGATGTCAGTGCAAGTGTTCGAGAGGGTTGCCTTTCTCGGCTGAACGAGGAGGAGGTTCGCGTGTCGTCACGAAAGAAATCGGCGCTGTTGAGTTCATTGCTTCGTGGCGCATCGCCACAGCACACGCACGCGCTGGTCGCGATTTTTCTGCTCGTCGGGAGCGCCTCGTTGCTTCAAGGGTGCAAGGAGAAGCACCACGTCGGGCCATGCCTCTCGATCGAGGTCGTGCCGCCTGAGCAAACCTCGGAACCTGGCGCCGGTCGCTCTCCAAACATGACCGCGCCAGAAAATGCACCGCGAGATATGGGCGAGGACCTTCGCGTCGGGCCTTGCTTGAAGATCGCGGTCGAAGAGCCAGAGGATATGGGCGCTGATGGTGGCGGTGAGGAGGTGATCCCGGTGCCCGAGGTTGGCCCGTGCCTCTCCGTTCTTCCTGACGAGCCCCCGCGACAGGACCTCGACAAGCTCGAGCGCCCTGATAAACAGGGCGCATTGCCGCGCGAGCGCACGCGGATGGAGGTCTTGGAGCGCCTCTCGGGGAGCCTGCCTGCGGATGTGCTCGCGCGTCTTCGCCGCGAACTCGGCGATCAGAGCTAACCCGCGCGCTGTGCGATCGCCTCGTGCGCGAAACGCTCGCCGAGCGTCGCGCAAAGCCCTTCCAAAAACTCCTGATCGACCTCATCGAACGCCGCCGGATCATTCGAGTCCACATCGAACACCGCGAGCACCTCTCCTGAAGGCGTGAGCACCGGCACGACGATCTCGGAGCGCGTGGTCGAGGAGCAGGCGATGTGTCCAGGGAACGCCTCGACGTCCGGGACAAGTTGTGTCTGCTGCGTGCGCGCTGCCGCGCCACAGACACCTCGGTCAAAGGTGATGCGCAGGCAGCCATGGCTCCCTTGATAGGGACCAATGATCAGAAGCTGCGGGCGAACATGCCTGTAGAAGCCCGTCCAGTGATAGTGCTCGAAGGTGTGGTGAAGCTCGCAGCTGACCGTCGCCATCGCCGCGACCCAGTCATCCTCATCCTCGAGCAGCGCTCCGACGCGCGCCATCACATCCTCATACTGTGCTCGCCGATCTGTCACCGCGTCCTCCTTTGAAACCGCGAGGTTTGGGGGAGTGATTCTCGTTCCAGGTGGTATCTCCGGCAAGTCAAAGAAAGATGAAGATGATGCGCGCCAGAAACGACACGAACATCAACACCTCCAACACGGCCATGACGCCGAAGAGCCCGACCCATAACGCGGAGCCTTCGAGCTCGCCGGTGTGACCGACCTGGATGCTCTTGAACTCGTCGATGAAGACGATGTTGCTCGACTGCTCGCGCTCGGCTTCTGTGGCTTCAGGCAGGTAAAGGATCGGCGCGGTGGGTTTGCTCGCGAGCTGCTGCTCGAGGAATTGCGGCAGGAGCTTGCCTTCGAACTTGCGCCGCTGCTCGATGTATTCGCCATCCTCCGTCATGTAGCCGAACTTGTGGACGAGGATCTTGTTGTTTCCCTGGGTCTCGTATTCGCACCCGAGGTGGTCGGCAAAGGACGGGTGCCCGAGTCGGAGCGCGCGCGTGCGCGTCTCCATCTTGTGTTTGGCGATCGTCATCGTGATAAAGCCCACGATCAAAAAGATCCACAGGTGAGGGACAAACCACACGTCCGGTATCCACACCATCAGCGCCGAGAGCCCCAAAAAGACAAAGCTCAAGCCGCCGGTCAGATTTTGCCTGTAGAAGAGCTCGGCCTTGGTGCCAAAGGGGACCTTTCTGGGGGCGACCTCGAGCTTGTACCATGCGGGGATGATCGCTGTGTTCGATGGCGCGGAGAGTTGCGGGAGGTTGTCGTCTGCCTCGGCTTGTGGAGAGGTTGTCAATGCGCGCTCGACCTCTTCATAGAGTGATATGGCGCCTTCATCAGGCAGCGCCAACGTGAGCGCGCCGCGAGCGCCGCCGTCATCGCTCAAGGAGAGCCCGCCCGCGATGGCGTACCTGGCCGCAGGGTAGCGCTCTTCGATGGCCGTGATCGCTGCGCGCGCGTGCGCGGCGATGTCATCTCGTTCTTCCTCCTGCTCGAGCTTCACCAGATGTTCCAGGCATCGCCGCGTGCCGAGCACGGCGGCGGCCTCGACGGCGTTGAAACGCATCCCCGAGCTCGGGTGTTGCAGCAGCTCGAGGACGAGCGGCTCGGCGACGGGGCTCCCGATGCGCATGCACGCCGAGAGGATCGCGCGTTGTGTCGCGGTGGTCGGAGCATTCTTGCCGACGAGGACGAGCCCCGGGATGAGGTTGATGTGTGAAGGATCTCCGAGCTTCGAGAGCAGCGTCCTCGCTTGCATGAAGCCCGCGAGCCGGATGGTGTGTTGGAGCATCCTGTTGCGAAATGTCTGGTCGAGGTTCGGGTGCAAGACCTCGCCAAAGAGCACCTGGACGATCTTTTCGTCGAGGGATTCGATCTGTTCCAACAGCGAGAAGAGCTGCTCGGGGTGCGCGGTGCGTCTCGACCAGGCGATGCGCACCGCGGGGATTTGCCAGAGCGCCATGGTGCGCGTGTCCTCGGCGCGCGCATAAACCATCTCGCACAGAAGCTCGGAGCAATGTTCGAGCGTGGCGAAGGGCGCGGTGCGAATGATCGCCGCGAGCCCAGGGCCAAGGTGCGCATCATGCGCACCTTCGAGCATGGTCGAGACCCAACCGATGGTGCTGCGGTTGCTCGCGAGCTCTTCATTGGCGAGCGCTTGCGTCGCCACCCTCGAGAGCGCGACCTGGTAGACGTACTGCTCGTGAGAGGAGAAGGGGAGCGTGGCGTCGATGGCGTCCGTGAGGCGTTCGGCGATCACATAGGAAGGGCGCTTGCTTCTGGGGCGATCTTTGGAGGTTGGACGATCGTTTAGCGCGCGCTCGGCGAGCAGTTGGAGGTTCGAATGCTCGCTCCACGGTGAGCCGTGGGGGAGTTTTTCGATGATGTTTCCTGTGTCATCGCCGCGAAGCAAGTTCTCGACATGGGTGGCGATGGCGTGATGGGTGTCATAGACGCGATAGAGCGCGGCGATGGCGTCCGGCGTTTGGACGACGTCGAGTTCGATAGGTTTATCCGCCATTTCGACCTCTTTCCTGCATATTCGGGGGATCGCGGCAGCGCATGGCGCGGAGCTTGGTTGGAGAGCGTCGCGTTTTCGTTGCAAATTCGCTAGTCTCAATTGTTCAAGGAAAAGGCTCCTTCGAGCAGCAGAGGTTTCGCGTGAGAATGAAGAGCTTGCATGTCGCGCTCGTGTTTGGCTGTGCGCTCTGGCAATCGGGTTGCCTGGAGCAACCCGAGCCAGAGGCCGAGCATACGCAGGACGCCGAACTTATCGGGGGGAGGCAAGCCACCGCTGGCGAGTGGGACTCCTCTCTCTTCTGGGTCTCCAACGGAGGTTCGTGCGGGGGGGCGCGCGTTGGCGCGAGGCATATCCTGACGGCGGCGCACTGCGTGCAAGTAATCGATCGCGACAACAACCGCATGTATGGCGAGGTTCGCGCGGATATGCAGGATGGTTATGCGATCCTCGTGACCAATAACAAGCAGCTCGACAACAGCACGCGCTATGCGCAGATGGCGATCAAGAGGACGATCATGCACCCGCTCTGGTCGGAGTCCTGCGCGCAGGGGTGCCTCTTTCGCAACGCTGTGGTCGGGCCGTTTCCTCCTGACCTGGCGTTGATCGAGCTCAAGGCGGACTTGCCAGCCTCGGTGCCATTCGCAAAGATCGAGCTCGGCCCGATCGTGCCTGGCACCGAGGTCACCATCACAGGCTATGGTTGTGAGGATGGTCTCTATGGAGGCTTTCGCACGCCGGGCAAGAACAAGTTCTCCGAGACCACGACGCAATCCTTCTACGCGGTGCAACACAGCAGCAGCTTCGTGCCGAGCGCGCAGTCCGGGGAGTACGAGCGCGCCTATGTGATCACGCCAGGGCAGGACCCTTCCGGGGCCGCGAGCTTGTGTCTGGCGGACTCGGGGAGCCCGCTCTTTTTGAAGGATACATCGAGTGGCGATGTGATCGTGGGGGTCAACGCCTATTACACGTTCACCGATATCCCCTCCGGTTTCTCGACGACCAACGCGCACACGAGGCTCGGGTTTGATAACCCGCACGGCACCGCCGCGTGGTTGATGATGTCGTTGCCCATGGAGAGTTTTTCGACGAGCGCGCCTCTTGGCGCGCTCGAGGGTGCCGAGGCTCCGGCGCGCGATGTGGAGATTTCTGGCTCTGACGACACCGAGGAACTCGATGGCGCCGCCGAGCCCGAGTTGTTGCTCGGACTTGGCGGCGACGACACGCTCAGCGGCGCAGGAAGCGGTGATGTGCTCGATGGCGGCGAGGGGAGTGATTGGTTGCTCGGCGAGGATGGGGATGACTGGCTCGAAGGGGGGCCAGGGGTCGATATCCTCGATGGTGGGCGAGGGTTCGACACGATGCGAGGAGGTCTCGGCGCGGACATTTACATCCTGCGTCCTGGCAGCGAGCACGACGTTGTCTTCGGTGATACGAGCGGGCCAAATAAGGTGGTGTGTGTGGACTTCGAGGCGCCGCTCGAGCTGCATGTTGCTGGCCCTGATATGGTCTTGATGAGCCAGGATGGGGCGGACAGCTTGAGGATCAAGGCGTCCAGAATCTCGACCTTCTACGGGTGCTTCTAAGTCGATGGCGCGATGGTTAAAGATCGAGGATCGGTTCGAGTGGTCGGACGTCGAGGATGACGCGAGCGCGCCGCGCGTGAGCGTGCTGACGCCAGACGATGACGCCTCTGGATGGGCCGCCAGGTTGAGAGGGCTCGATCCCGACTATGATTTTCGCCGTGTTTTTCTGGCGGAGGAGGTCGAGGCGTCATCGCATCCCGGCATGGTTTTAAAGCACTACACCCTGGGGAGGGATGGTTTCTACCAGGTGCATACGCCGTTGCTCGAGGTCGTGCGCGAGTTTGTCTTCGTGCGAAAGCTCGGCGAGCAACTCGAGGTGTTGGAGAAGGACGTGGTGTGCCAGATGCTGCGTGGGGAGTCGCGTTACACGATGCTCGATGTGGAGGCCGCGTGTGGGAGCGAGCGCTGGCGAGATGCGTTCGTGGCGGCGATGCATCTGGAGGATGCGCAGCAGCGCGCGCACGCGATGCAGGAGATTCGGAGCGCGAGGTTGGCGCGCGCGCCCTCGGGGTGGAACCCTCTGGAGGGGACCGAGCGGCAGGTGCGTTGGGCGGGTGTGATTCGCGAGTCGAGCGCGCGTATGATGACGGAGTTGATGGATCTGTTCTTTCAGGAGCTCGAAGGGCCAGGGGATTTGAGCCGCCTGGATCAGGCAAACCTCGAGCGCTTCACTCGCCTGACGCGCGCCAATACGAGGCTTCGCGCCGAGTGTGACGCGCAGTATTGGATCACGCAACGCCACGAGCTCGAGCTTGGCGGTGAGCGTTTGTTGGAGGCGTTGATCGAGGGGGAGTCGCAGCGTCACGAGGATGTGCCGCCGATCCGCCTGGAGGAGCTTGGCGATCGAGATTCCGAGTGATCTTGGTGGCTTCTTGCGCTAAAACACCCTCCTCGTCACGATTTCGTGACGCTTCCATGACTCCAAGACGTCATCGCATCGACTCGGGTGTTGTATCCTCTGTGGAAGAGGTTGCATCCGAGAATATGGCAGGCAGGTGCGCGACTCAGACGAGACAGGTATGATCGAGATCGATGTAGCGCTCCCACAAACGAGCTTATCCCCTTACCTCGAACTCTCGCGCGGCGAGTGGGCGAGGTTGCGCGCTGATACACCGCTGACCTTGAGCGAGGCGGATCTGGAGGAGCTGCGGGGGATCAACTCGGAGGTGGATATGGAGGAGGTCGTCTCGATCTTCTTGCCGCTCTCCAGGTTGCTCAACCTCTATGTGACGGCGACGCAGCAACTTCATGGGACGACCTCGACGTTTCTGGGGCACCATGGCGAGCGCGTCCCCTACATCATCGGGCTCGCCGGGAGCGTGGCGGTCGGCAAATCGACCACCTCGCGTATCTTGCGCGCGTTGCTCTCTCGCTGGCCAAACAGCCCGCGCGTCGACCTCGTCACCACCGATGGGTTCTTGTGGCCAAACCATGTGTTGGCCGAACGAGACCTGATGCATCGCAAGGGGTTCCCCGAGAGCTATGATGTGGTGCGGTTGCTCGAGTTTGTCTCCGACCTCAAGGCTGGTGAGCCGCGCGTCAGTTGCCCGGTGTACTCGCACGTGACCTATGACATCGTGCCGGGCGAGGAGAAGGTCATCGAGCAGCCCGATATCGTGATCATCGAGGGGCTCAACGTCTTGCAGACGCCGCGCTCTCGCGAGGATCGCTCGCGCGTGTTCGTCTCGGATTACTTCGACTTCTCGGTGTATGTGGACGCGGACCTCGATGATTTGCGCCGCTGGTATATCGAGCGATTCTTGATGTTGCGCGACACCGCGTTCATAGACCCCGACTCGTATTTTCACCGCTACGCCTCGATGAGCGACCCGGAGGCGATCGACTTCGCCAAGACGATCTGGCGCGACATCAACGAGGTCAACCTCTTCGAGAACATCCTCCCCACGCGCGAGCGCGCAGATTTGATCCTCAAGAAAGGGGACGCGCACGCGATCGAGTCGATCTTGCTCCGCAAGCTCTGAGCGCTCTCGACAAGATCCTCCCACAACATTTCACGGCGCGTCAGAACCGAAACCCGAGCCCTGCGTGCAGGGTTGGAGGGTGGAGGAAGTTCTCGTAGATGGCGTCGAGGGTGCGCGCGCCGTCCTCTTCGAACTGCTCGATCTCTTCGCGGTTGGAGTCATCCTCGGTCTCGAAGCGCGCGGTGACGGTGGACTTGGAGCGCATGGTAAACGACCAGCCCACGCCAAGTCTGAGCGCGAAGCGGTTCCCGGGGGTGAACTCGTAGCCAAGCTCGGTGTCGGCCATGTGGATGTTCGATTTGTAGAGGACCTCTTCAGGTCCGTACTGCGCCATGGCTTCGCCGATGCTCTCGAGCCCCTCGATCGACATGATCGCCTGCGAGAGTTCTTCTCCGGTGGTTTGTCCTGCGAGCCGCAACCACGTGAACCCCAGATGTCCATAGAGTCCTGCGCGCCTGAAGGGGCGAAAGCCAAGCCCGGAGCGCCAGACGAACGAGCTCTCGAGCGAGTCCTGGAGCACCGCGGCGGCCTCGTCGGGGTATCCTTCACGCAGCGAGCCCGCGAGGTTGCTCGATGCAGAGAGGTAGGCTTGTGAGAGGACCCCTGCGGAGGTTTTCAGGCGGAAGCGCGAGGGGGTCTCGAGCAGCAGCCCGCCTCCGATTTGGAGGGGGACATCGGTGACAGCCTCGGCGCGCACGGACCATGCGCGCGTGCTCGGTGGCTTGACCGAGACCTCCTGCCCGACCTCGGCGTCCTTTTCCTTCTCGACGCGTGTTTTTTGCCTGGGGGCGCGCTTTTTGGTGCTTCTCGTCGAGCGCGCCCCTTCGCGTACGACAGTGCGACTGACGACCTTGCGGCTGACCACGCGCTCGCTGATGACCTTCTCGTCGCTGTCCTCTTCTTCCTTCCCCGCGTCCTGTTTTCCTTGCGCCAGGGCTGCCTGAGGGAGCGTCATGAGGCAAAGCAAGAAGGTGGCGATGAGGTTCTTGTGTGAAGTCATGATCTTATCCGTCGAGGCCGAGGTGGTCTGTTGGGCGTTGTCTCGTCATTTTTACCTGCAAGATGTGTCCCATCGCGTCGCCAGTGGCGTCACCAATTCTTAAGAGAGGATAAAGACGCTGATTTTATGCGCTCGAGCGAGGGTTGCGCGCCTGCTCGTGGGGCTCTTCTCGCGTCCTGTCTTCAGGAAAAACCTTCAGAAATCTGTGGTGAGGTCGTGAAAAAACATCCGACATCGACCCGAGCGTGCAGAAGATTGGGTTTGTTTTCTGCTGATAGAACAAGGGTTTCTGTGTTCTGTTTTCTTTTTTGTTCGTTTTTTTTCGAGCTGTTCAGATTCGCTTAAGAAGTCTGGCGTAGATTACTAGTGAGCGAGGGGGGACGGCCTCCCTCGAGAATATACAACGACACGAGCCGGCGGGTTTTAGAGCCGCCAAGCAGACAAAGATAAGGAGAAAGAGATGTTCAACCGCATTCAGAATCGTATCGGGTCCATGTCGAAGATCACTCGCGTGATGATCGCAGGGGCAGTCGTGGCGGGAACCCTCGGCGCTGGCTCCATGGCGATGGCAAAGGGGCCGCACAAGATGAACCAGGAAAAATGGGAGAGCATGAGCCAAGAGGAGAAACAGGAGATGATGAACAAGCGCCTCGACAAGCGCATGGAGAGGATGACGCAGGAGCTCGAGCTGACCGATGCGCAGGTGCCCCAGGTGCGCGCCGTCTTCGAGAGCAGCCAGGCACAACGCCACGAGATCATGCAGAAGTACAAGGGGGATCGCGAAGCCGCTCGCCCCGAACTCAAGGCGCTCAAGCAGAGCACCCGCGCCCAGCTCGAGGGGGTCCTGACCGCCGACCAGGTCCAGAAGCTCGAGCAGCTCAAGAAGGACCACAAGGGCAAGCGTCACGGGAAGCGCGGGAAGCACGGCAAGCATGGCCACAAGCGCTTCGAGAAGATGTCCGCGGAGCTGAACCTGAGCGCCGAGCAGGAGACCCAGGTCAAGGCGATCATGAAGGACGCGCGCCAGGAGCGCGAGGAGATCATCTCGCTGGTCGGCAGCCGCGAGGAGGCAAAGCCCGAGCTTCGCGAACTCGGCATCCGCACCGACGCCAGGATCAAGGAGGTCTTGAGCGACGAGCAGGACGCGCGCTTTGACGAACTCAAGGCGCAGCGCAAAGAGCGTCGCGGCAAGAGGGGTTGATGAACGCTGCGCGTGATGTGAGAGTGTGATGCCCAGGTGAACGAGGCCCGCGCCTTCCGAGCAAGAGAAGGGCGGGCCATTTTTTTCACGAAGAGGAGCCTCCTGATGAAGATCCTGTTGGTCGAGGACGATGACAAGCTCGGTGGTGAGGTCGCGCGGCTTCTGCGCGAGAACGACTTCGAGGTCGAGTGGTTGCAGGACGGGAGCGCTGCGCAGTGGGTCGATGTAGTCGAGTACGACCTCGTGATCCTCGACCTGATGTTGCCTGGCGCGCATGGGTTTGACTTGCTCAAGGAGTACCGCAAGCACTCGGATATCCCCGTGATCATCCTGACGGCGCGCAAGGACACGTTCGACAAGATCCGTGGCTTCGAGCTTGGCGGCGATGACTACATGACCAAGCCTTTTTGGCCCGAGGAGCTGGTGGCGAGGGTGTCTGCGAGGTTGCGCAGGCCAGTGCTAAAGCGGGTGGCAGGGGTCGAGATCGGCGCGTTGATGCTCGACACCGATGCGCGCACGCTCGAGGTCGCTGGCGAGCCTGTCGAGTTGACCAGGGTCGAGTTCGACATCCTCGCAGAGCTTGGCCGCAGACCAGGGATGGCGATCTCTCGCAATCAACTCGTCGAGCGCGCGCTCCCGGAAGAGAGCGAAGGTGGCGCGCGCACGCTCGATGTGCACGTCTCCAGGATTCGAAAGAAGCTCGGTGATTCTGCCGGTCACCTCAAGACGGTCTGGGGCATTGGTTACAAGCTCGTCGATGATACGGACGGGTGAGGGGACATCGCGATGGGACTTCGTCTTAAAGTTGTCTTGATGCTCTTTGCGGTCGTGATGCCGCTGTTGAGTGGTTATTCGCTCTATCGATTCTCGGTAGAGCGTCGCCTCCAGCACGAGCGCCACGCAGAGCGCGTCGCGGGAAGGATTCAGGAGCGCCCGCTGGCGATATGTCGCAACGTGCTCGGGGTCTCTCCCCCTGACGAGGGCGCCCGGGCAAAGAGGCCACGCCGCGCGCGTCGCCTCCCGCCCATGTTTGCCTACAGCAGCTCCTTCGAGTCCTTGCACATTGGTCAGCCCGCGGTGCCAGAGAAGGCGCAGGCGTCGTTCCTTTCGGATGGCGCTGGCGAAATCGTCCACGTGAGCCTCTGGCGTCACCCGGACTGGTCAGGCGTGACGCTGGTGCCGATCGAGGGAACAGCCGGGTGCGAGGTCGTGATGATCCCATGGCCAAGCAAACCTGATCGCGCCGAGCGCGCGATCTATGGGTTGGTCGTGCGTCAATCGATGGTGATGGCGCTGTTGCTGTTGTTGACGGGGATGCTGATCTCTATCCCGCTGGTGGCGCGCGTGCGCAGGTTGACCGAAGAGGTCGAGGAGGCGCCAGAGAATGCGTGGAGCATCTCGAGTGATTTGCTCGGAGGAAAGGATGAGATCTCGGTCCTGGCGCGCACGTTCCGGCAGACGGGGGTGCGTGTTCAGGAGACGATCGAGCAGCTCGAGCAGCGAGACACCGCGCTCAAGGAGTACATCTCGAACACGACGCATGACCTGGCGATCCCATTGACAGTGCTCCAGCACCGGCTGACGCGGCTTCGCGAAGAGGCCGAGCGCGGGGACGCGATCTCGGTCGAGCAGATCGAGGTCGCGCTCGAAGAGTCGCACTACATCGCGGCGTTGATCGCGAACATGAGCGCGGCCGCGAGGCTCGAGGCTGGGGAGTCGCACCGACTGGATCACGAGGTGAATCTGGTGGAGTTGATCGAGCGCGTGGTTGGCCGCAACCGCCCGATCGCCAGACAGCGCCAGATCGAGATCGACTGGGCGGCGCCAGAGGTCCTGAACGTGCTCGGAGACTCGACCTTGATCGAGCAGGCGTTGAGCAACCTCGTACAGAACGCCGTGCAGTACAACGAACCAGGCGGCCACGTCGCTGTGGTCGCCGAGGTTGACGGGGAGCACTTTGTTTTACGCGTGCTCGATGATGGCCCGGGCGTGCCACCCGAGAAGCTCGAGACGTTGTCGCAGCGCGCGGTCCGGGGCGATGCGCGCAATCGCAACCCGGGCGGTCAAGGCTTCGGGCTCTCGATCACGACGCGTGTGTGCGAGGTGCATGATTTCGACCTCTCGCTCGAGAACGGCGAGGAGGGTGGCTTGATCGTCAGCATCCGCGGACCTCTCGGGGCATTTGGCGCGTGACCGTGGGAGGGCGTGGTTGGCGTTGTCGGGGGCTTGAAAAAGAGACATCTTCGGCGCCAGAAATAGGCGATGAGGCTGGTCAAAATAGATCGAGTTTGTCAACATAACCATCGCGTAAGAATAGGTTTTTTAAAAGAAGCCGACCACCCGAAGAGAAGGAGCGCGACGCGATGACCTGGCTAAATTACCACCACTTGCTCTATTTTTGGACCGTGGCGACGGAAGGAACGATCGTGAGAGCGAGCGAGGTCTTGAGGCTCGCGCCATCAACGATCAGCGTGCAGATCAAGGAGTTGGAGGAGGCGCTCGGGGAGCAACTCTTCGAGCGCAAGGGTCGCCAGCTCGTGTTGACCGAGGCGGGGCATGTGGCGCAAGCCTACGCCGAGGAGATCTTCACGCTCGGGCGCGAGATGGTGGACACGCTCCAGACAGGAATGGCGCAGCGTCCGACACGTGTGGCGGTGGGGGTCTCGGATGTCTTGCCCAAGTTGATCGTGTACCGCCTGCTCGAGCCGATCTTCGACTACGAGGACCCGATCCAGTTGGTGTGTGTGGAGGGCGAGATCGATCAGTTGCTCGGCAAGCTCTCGATCCACGAGCTGGATGTGGTGCTCACGGACGCGCCGCTCGCGCCAAATATCCCCATTCAGGCGTTCAACCACCCGCTGGGTCAGAGCGAGGTCGGCGTGTTCGGCGCGCCCGAGTTGGTGGAGAAGTATGGGCACAACTGGCCAGAGAGCTTCTCGGGCGCGCCATTTATTCTCCCTGGTTCGAAGACCTCCGTGCGTCGCGCGCTGGGGGGCTGGTTCGAGCGCAAGGAGCTGCACGTGCACGCGGTGGCCGAGGTCGATGATCGCGCGTTGATGCAGGTTCTTGGCGAGAAGGGGAGGGGGTTCTTCGCGGCCCCTGCGGTGCTCGCTGACGAGGTCTACGAACTTCATGGGCTGGAGCAAGTGGGCATCCTCGATGGCGTCAAGGAGCGCTTTTACGCCGTGACGCTCGATCGCCGCATCCGCCACCCCGTCGTCGATCACCTCACGCAACATGCTCGCCGCGAGCTCGAAAAGGAAGCCGACGCGCTCGAGCAAGCGGGGTCGGGGGCGAGTGACGACGGCGAGTGATTCTTCGTCGGTCGTTTTTCTCAAGAATTCAACGCGCATCAACCTCGTTATCCGATCATCGAGTCGCTTGTTTTTTGGGACAGGCTCGACTACGTTCTGCGACGCGATGAAGAACTAAAAACAACAAAGACTCCAATGAGCTATCACAACCCTCACTGTTTGTTAGAGGGGTGTGTTTTTGTTGAAATCAAGACGAGGTAATTCATGAAAGAATGGATCAAGGTTGGTGTGTGTGGTGTGGCGCTTTCTCTCGGCGCGTTTGCTTGTGGCGGCGGCGGAGAAGAGGGCGACGGCACCACCAAGGGCGGCGTCGATGTCAGCTCGTTTGGCCAGGATGATGGCAAGAGCGACCTGGCAAAGAGCACGAAGTTGCTCGACAACGTCTCGCCAGATGCGACCATCCAGGGTCGCTTCGATCCGCGTCTTCGCACCTACGGCTACGTGATCGAAGCGCGCAAGGGCGCAAAGATCACGATCAACCTCGAGGCCACCGCTGGCAAGGACGCCGCGGGCATCGAAGAGGGCGCCGAGCTCGACATGATTTATGAGGTCTATGGCCTCTATCAGAGCCCGAAGAAGCCCGGCGAGAAGCTGATCAGCGCTGATGATACCAGCGAGACGGACCTGAGCGCGCCTTCGCAGGTGCTCGAGATCGAGGAAGATGGTCGCTACTTCCTCGCCTTCACGTCGTACAACGACACTGGCAAGGGGGAGTATCGCCTCGACCTGACTTGCGAGGGCACCGACGTTCAGTGCATGCGCCCTGACTTCGACAAGCCTTGCGAGGATGGCCGCCAGTACATCCAGGG
This sequence comes from Myxococcota bacterium, assembly GCA_036155555.1. Taxonomy (GTDB): domain Bacteria; phylum Myxococcota_A; class Bradymonadia; order Bradymonadales; family Bradymonadaceae; genus JAYZVO01. Next base: position 21,090 of record JAYZVO010000037.1, read on the forward strand.
CGCCGAGATCGCGGACAACCAGACCTGGGGCAAGTGCGAGGTCGTGATCCTCGAGAACGCCACGATCATGCCGGACGCGCAGGTGACCATCAATCCTGGCGTCGAGGTCAAGGGGAACTACATCGGCTCTGGCCAGTTTGGCACCGTCCGACTCAACGTCGAAGGTTTGCTCCAGGCTGTCGGTACGTCCGAGGCGCCAATCGTCTTCACCAACTTCGTCGAGAACCAGGGCTGGGGTGGGTTGACCTTCAGCAGCAAGGGGAGCCGCATCGAGCACGCGTACATCGAGAACGCCCAGGTTGGCGTCCGCGTCGCGACCGATGCCCAGGTGACCATCGATCACGCTGTCATCGAAGGGATGGCCGAGACCCGTGACAACGGTGATACGTTTGGTCTCGATGTCCTCGCCAATGGCGAGGCCAACCTGACGCACACGACGGTCAAGAACTTCTTCGAGGGGATTCGCGTCAACCAGAGCGAGCTCGTGACGCTCGATCAGTCGGTCGTTCGCGAGAACGTCAACGGCATCCACGTGATCGGCTCCGGCCAGGCTCGCACGAGCTGCACCCAGAACATTCGCGTGACCGCGGCTCCTCGCCCCTTCGATCCAAAGATCAACAACTCCGACATCATCCATAACATGGGCACGGGCCTGTTCATGGAGCGCGATAACGTCTTCATCCAGATCGAGAAGTCGAACATCGCGCACAACGCTGGCCTCGGGATCGTGTTCCGTGGACGCCAGCTCGCTGGCGGCTCCTACATCCGCGAGTCGAACATCCTGTTCAACAACAGCGCCAACGAGGAGAACTCCTCGGTGCAAGTCCAGTCCTTCCACGACCAGGGCACCTTCGACCTGTCCGGAAACTACTGGCACTACATCTCGGACCCTGCGCTGAGCACGACCCGCAACGGCTGCAACGGCAACGCGATCATCTTCACCGGCTTCGCGCCCGAGCCCATCAAAGGCGCTGGCCCGATCCTCGATGATCTCACCGAGCCCGTGAAGAAGGACACCTTCCAGGCCGAGCAGAACTGATCCTGCTCCTGGCGCGGTTCGCACGCAAAAAGAAGCCGCCGAAAAATAATGCTGAGAGGTTTCAGATCGACTGATTCCGTCCAGCATTATTTTTCGGCGGCTTCTTTTTGCTGCCCGCAAGGTGGGCGGTGCGCAGGCGCTTGTCTTACGGTGCGCAGGCGCCAGTGCTCATCACGCTATAACCGGAAGTGGCAGCGTGGCATTCGTTGGCATAGGTCTGGCCGTCGCATGCGCAGACAGGGTGGTTCACTGTGTGGCACGATTGAGGCTTGGGCTTGCAGATGCCCTGTTGATCTGCCGCGCCGCACATCGCCGAGACCTCGTAGAAGCAGTATTCGTTCGTGCCGCAGGTGAGGCCCGCGAACCCGCCACAGGCGTTGCCGCCATTGGAGCCACACTCACCATTGTGTTGGACGCTCACTCCTGCGGAGTTCGCGATGCAGCTGTTCGAGTAGGTTTGGCCATCGCAGCCACACACCGGCGCGTAGTTCTGAGGACACGCCTGAGGTTGTGGTTCGCAGGTTCCCGTCGCGTCAGCGAAACCGCACATCGCTTGCTCGTCATACTTGCAGAACTCACCAGCCGGGCACTGGACGCCAGCGAAGCCTCCGCAAGAATCGGGAGGCACCGCGCCGCCACATGCGCCTTGCGACGCGATGCTGACGCCAGCAGAGTTGGCCTCACAGCCGTTGCCATAGGTCATCCCATCACAACCACAGACGGGCATGTAGATGTCGGGGCATGCATCCGGCTTTGGCTCGCAGGTGCCCTGCTGATCTGCCGCGCCGCACATGTCACGCTCGTCGTACTTGCAGAACTCGTCCGGTCCACAAGTCTCACCCGCGAATCCTCCACAGGTCGTCGGCGCGGGGCCTTCGCACTCACCGATGTACTGCACGCTCACGCCTGCGCTGTTTGCCGTGCAGGCGTTGCCGTAGGTCTTGTCATCGCAACCGCAGACGGGCGCGTACTCCTCGGTGCAAGCCTCGGGGAGAGGTTGGCAGGTGCCCGTGGCGTCCGCGAAGCCGCAGTAGGCTTCGAGCTCATAGTGGCAATACTCACCGCTGTTGCAGGTCGCAGGACCATCGGGCGTGTTGCCGCCACAGCTGCGTTCGGTCGGGACCTCGCACTCCCCCTCGTATTGCACGCTCGTGCCTGAGGCGTTCGCTTCGCAAGCGTTGCCATAGGTCTGGCCATCGCAGCCACACACTGGCGCGTAGAGCAGGTCACATGCCTCTGGCCTGGCGCGGCAGACGCCAGGAGCGTCTGCAAATCCGCAGATATCCGCTTCCTCATAGTGGCAGTACTGGCCCGGGTCACATGTGTTGTCGACGCCATCTGGGACTTCGCCACCGCAGCTCTTCTCGGCGGGACACTCGGTGTAGTTCCAACCGCAGGTGCCATCCGCGAGGCGCTCGCACACAGGACCAGCGGTCGTGCCATCTGCGCACACCATGCTGGGCGCGCCGAGTGCCGGGCCGCAATCCTCGGGCACACACTCGGGTGGAGGAGGCATCTCGCAGGGACCTTCATGCGCGACCGATGCGCCAGACGCGCTGGCAAAGCACGCGTTCGAGTAGGTCTGTCCATCACAGCCACACACCGGCGCATACTCCTCGGTGCAGACTTCGGGCGCGACCTGGCAGGAGCCCTGGCCGCCGCACTGGCCTGCGGCGGTCCCGCAGAATTGATCGGTGGGGCAATCGCGCGAGTCCGAGCATCCCTCGACCGTCCCGCAGTCGGAGTCTTCCTCGTAGCAGAAATCATCACAGACGCCGTCGCCATACCACCCTTGCGTCTGACAATAGTCAGGGGTGTTGGCAGGGTCGGCTTTCATGAGATCCGCGGCATCCTTCTTGGAGATGTCTGTGGTCCAGGGGTCCGTCGGATCAGGCTCGTTGTTATCATCGGCGATGATGATACAGCCTGAGAGGGTCGTCGCGGTGAGCAAACAAAGGGACAATAACATTCGTTTCATGAGCATCTCCTCGAAACAGACGAAGGTCATGGTGATCGTCTCGTAGTGAGGAGATTACAGCAAGATAGGTGCCAGGATCTTGCTCGAGGGTCTCTCCGGTTGTCTCGGGCGCTTTCTGCAAGGGCCAAAACAAAACGAGAGGACGAACCATTGGTTTATCCTCTCGTTTATTTCTCAACTTTTCGAGATCCTTTGTGGGGGTCGCCTCAGGATTTCGGTGGCGGCGAACCTTCGAGCGCTGGCTCTTCTGGTTGCTCGGGCTCTTCTTCCGCTGTGGGCTCTGCGGGCTCCTCGCTCGGCTCGGGGAGAGGGCGCAAGGAGTTGACGACCGCCTCGATATCACCCGAGAGCTTTGACGCGTCGCTCTTGTTGTAGGCGGCAAAGACCGTGTAGGTGTCGGTGCCTATGGCGATGGAGTAGCCGGAGATGATCATCTCCGGCTTGTCCTCGGCGGCGCGACCGGCCAGCGTGGTGTGGATATGAGGTCGCTCGTCGACCATCCACTCGCGGTATTCTTGCTGCTTGAAGCTCGTGGGGAGTTTGCCGACGACGTTCTCGTGGCTCTGACGCAGGCGAGCTTTTTGCTCGTCGGCGGGCGCGTCGATCTCTTCATAGGAGATCATGACCGAGGCGCCTTCCTTCTGGCTGTGCTTGAGCTGGTAGACGTGCGAGGCGTCATCGGCGCGCGTCAGCTTCCAGTTCCTGGGGATGTCGAAGAAGTCTGGCTTGTCCTCGCCATTGGCGGTTTTTCCGGCGGCGTTCTTCTGACCTTGCGGCTGGCCTGCGGTGTCATTGAACAGGTTGGAGATCGGCTCGAATGGCTCGCCGCGGTTGATGCCCGCGAGCTTCTCGTTCCTGATTTCGTTGCCCGTGCACGCGAGCGATGCGATCGCGACAAGCGCGAGCAAGAGCATCGCCCAGGCGGCGGTGGGTTGTTGTTTGTGGACAGTGCGCTCCATCTTCCCTGTTCTCCAGGTAAAACCTGCGCCGCTGGTGGCGGCGCTGCTGTGAATGTCTCCCGCGTTCCATGGCGCGGTTGCTCTCTTGATAGTCGGAGTCAACCTTCGGGTCAAAGATCGTGAGGGGGTTTCAGGAGCCCCCCTTCTTTTGGTTCTGCCGCGCCTGCTCGTAGTACTGATTTTGGGGCTGCTGTTGCGGTTGCTGCTGCTGTCGAGGCGCGTTTATCTGTTGCTCGAAGTCGAACTGGTAGCGGTCCGCGTCGCCGGTGGCCTCCTGGAGCTGACGGTCGAACGCGTCGAGCTCGCTCATGGCGGGGTTTTGAGGTTGGTGTTGCGCTCTGGCGGGCCCTTGTGAGAGCGCCGCGAAGCGGTAGACCAGATCCCCCTCGTCATTGATCCAGGTGGTTGCGACGCCGCGGCGCTCGAGCTCCTCGAGCACGAGCGCGCTTTGATCGATGCTCATCTGGGTGTTGAGCGCCACCGAGCCGATGCTCAGGAGGCCGCCCTCGTTTCTCGCGAGCGCGAGCACCTGGCGCTCGTGCCACTCGGTCATACGGAAGGGCTCCTCCTTCTTCCCGCGCATGGCGAGGTAGAAGAGGCCGATGCTGACGACGGCCATCATGGCAAAGAAGATCCCCATGATGAGCGAGCCGGTGACGTTGTCCGTGCCTGCGATCAGGTCATAGATGGCCGCGGCGGTGCAGGGAAAGGAGACCATCCCCATCAGGACGCTGAAGACGCCCAGAAAGATCCTGCCAGCCCCCGAGCTCGCTTTCTTCGGAGGTTGCGGTGACCTCTGTGGGTGGTTGTATGGGTTGCCTTGCATGATGCCGTCTCACTCCAATGCTCGCGCGGTCTGTGAATGATTCGGGATTCTAGTGCAGCGCGCGCAAGAAATCGACAGCGCCGCCGAGGAAATCCCGCGCGACGCGTTCACCTGGCAAACCAAAAGACGCCCTGACGCGCGATAAATTCAGGGGGGTGCCCCGCGCGAACCGCCAGCAGGTTGACGTCGTAGTAGATCGCCTCGACCGCTTCTTCATTGGCGGGGAGCGTGAAGACCTGTTGGAAGGGGCGCTCGAGTTCGTGCAAGAGGCCAGGGCGATGCTCGCGGATGATGGCGAACTTGCCAGGCGCGACGCGTTGACGGAGCTGGACGACGATCTCGATGTCCTCTTTCTTCGGCGCGCCATCCTTTGCCTTTGTGCCTTGCAAGGGGAGCGCGTCGCAGGTGAGCACGATCTGTGCGGGGCCTTCGATGGCGTAGGCGGCGCGCTCGTTCATCGCCTCCATGCGTTGGATGGTGCAGACCTCACTCTCGGTGACTGGTTGCGCCAGGAGGGCGTCCTGGATATCGAGCGCGAGGTTGCGCAGATCGGGCGTGGAGCGCGTGCCTTCTTCGAATGCTGCCTCCAGCGCTTCTCTGGCGAGCGCGGGGCGCCCCTGTTGCAGAAACATATTGGCGCGCGTCTTCGCGAGCACAGCGGCGTTCTCGCGATCTGCTTGCGAGCGCGGCCCTGCGACCTGATCGCATGGCGAGTTCCCCTCCAGCGTGCCGTTCTCTGCGACCTGACCGTTCCAGTTGCCCGGATCAGGATCTTCCTTGAGGGATCGATCCTGGGCGGCCATGGCCACCGCGCGACGTTCGCACTCGGCGGGAGGGTTGGCGCGCGGATCGAGGATCTTTCGCGCCTTCCCAGGTTGGTTTGCCTGCGATGGAGTCGGGGTGTTTGTCGTGCGACAGCCCGCTGCAAAGAGCAGCGATATGGCGAGCGCACAGGAGAGGGAAACAAGCGTCGAGGGAGCCGTTTTCGATTGCATCGTGCGAACTCATCTGACGAGGAGGTCGGGTGGTAAAAACTCGAGCGCGCGTTCGACCGCGGCGCTCCGGTAAGAGCCATCCTTGATCTTAAGCACGAGTTTGTCGAAGTGATCCCTGGCGGCGGCGACATCCTCGTCATCACAGCCATAGGCGAGCAGCTTTTTAGCCATCATGTCGGTGGCGGGCATGGAGCGTTGCTTGAGCCAGGCGAGCTCGAGGTTGCAGCCGTAGGCTTCCGCTTCGTAGAGCGCTCTGGCGCGTGAGTCGAGCAGGTAGGATGCGGTGTAGCGGAAGAAACCATCGCGTCGATATTGCTCGACGTGCTGATGCTCGTGGGTGCAGATGACGACCTGACCCCAGAGCGCGTCCTCGTCCCCCTCTCCGACGACAAAGCAAGGATAAATGCGCCTCCCCCAGACGGTGGTATAGCGCGTCATGAAGGTCTGATAGCTCATGATGCCGAGCGCGGCGAGCACGTGACCCGAGGCGTGCATCTCGGGCGCGCGCTCCTTGTCGATGACGCGTGTGTTGTAGTGGGCGCACATGCCTTCCCAGAAGGCGTGCGTGACCTCCGGGGTGAGCGCGGGCATCAGGTCTCCTCTTTTTCCTCTACCTCTTCTGAGGGCGCGTCCTTGTCGGCGGGGAGCGCGGGGGGAGGAGGGGAGGATGCGTTGGCGACGTCGAGGAGGAGATCGTCATCGTCGAGCGGGATCGTCTTGTTGATGTCTCGGCCAGGGGTCCGCACGTTGAGCGAGAGCTTGGGGGTGCCGAGCTTGGCGAGCTTCTCCTTGACCGAGTCGGTCTTGTCGCGAAGCTCCTGCTCCTTGAGTTTTTCGGCCAGGGATTGTTGCTCGGGCTCGGTGGCGTCGGGGCGCTCGAAGGCGTCCATTTCCTGGGTCGGCGCTCCCTCTTCCTCTCGGTGTAGCTCCGCTGGAGGCTCGCTCTCTGTGGTGTCAGCAGCCCCGCCATCGGTTGACGCTGGCTGCGGGGTTGCTTCTTCGGTGGGAGCTTCGGCGTCTTTTGCTGCGCGCGCGGTCGCGGGAGCAGGATCGGGTTGCGATGCTTGCTTCGAGGATGGCGCGGGCTTGGCAGCGCTCGAGGTTCGGGTGAGCGGGGCCAGTGATTTGGACGCGGCGGCGACCTCTTCGATGACTTCGGAGATGTCGTCCTCGTCGATGCCGCGCGAGAGCTCCTGATCGGGATCAAAGCCTTCGGGCCAGTTGGTGAGCATGTTGAACTTCGCGCCGACGAGGACGACATCCTCGAGGTTTGCGCCCTCGAGGTTTGCCTCGCTCAGGTCGGCGCCGCGCAGGATCGCGCGGCCAAGGTCAGCGCCCGAGAGGTTTGCCTTGCTCAGGTCGACGTCGATAAGGCGCGCGCGCTCGAGGCGCGCGCCCGAGAGGTTCGCGCCCGAGAGGTTGCTCTTGGAGAAGTTCGCGCCGCGAAGATCGGCGCTCGAGAGATCGGCCTCGCGCAAGTCGGACTCGGTCATCCCGGACTCGCGCCCCTGGACGCCAGGCATCTTGGCGCGGCGAAGCTTGACGCGCTCGAGCTTTGCCTCGGTCAGCGTGGCGCCAGTGAGGTTCGCCTCGCGGATATCGGCGCCCGAGAGGTTCGCGCTGGTCAGGTTCGCGCGCGCGATCTGTGCGCCCTTGAGCGTGCAGGACATCATCTGCGCGCCCTCGAGTTTTGCTCCCGAGAGGTCGATGCCCGTGAGATCGCCGTCGGTGAAGATGGCGTTGGTCAAGTCGAGGTTGGCGAGCTTCGCGTCGGCGAAGGTCGCATCGGGCGCCTCGAGGTCGATCAGGGTCGAGTTCCTGAGCGAGAGCTCTCTTGCCTTGACGCCCCGAAGCGATGCGGCCTCGAGGTTGACACGCTCGCCGCGCACGTTCGAGAGATCGGCGTTGTCGAGGCTGGTGCGGCCGAGGTTGACCTCGGTCAAATCGAGCCCCGAGAAGTTCGCGTTCTCGAGCGTGGCGCGCTCGAAGTTGCATCCTCTGATCTTTGCCTCGCGCCAGTCCGATTCATTTCCGCGGATGTTGGTCAGCGTGGCGCCAGCGAGATCGATGCCAGCAAAACGAGCGCCAGTGAGCTGGGCGCCGTCGAGCTGCACGCGTTTTGCGCCCTGACTGCTTTGCACGATGGGAAATTGCGTGCTAGCTGATGCGGCTCCTTCGCGCGCTGCTTCGAGCAATGCGCGGCGTGAGTCGTCATCGAGGCCCGTGTTTTTGGCGAGGTTTTGTCGGGTCGCCAGGCGAAACTCCACGAAGGAGGCGATCGAGGCGGCCAGGAAGAGCGCCCCGAACGCGAGCGCGATGCTGTTTGGCGCGCCGATGGCGATGGTGATGAAGGAGAGCAGCAGCGTGATCGCGCTGACGATTCCCGCCGCTATGGGTGGCACGGATGTGCTCGGTTCGGCCATGGTATCTGTCCTGGGGTGTCGGACCGCGAGAGGATGCATGAATGGCGTCGAGCAATAAGGATGTCAGCGCTCCCTGCTGGTCGACGCCCTTCATGCACGTTATGAAGGGGTTGCGCAGAACAAGATATACGTTTTGGAGGACATCCTCAACGATCACCGCGTTGGCGAGGAATCGGACGTTGGCTTTGGCTGGCAACGTGGCGGGGTCCTTTGTGTTTTGCGCGCGAGATTGTACAATACGACAAAGACGTTACGTTAAAGTGTTTCTTTTGAAGCAAGATCGCTTCACGATACAATAGAACAGTAAACCTATCGAGATGGTGAGGAGCACGTTTCGGGGACGCCCGAGATGTCATAGAAGGCAGGCAAGTCGATGAAAAAGAACTTCCAGAGGAGCGGGAGAGCATGGCGCGGGGTCTTGTTGACCTCGGCGCTCGCGCTTGTCCTGGCCGCGTGTGGGTCCGATGAGACGGGCACAAACGGCGACAAGTGGAAAACAAACGAGGATCTCGGGACGGGCAGCGGTGATATGGCTGGCGCCGACCTCGGGCAAGCGGACATGGCCGAGCCGGAGGTCGACATGGGGCCGCAGCGCCCCGACGTCGAGGCGCCGCTCAAGCCTTACTCGGTCGAGACGCGGGTGATGCCCGTGACCGCCAAGGCTGGCGACGAGGTCTCCGTCTCTTGCGCGTTGCTCGACGAGTCCGGCGAGGAGGTCGTCGAGGCGAGCTTGCTGGACGCCGCGGAGTTCACCGCGCGCGTGAGCCCCTCCTCATCGGTCACGCAGCTCGACACGTTGAGCTGGCGCGCGGAGCGCGTCGGCGAGGTCGACTTCTCGTGCTCGAGCGGTGGCTTCGGGCTCATCGACGATACGCCCGCGGTGTTGACCATCTCGCCAGGGCCCGCGCACCGCGTGGTCACCTCGCTCGATCGTCGCACGATGCGCGCGGGCGAGACCGCCAAGGCTTCCTGCGAGGTCTATGACGCGTATGGCAACCTCATCCCCGATGCCGCGCCAACGATCGTGACCGATGTCATGGGCGACGGGATCTTTGTCGTGGATGACTCGCTCTCCATCGAGCGCGCGGGCCGCTACGAGGTCAGCTGCCAGGTCGATGGCGCCGCCGAGGTCACCTCGCAACAGCTCGAGGTGACACCCGATATCCCCGCCTCTCTTACCGTGGGCAGGGTGCCGGATCTTCCTGTCTATGGGATCGGTCAACTGGTGACGGTCTCGACGATCGTTCAGGATCAGTTTGGCAACACCATCGAGGACGCGCCGATCATCTTCACGAGCATGCCCGAGGGGCGCACCTTCGGGCAGGGGCGCTTCCGCTACCTCGACGAGGGGCTCTACACCGTGACCGCTGTGGTCGACGGCCCGACGCACATGGGCGCCATGCTCAGTGGTTCGGTGGACATCCTCGTCAACGGCACGGGGCCTGCCATCGACTGCGTATCGCCAGCTGATGGCTCGCAGCTCGACACGGCGCCAGGGACAGAGGTCACCTTCCAGGGGATGCTCTCGGATACCAACGGCGCTGTGGATGTGAGCATCAACGGCAACCTCGTCACGCTCGAGCAGGATGGCTCCTTCTCGGGCAATGTGACGGTGCGCTACGGGATGAACTTCGTGGACATCACGGGCACGGACTCCTTTGGCGAGCAGAACAGCCGCACGTGTGTCTTCCAGGTCAGTGATAACTGGTCGCCGGAGAACGAGCTCGTGGGCGACTCGCTCATGCTCAAGCTGACACAAAACGCTATCGATGATCGCGTCGGCAATGATGGCCTCGACAGCCTCAACGACGTGTTGCTCACGATCCTCAACAGCCAGGGTCTCATCGACACCTTGCATGACGCGGTCGTGGCGCTCGGGAACCCGATCTACAACGAGTGCCTCCAGGACTCCTGGTTTGGCTGCCTCATGCGCGTCAAGGTCGACTATCGCTACACCGCCACGCGCCAGGGCGTTCGCATCGGCGGCTCGAACAATGTCGCGAGCACCTCGTCGCTGACGTTGGTCAACGGCGGTCTGAGGATCGTGGCGCGTCTCAATGAGATCGACGTCGACCTGAAGATCTACGGCACGCCCCCTGACTCCAACGGCACGGCAAACGCTGACTACGTCGAGGTCGACCTGACCTCGAACCTGGAGCTTCGCAATGGCCGCCCCTCGATCACCTTGCGCCAGGTCAACAGCACGAGCGTGGGGAACATCTCGCTCAACTTCAGCGGCGTGACCGGGTTTATCCTGGATGCCGTCGAGCTCTTCTTCCAGAACACGCTGCGCGACCTGCTGCGCGATGTCGTGCGCGACTTCGTGGACACGGAGTTCAACGCGGCGCTCGATGGCATCGTCTCCGGGCTCGACGTCTCCTCGCTGGGCACGGGCTTTGCCATCCCTCGTCTGGATGGCACGGGAGACATCAACCTCGCCTTTAACCTGAACTTCTCGTCGCTCGCGGTGAGCACGGCGCGCGCGTTGTTTGGCCTCGGCACGAACTTCACCGTGTCTGGACCTCCCGCGCGCGTGACGCCATCGCTCGGCGCGCCTTACCCCACCGGGTCGATCTCGCTCGATCCGAACATCAGCAAGACCGTCGGTTTGGCGGTGCACGTGACCGTGCTGAACAAGATCTTGCACGGGCTCTGGCGCGGCGGGTTCTTCGACGCGACGCTCGGTAGCTCGCTCTTTGGCGCGAGCGCGCCGATGGGGACGGTCGTGACCTTGCAAACGAACCTGCCACCGATGCTCGTGCTCAAGTCGGGCGGCAAGGTGGACTTGCACCTCGGCGCGGTGCGCCTCGGGGTGACGTATCCTGGGCTCTTCGATGATCCGCTGCTCGTGGATATCGGCGCCACGGCGCGCACGAGCGTGAGCTTGAATGGCGACCAGCTCCAGTTCAACAACATCGTGCTCGACGAGTTCTACTTCTCGGTCGGCGACGTCTCGCTCGACGAGACGACGCGCGATGTCCTGGAGGGCTTCCTCAAGGATCTGGTGCAAAGCCTGGTGGATCAGTCGCTCAACGGCGCGCTCCCCTCGCTGCCCATCCCGAGCTTTGACCTGCCATCCTCGCTCTCGACCTACGGCTTGCCGGTCAACTCCGAGCTTGGCATCCGCAACCCGACGGTCGATGCGAGCGACAGGCACTTTATCCTCGATGGAAACTTTGGGATTCGCTGAATGAGAAGAGGAGCACTCGATATGTTTTCGAAGCCAACGCTAATGCGCACCTTGCGCTTGCTCCTGTTCATCGGGTTGACCTCTCAGGTCGCCTGCGCAGGATGCAGGGACGAGCCCACGGGGCCTCCCAAAAACACCCCGGTCGTCCTCGACATGAACGGCGGCAACGGTGATATGAACGGTAACAATGACAGCGACATGGGCGAGCCCGATCCTGACCTGCCCGCGCCCACCTGGGCGGGGTATGTCGTGATCGAGGTCGACCCGCTCGATCCTCTGTATCGAACAGGGGACGAGGTGCAGTTGACGGCCACGCTGTTTGACACGGACGAGGCGGCCGTCGAGGGCGCGACGTTTGATTGGAAGGTCGAGCCCGCGGGCGCGGCCGAACTCGGCGAGGACAACACCTGGACGATCGCATCACAGGGCGAGATCATCTTCGAGGCGTGCAGCATGATGCTCGACTTCGACGGCGCGCCCGTGTGTGATCGCCAGCGCATCGTCGTCGATGACGCGCCACCGAGCCTCGAGATCACCTCTCCACAACCTGGCGAGGAGATCGACGGCTCGCTCCAACAAAACATCGTCGTCACGGGCGTCGCCACCGATGAGAACGGCGAGCTCGCGTTGTTTATCAATGGCCAATCCGTCGACACGGACAAGGATGGGAACTTCTCCATCGAGCTCTCGCCAGAGTTTGGCATCAACCACATCGAGGTCGTGGCCTCGGACGGGCTCAACCGTTCGGACACGGTCAAGGAGCTCGATGTGCTCTGGGCGCCAGCCTGGGAGCCGGGCATCCAGCAGGAGATGATCTCGGGGACGGAGTTCGAGGATGGGCTCTTGCTCCACCTCGGGCGTCGCTTCTTCGATGATGGTCGTCCTCCGCTCACCAACATGGAGGGCGCATCCTTCACCGAGGATCTGGCCGACATCCTGACGCTGTTGATTCGCTACATCGACCTCACGAGCCTGATCCCCAACCCGGTGGTCGACTCCGATGACCTCTCGCTGACGATCAGCAACTTCAGCCTCGGGCGACCCACGATCGAGATCGACATCACCGAGGGTGGCATCGCGCTGTACCTGAGCGCGGACAACCTCGTCATCGATACGGTGGGGCAGCTCACCGTATCGGATCAGACGCTCGACTTGACCGGGACGATCTCGGCGGGCATCGGCATCCTCGCCGCGATCAGCATCGACAAGGATGGCATCGGGCAACCCTTCGTGGTCGAGGTCACCGAGCTCGAGGTCGCCATCGAGCGCGCTGATTCGAACTTTGTCGACCCCGAAGCGGACGCGATCTTCGAGCTCGCGCAGAGCGCGCTCCGTCTGCAAATCGAGACCGTGCTCGTCGACGCCTTGAGGAGTTCGTTCATCGACACCATCCCCACGCTCTTGAGCGACGCGCTCAATGGGATCGAGACCGCGCTCTCGGGGCAGAGCTTCCCGCTCGAGCCAGGCTTCGTCGACCCGATCGATGTGACCTTCTCCGGTCGCATCGAGGAGCTCGAGAAGAACCCGCGCCAGTCGATCGAGATGCGCCTTCGCACCAGCCTGGTGGCGAGCACGACGAGCAAGAACCCCTCGCTCGGCACGCCGATGATGCAACCTTTCGAGTCGGGCGCGATCCCATTGCTCCAGACGAGCCGCATTCAAATCGCGCTCCGTCTGGCGCTTATCAACGGCCTGCTGCACGGGCTGTGGGACGCGGGCTTGCTCGACATCGACGCGACCGACCTGCTGCCAGAGGATCTGACGAGCCTGGTCGAGGAGGCGACCGTGCACGCGACGCTTCCTCCTGTCGCGGTGCCGCCGACAAAGGGCGAGCCCTACGACCTGTTCTTGCAAATCGGCCAGCTCGAGCTGAGCTTGAAGAGCCCGCTCACCGGCCAGACGGTGATTTACGGCGTCAACCTCTCGGCGGGCGTCAACGTCGGCGTGACGGATAACGAGCTCGCCGTGACCATCGCCGAGGAGCCGATCGTCAAGATCTGGGTCATCGAAACGGATGATGGCAAGGCCGCGCGTCTCAAGCCTTCACAGCTCGAGGGGCTCTTCCGCAACCAGCTCTGGCCAGAGCTGACCGGCGCGCTCGGCGAAGGGTTGGGCTTGCCATTGCCCGCGCTCGAGATCCCGGAGCTCGGGACCTACGCTCCAGAGCTCTCGACCTTCACGCTCTCCTTCGATCAGGCTGGCCCGATCGTCGTGCGTGATGGCTTCGTCATCGTCGAGAGCCGCTTGCGCGGCACCTTGCCCGCGCCAATGAACATGATGCCCTGACCCTCCAGGTTCAGGGCGCGAGGTTGCCTCCAGCGGTCGCCTCGCCGAGCAAAAGTGAAGCCGCCGTAACAATCTGTTCGCCGGTGGAAAAAGCCACCCAGGCCACAGAATGTTTAGGCGGCTTCCCATTTG
>JAYZVO010000038.1:0-62979 GCA_036155555.1 Myxococcota bacterium
CGCGCCTGCGCCTCCGCCATCGCTCGCGACGAGGATCGTTTCGATAACGTGGAGCGTTGGGCGCTTGGATTCAAGCGATGCAGGCCGTTGGCAAAAGGCAAGCTGTCAGAGGATCTGCTCGATCGCGCCGAGGCCACATACCTCGAGTTGCTCGCCAGCGACCCCGAGAGGATCTTGCTTCACGGCGATTTGCACCATGACAACGTGCTCTTCGACGCGCAGCGAGGGTGGTGCATCATCGATCCAAAGGGCGTGCTCGGCCCTCCCGCTTACGAGTCGGGCGCGATGCTTCGGAACCCTCCAGGCGTGCACGAGCGCGCAGATCTCGACGTCTCGATGCGTCGTCGCGTCGAGATCCTGCACGAGGTCCTCGGTGATGACCCCGAGGTCATCATCGCCTGGGCGTTTTCACAGATCGTCCTGAGCATCCTCTGGATGCTCGAGGACAACCAGCCCGGTTGGGAGAGTGATTACAAGCTGGCGCTTTGCTTTGACGCGCTTCGCGCGCCCTGAGCCTTACTCGCCGTGGTAGCTTTGCACCGAGCGCACGAGCGACTCGCTCTCTTTCGAGGCGGCCATCGCGTTGGCGGCGGCGCGCGCCGCAGGGAGCGTGGTGAAGTAGGGCACATCGCGGTTGATCGTCGCGCGTCGGATCGAGCGCGAGTCCTGGATGCTCTGTGAGCCCGTCGTCGTGTTGATGACCATCGTGATTTCGTTATTGATGATCGCGTCCACGATGTGAGGCTGCCCCTCCTTGACCTTGTTGATGACCGAGACGGGGATGCCGTGCACGCCGAGCAGCTTGGCGGTGCCTCGCGTGGCGACAACCTCGAAGCCGAGATCGACCAGCCGCTTCGCGACCGGGATCGCGCTCCACTTGTCCCCATCACGCACGCTCAGGAAGACCTTTCCTTGGTGTTCGGGCGGTTCATTCCCTGCCGAAATCTGCGCCTTGAGGTACGCCAGCTCGAAGCTCGGATCGATGCCCATCACCTCGCCGGTCGATTGCATCTGAGGTCCGAGGATGCAATCGATCTCGGGGAACTTCGTGAACGGAAAGACGCTCTCCTTGACGGAGTAATAGCGCGGGATGCGCTCGGCGGAGAAGCCGATCTCACTCAACTTCTCACCAGCCATGGCGCGCGCTGCGTACTGCGCGAGAGGGGCGCCGATCGACTTGGAGACAAAGGGGATCGTGCGGCTCGCGCGCGGGTTGACCTCGAGGATGTAAACCTGGTGGTCACGCACGGCGAATTGCACATTCATCAAGCCGACGATCTCGAGCTCCCTGGCGAGCGCCAGGGTTTGCTCGCGGATGATCCTCAGCACGCTCTCTGCCAGGTGATAGGGAGGTGTCACGCAGGCTGAGTCGCCCGAGTGCACGCCAGCCTCCTCGATGTGCTCCATGATCCCGCCGATGACGGCTTGCTCCCCATCGCTGATGCAATCGACATCGACCTCGATGGCGTCCCCGAGGAACTTGTCGAGTAGCACGGGCGCGTTCGCGCTCGCCACGCGAGCGCGCTCGAACGCTTCCTCGAGCTCCGCGTCCGTGTTCACGATCACCATCGCCTGCCCACCGAGCACATAACTCGGGCGAACGAGCACGGGATATCCGAGGCGCGCGACGATCTCGCGCGCTTCGGTGATTTCTGTCGCCGTGCCTGCCTCGGGCTGGAGCAGCGCGAGCTTGTTGACGATCTGGTTGAAGAGTTTTCGGTCCTCGGTGCGATCGATGGCGTCGGCGGCGGTGCCCAAAACAGGCACGCCCGCCTCGTACAAAGCGCGCGCGAGCTTGAGCGGCGTCTGGCCACCAAACTGGAGGATCACGCCATCGGGCTTTTCGTGCTCGATGATCGCCATGACCGTCTCGTAGGTCAGCGGCTCGAAGTAGAGACGATCCGAGATGTCGTAGTCTGTCGAGACCGTCTCCGGGTTGCAGTTGACCATGATGGTGCGCCAACCTTGCTCGCGCAGCGCGATCGACGCGTGCACCGCGCAGTAGTCGAACTCGATCCCTTGACCGATGCGGTTCGGGCCACCACCAAGAATCATCACCGTCTTTTGATCCGAGCGCTCCGCCTCGTTCTCTCCATTCTCATAGGAGGAGTAGAAGTAGGAGGTGACCGATTCGAACTCTGCTGCGCAGGTGTCGACCTGCTTGTAGACAGGTTTGATGTCTTGCTTCTTGCGCGCCTCGGCAACCTCGGCCGCCGTACATCCAAGCCTCGAGGCGATGTCCTCATCGCCAAAGCCGAGGCGTTTTGCTGCGAGGAGCAGTCCCTCAGGGAGCGCATCGAGCGGCTTGCCCGAGGACGCATGCTCGATGAGCGCGCGCTCGACAGGGACAAAGCGTTGCATTTGTCCGAGGAACCACGGGTCGTAGTCGCTCAGTTGGTGGATCTCTTCGATGGTGATGCCCGCGCGCATCGCGTCCATGACGTACCAGAGGCGGTGTGGCGTGGGCTTCATCAGGTGTGGCCTGAAGAACTCGAGCAGCTCATCGCGCGCGCTCTCGGCGCGCGCCGCCAACTCGTCGGGGACGATGAGCTTTGGCGAGAAGCCGACGTCGCCTTGCTCCAGGCTTCGCACCGCCTTGAGCAAGCTCTCGGGGAAGGTTCGCGCGATGCTCATCACCTCGCCGACGGACTTCATCTGCGTGGTCAACCTGTCCGAGGCGCCAGGGAACTTGTCGAAGTTAAAGCGCGGGATCTTGGTGACGACGTAGTCGAGCACGGGCTCGAAGGCGGCCTTTGTCTTACCGGTGATGTCGTTGGTGATCTCGTCGAGGGTGAAACCCACCGCCAGCAGCGCCGCGATCTTCGCGATCGGATAACCTGTCGCCTTACTCGCCAGCGCCGAGGATCGGCTCACGCGAGGGTTCATCTCGATCACCACGCGCCTGCCGGAGTCCGGGTCCACGGCGAACTGAATATTGCAGCCGCCCGATTCGACGCCGACGGTGCGGATGATGCGGATGGCGTCATCACGCATCGATTGATACTCGCGGTCGGTCAATGTTTGAATGGGCGCGACCGTGATCGAGTCTCCGGTGTGCACGCCCATCGGATCGATGTTCTCGATCCCACAGATGATGACGACGTTGTCGGCGCGGTCGCGCATCACCTCGAGCTCGTACTCTTTCCACCCGAGCAGTGATTGATCGATGAGCACCTGGCTCGTGGGGCTCTGCTGGAGCGACCACTTGACGTACTCCTCGAACTCGGCCCGGTTGTAGGCGATGTTGCCCCCTGTTCCGCCCATGGTGAAGCTCGGGCGGAGGATGGCGGGGAAGCCTGTCTCTTCGAGGATCTCCCACGCCTCTTCGATGGTGGAGGCGACGCCGCTGGCGGCCTGATCCATCCCCAGATCTTCGATCATCGCGCGGAAGGTCTGGCGATCCTCCGCGCGCTCGATGATCTCGCGCGATGTGCCCAGGAGCTCGATCCCCAGCTCCTCGAAGACGCCTTGCTCGTCGAGCTGCATGGCGAGGTTGAGCGCGGTTTGTCCTCCCATCGTCGGCAGGACCGCGTCAGGGCGCTCCTTCTCGAGGACGCGCCGCACGTATTCGGCGGTCAGCGGCTCGATGTAGGTCGCGTCAGCGATCTCCGGGTCAGTCATGATCGTCGCAGGGTTGGAGTTGACCAGGATCACGCGGTAGCCGTGCGCTTTGAGCGCACGGATCGCTTGCGTGCCGGAGTAGTCAAACTCGCAGGCCTGTCCGATGACAATAGGACCGGAGCCAAGAATGCAGATGGAGGAGATATCGTCGCGGCGTGGCATGGGCGCTCCTCGAGATAGGGGAGGGGGCTTCATTGAAGAAGCGAACCTGCCAGCCCTCTCGAGACGCTGGCGGGCTCGAGACGAGGGCTTGCTACTACGGCTCCTCGCTCATGGCAATGGTCAAATCCAGAAACCCCGGAAATCACAGATCAGCTTTCAGATGCAGGGAGAGGAGATCGCGAGATCCTCATAAATCGAGTGATTCTGTGTGCCGATAGGGTGAACAGCGGGGGCACGCGACCTCGCGTCTCGCTTCAGAGACGGGTGCAAACCTGCCTCGTGCTCCGGTTTCGCGGTGTGAATACAACAAACGGACGTAGAGACTCGCGCTCTCACTCCCCAGAGGACCTCCTCCATGACACAGGCCATCCCAACCACTGATCCTGAAATCATCTCGTCGGGCTCTGATGATGCGCAAACCTGGTTTGAAATCGTGACATGTGTGGTCCAAGAGAGCGTGACCCCTGCGCTGGTCGTGGATCTCGATGGCTACGTTCAATGCATCAATGATCGCTTCATCGCAACGTGGACCAGGCGCTTCCCGACGATGAACCCGCACGACTTCGCGAACAAGCGGCTCGACTCGATCGGCGTGGACATCGCGCCGATTTCGCGCGCGATCGCGGCGGCGGCCTGGCATCGACCTGTCTCGGCCTCGATGCATACCGCGAGCGGCACCTTCTTGTGGACCATGCGCGCATTCCATGACCCCCATGGCGAGGCGCGCTACCTGATCATCGAGGTCGAGGATAAGACGCGCGAAGACGAACTCGAGAATGAACGCGCCAGGTTGGCGGTGATGCTCGAGCATGTCCCGAACTGCATCATGGTCGCTGACGAGAACCTGATCATCCAGTACCTCAACCCTGCGTCGAAGAAGGCGTTGCGCGAGCTACAGGCGCACCTCCCGATCCCTGTCGACGCCATCGTCGGGCAGTCGATCGATATCTTTCACAAGCACCCATCGCACCAGCGCGACTTCCTCGCGAGCTCCTCGAACTTGCCACACTCCGCGCAGATCAAACTCGCGGACGAGTTCTTGAAGTTGGACATCTCGGCCATCCCCGACGCGAGAGGTGCGGTCACGGGGTTCATGGTCAGCTGGGCTATCGTGACGGACAAGGTGTTGCTCGAGCGCAAAGTCGAAGCTCAGATCGCAGAGAGCGAGGCGCGCTCCGAGAGCTTGAGTCGTGACGTGGAGCAGATCCTCGCTGTGGTCGAACGCGCCGCCTCTGGTGAACTTCGCTACGATTTGCCCGCCTACGACCAACCTGTGATCGAGCGTCTGGCGAGCGGCGTGAAGCACTTGCTCGACAACCTGCGCACCAACGTCTCGGGGATGGCGAACAAGGCGCGTGAGCTGACCATTTCTTCCGACGAGTTCGGGCAATTGAGCCGCGAGCTTGGCGCGAGCGCCGAGTCCACCTCACAGCAGGCGCTCACGGTCTCGGCTGCTTCCGAGCAAGTCTCTACCAGCGTTCAGACGCTCGCGGCGGCAGCAGAGCAGATGAGCATGTCGATTCAGGAGATCTCGATCTCGACCAGTGAGGCGGCGAGGATCGCCGAGTCTGCCGTGGTCGCCGCGCGCGACACCAACACCACCATCAGTCAACTCGGTGAGAGTTCGGCAGAGATCGGCAAGGTGATCAAGGTGATCACCTCCATCGCTCAGCAAACCAACCTGCTCGCGCTCAATGCCACCATCGAGGCAGCCCGAGCGGGGGAGGCGGGCAAAGGCTTTGCCGTGGTCGCCAACGAGGTCAAGGAGTTGGCCAAGGAGACGGCCAGCGCCACCGAAGATATCTCGCGCAAGATCGAAGCGATCCAGCAAGACACCAAGCGCTCGGTCGATGCCATCTCGAGCATCGGCGGCATCATTAACAAAATCAGTGATATCCAGACGACCATTGCCTCGGCTATCGGCCAGCAGAGCGAGACGACGAGTGAGATCGGTCGTTCGGTCAACGAGGCGGCCAAGGCGAGCGTGGATATCTCGGAGAATATCGCCGGGGTTGCATCGACGGCGGCACGGACCTCCGAGATCGCGCGCTCTTCGTTGTCGGCGGCTGGCAACCTGGCGAAGTCAGCGACAGAGCTGCGCGAGAACGTCAGCCACTACACGGTCTGACTCTCACGCCTCGTCTGATTCGTCCAACTGCCCGTAGACTTCCAGGGGCAGGTCTGGATCGAGCCGGTAACCCTCTCCATGGGTCTGGAGGATCTCTTCGAGCCCGAGCTTTCGCAACGTGTTGATGGTGACATAGAGTCGCATCAACCCGGCGCGCACCTCGAAGACTTCTCCTGGCCAACCTCGCTCCACGAGCGTGTGCGCGTCGAGGACCTCGCCAGGGTTGTCGACGCGCGCTTTGACGAGGATTGCCAGAACGCGCTTGACCGTGCGTCGGCGTGAGAGGTCGATCTCGTCGCTGCTGTCGGGGAGTCGGAACCTCGAACCATCTGCTGCCACTCTGAGTGGTGTGGCATCGCGTGTGGCTGCTTCGCCGAGTTCCTGGCGCGCTGCCTGGATAAAGGTCAACAAGATCGCCTGTCCTGGCCCGCTCTCCAGCTCATTGTCGAACGTGTGTGCGCGAACCATTGCCTCGATCTTGTCGAGTTGCTCGAGATCTTGCTGGAGCCAACCTGCTTCATAGACATCGGGGGCGTGGTTGGCCATCGCCATCATGTCGGTGATTTCCGGGTTGGGGCACTCCTCGAAGTAGGTGTTTGCTTCCTCGAGCAAGGCGCGCGCTTGCACCACCTCGCCGAGCCCAGAGAGCGCGATGGCGAGGATGATTCGGTTTTGGTTCAGGTTCCAATCGAGGTCGAAATCGATCTGGAAACGCTCGGCCTCGAGCAAGTGGTCGCGCGCATGCTCCCACCGCATATCGAGCAGGTTTGCCACGCCCAACAGATAGTTGCAGTTCATCTCGCCAAAGGAGTAGCTGTTGGCCTGAGATAGCTGCAAGGCGCGGTAGAAGTACTGCCTGCTGAGTTCCGCCTTTCCTTCGAGGACGTGCATATAGCCGATGCTCGCGAGCGCCATGATCGCTCCAGGCGCACCGCCTGCCTTCTCCATCTCT
Organism: Myxococcota bacterium; assembly: GCA_036155555.1. GTDB lineage: Bacteria > Myxococcota_A > Bradymonadia > Bradymonadales > Bradymonadaceae > JAYZVO01. Next base: position 6,864 of record JAYZVO010000038.1, read on the forward strand.
TCGAGCGCGAGCAGCCCGTGCCTGCGCGCCTGCGGATGATCGCCCATCAACAGGTAGGCGCGGTGCAGTGAGAAGTTCGCCATCCCCAAAAAGACATGGCTCCCTGTGGCGATGGCGTACTCGCGGCTGCGCAGTGAGAGCGAAAGCGCTCTGTCCACGTTGCCTCGTTGCAACTCGATCCTCGCCATGGCGCAGAAACACCCGGAGCGACGGCAGATGTCTTCGGCCTCCGTCTCCAGGATCAAGTTGCACGTCTCGAGCAGTGAGAAGCAGCGCTCGAGATCCTCGAGGCTGTTGGTCATGTCCTCGAGGTGGGTCGCGTAGAAGTAATGGAGCTCGGCGCGCGAGCTCGGCGCGAACGCCTCTGCCTCCTCGAGCAAGGCGCTGTAGAGCTCGTCCGCGCTCTTGGTCAGCGTCGGGTTGTAGTCGGCAAAGACCGCCTGGCTCAACATGAGCTCTCGCGAGAGGTCCGCGCGATCCTGCGATCTGGCGATCTTCGCCGCCCGCGTGAGCAGCGGCAGATAGAAGAGAGAGTTGTGCGCGATGGTGTAAAACATGCGCATCCTGGCGACCAGCTCCAACGTTTGCTCGGTGCGATGCTCCAACCCCCAGTCGAGCATGTCGAGCATGTCGACTTCGTGATGAAACAATGTCGCCAGGGCATCGGGTTGTTTGCGCGTCCTCAAGTCCTCGAGCGCTTCGTCCAGGTACGCGAGCAAGGCGTCGGCGCGCAAGGTCACCGCGGCCTCGACGCGCTCGCTGTCCACATTCGCCTCGGCGAACTCCTTGAAGAGACCTGGCACCGTCCAACGTATCCGCGTGGTGCTCGGGTCGCGTTGCACCCAGCCGATGCGCTCGAGCTTGCCGAGCGCCAGATCCACCTTGTTGCCGATGATCTTCTCGAGCATGTTCGCGGACGTGCTCGTCATCATCTTGCCGAGCACCAACAGCACGGTTCGATCATCCTCGTCAAAGAGGCGCCAGTCCCGCTCGAGCCGCAACGTCTGAGAGAAGGCCCTGTCCAACGACTCCGGCTCTTCGCCGATGGAGTGAATGTGTCTGCGCGCGTGCAAGAGCGCTGCGGGGTGCCCCGAGCAAGCGCGCCAGATCTTGCGAGCGCTCTCCAGATCTTCGACGGGCGCGCTCGTGCCAGCGCCAGACATCAAGAGCGCCAGCGCGTCGACCTCCGAGAGCCCTGAAATTTCCCTCTCCAGCGTCCCCTCGAGCGAGAGATCCCTGCGGGTGGTGAGCAACCACCGCGTCTGCGCGCTGCTCTGAACGAGTCGTGCCAGCCACGGCCTCGCTGCTTCCTCGAGCGCGTCGGCGCCATCGAGGATAAGGGTAGGGGGGAGCGGTCGGTTCGAGAGCATCGCGCCGATGCGAGTGGACCAGTGCTCCTCGCTCGCGCCCAACCTGATCTGGAAGAGCTGCGCGAACTTCATGGCGAGGTCCTGGATCGTGGCGCACTCCTCGATGGAGAGCCACCAGATCTCGCGCTCTGGCTCGTGTGCGGCGACGCGCGCGGCGTAGGCGCGCGCGAGCGCTGACTTTCCTGTCCCGGCGCCTCCTCTCAAGAGGAGGCTGCGGTGCTCCTCGAGCGCGCTCGAGAGCGCGTCGAGGTCTTCCTTCCTGCCCACCCATGAGTCTTGTCCCAACGCCAGGTTACTTCGAACATACGTCGGCGTCGGAGAGGTTGTTTGAAAGAGCGAGAGCCCTGCTTGCTCCTCGATCGTTGTCGGCGAGAGAAGCGGCGCGAGATCATTCGGGTCCTCGATATGAGGGCGGATGGCGTTTTGAAAAGACGACGTCATCACGATCGAGCGAGAGGGTTGCCTTGGCGAGTACCTGGCGAGACGATCGATCGCGACGCCACGCCAATCGCGCTCGTCGAGGCAGAGGCAATCCCCCATATCGAGGATGATCCTGCGCGAGTCCTCCTCGCGCGCGAGCTTGATCGCGCGCTCGAGCGCCTCGAGCGCGGCCGCGTGCAGCTCCCAGGTGCCCAGCTCGTCGAATCGCTTCGGGGTGGCATCTTCCTCGTCGGGTGCGTGCGCGCTCGGAGCGAGGTTCTCTCCGATACAGAGCAGGTGCGCGTGCTGCGGATAAAGCGTGGGGCTCTGTTTAAAGTCCATCGCGAAGCTCGTCTTTTCGATGCATCGAGGACCTCTTTCAGGGAGGTCGACGATATTGGTTTGAAGTACATTTTATGCGGGTTCTACGTTCTTCGTTCCGTGCTTTGAGCGAGGTTTAAGCTTCTTTTAGCAGAGCTAAAAGAAGCGGGAACCTAGTGTTCGAGTTGCCGGCACGTTCACGCCCTCCACCCTGGAGGGAGGTCGGTGTTTTAGCAATACGCCAGCCGCTCCGAAAGAGGTCTCTCGGAGATGTTATGGCGAGAGACGCAATTTGCGAAGGATGAGACTGATGCAACACCAAAAAATGAAATCTGGTTACTGGGCGGCAACCTCGCTCGCGATCACTGTGCTCATGAGTATCGCCTGTGGCGGTGGTGAGGACAACAATGACAACGGCACCACCAACAACCAGATGACGGGCAACAATCAGACCACCGTGAATAACCAGACCACGGTCAATAATCAGACCACGGTCAACAACCAAACCACGCCGACGAACAACCAGACCACGCCGCCAAACAACCAAACCACACCGGCGAATAATCAAACCACGCCAGCCAACAACCAGACCACGCCAACGAACAACACGACGCCTTCTGGGGCGGCGTCGCTCGCGTTCAAGCCAACTTATGGTTCTAACTTTGGCAACCAGATCCCTGCATCCTGGCGTCCCGGTGTGGGGGCCGCAGGTCGCACTCAGGATGCTCCCGTGGTCGTCATGCTGTGTGACACCTCGGACGCGACCTGCGAGGACCCGATCACGGTCGTCGAGGTCTCGGCGGAAGGGCGCGATCCTGTCCAGGGGAGCTTTGGCCCGGACGTGGTCGTCGGTGATTTGCCTGCTGGCGAATACAACGTGATGATCTTTCTCGACTCGCCAGATTCTCGCGAGCGTGGCCTTGATTGGGAGTCGACCCCATCGCAGACCACCGAGACCGCCTGGGGCGGTCACGTCAGTGAGTTCGACGTGATGATGAGCGACCCGGAGCAGTCTCCTTCGCAGGGCTTTAACCCTCCTCCCAAGCCTGTGACGGTGACGCTCGAGGATGGCGCGACCCTGGATCTCGGGACCTTGCGCATGGCGCACTTCCACGAGCGTCGCATCGATCCCGTGCCTGAGCCCGAGAACGGCGTGATCGCTGTCGTTACAGAGAACGGCTTGCGCATGATCGACCTCAACACCTTCGAGGTCGCCGATGCTGGCGGTGGTTTCCGCGACTACTTCCTGACCGATGCGCAGGGCAATGACCTCGGCAACGTCGGCAGCGTTTGCGGCATGATCAAGGGACCAGATGCGCTCATCTACGTCCTCTTCCAGGGCTCCAATGGTGGCGGATTTGCCGTCCCATTCGACGCGAAGACGCGCCTGCAAGTCGGCGGCGGAAACGTCGTGAAGTTCCCCGGCGGTGCCGAGACTCCTTGCAGCGGGATCTACCACGAGCATGGCGGCAAGAAGTTCCTCTACGCGGTCAACGCATCGGCATCCGGCCTGGACAAAGGGGACAAGACGATGTGGTACGCCGAGGTCTCCGGGCTCGCCGAGGGAGACGTCGACGGCGTGCAGCTCGTGCGTGATGACGATGACCTCCACGAGGTTGGCTTTAACGCCATCGCCGCGCATGAAGGAACGCTCTATGCGACGATGACGCCGGACAACACCGACTCGGCGTTTGTCCCCGCGGCCACAGTCGGCCAACACACGATCTTCAAGGCGACGATCGATGCCAACAGCGGCGAGCCTGACTTCAGGGCTGGCGGTGACTACGACTTCTGGACGCCGCTCCCCAGCCAGGATGGTGTGATTCGTCCCGATGGAAACATCGACTGCATCACGAGCTCCAGCAACGGCGGCACGTTCGCGGGTCTGTTCAAGGCGGACTTCCACGATGGCAGGACCCTCCTGTTCCTGGGCGGCTGCACCAACATCGCAGTGTTTGACCTGAACGCAGACGAGCAAGTCGACGCGCAGCCAAACAACCCTCGCTCCAAGGCGATCGATGGGACGCTCTTTGGCCAGGCGTTCACGCGCTTCGCGCTCTCACCTGACCAGAGCACGTTGTTCGTCCTTCCTCAGTTCAAGTCGCAGTTCCACTTCTACTTCTCGAAAGGAGGGGACCCGAACTCGCGCCAGACCTTCAACCGCTACATGATCTTCCCGTTGGCGCTCGACCAGGGCACGGCTCCCGGGCTTCACCCTGACTTCGCGAGCACCAATGTCGATGGCCACGAGGGCTTGACCAACATCGGAGACAAGAGCACGCCAGCAGAAGATCCTGGCATCGACATCAACGTCGGCCACCTGACGCGCTACCAGGTCGACTGGGCGCCTGACCTCGCGGGCTCGACCAACCAGTCGGGGAGCATCCCCACTGGCCCGAGCATCGCCGTGGGCAACAACACCATCTGGCTGCGCGGTTCCGGGGTCCCCGGCGTCTCCGGGCTCGGGAAGGGGAGCAACCTGATGGCCTACTCCATCCGCGAGCGACGCGCACACCTCTGGGCGCACAACCAGAACAACGAGGGGTGGGACTTCTACCACGTCTGGTCTGGCGGCAACGAAGGCGATGCTCCGTTCGGGTATGACCTTACCCCCGAGAGCAACCAGTATCTGGCAACTTACGGACTACTCTATGTCGGCCTGTGACGTGAACATCATGGGATAGACCGTTAGACTGCCAGTGACGCGAGGGTCGCGAGAACTCTTCCCCCCAGGAGAGCGCTCGCGACCCTCGCTCCTTTTTCTTGCCTGTGTTGGTCGAGGTTTAGCCAAAGGCGCGGTCGAGCTCGTTCTGGAACTCGCGGATCATCAACGTCTCGTTGCGTGGGACGGTCACCTTGGATGAGGTTAAAAATCCCACCGAGAGCTCGCGTTGAGGATCTGCCCAGCCCAGGTTCCTCGTAAACCCGAGGTGCCCGAACGCCTGCGGTGTGTTGCGCCCGAAGAAGTTCAGGCCGCTGCTCTTTCGCCCGAGCATAAACCCGAGGCTGTAGCGCTGCGGAGTGAGGAAGAGCGTGAAGTCGTGGCGTGTGAAGACTTGCTCGACGGTCGCGCGACGCACTTGCTCTGGCGAGAGGATACGCTTCCCATCGAGCTCTCCCTCCTGGAGCAACATCTGGAAGAAGCGCGAGACCTCCTCGGCCGTCCCGACGATGTTTCCTGCGGGGATGACCGCCTCGAAGATCGCGGGGCGGTTCATCACCGCGAGCGCTTGCTCCAGGTCGAGCTGGATGATCCAGTTGACCATCTGCATCAGCGGCTTTGGTGGCAGCGGATCGACGCGCTCGGAGCACGCGGTGCGATCATACCAGGCTGGCGAGATGCCATAGTTAAAGGTCTCGAACCCGAGCGGCTCGAGCAACTCGCTCGAGAGGAACTCGCGCAACGGCCTCCCAGTGATTCTCTGCAACACCTCGCCGAGGATGTATCCGCCACTGAGCAAGTGGTAGCCAGTCATCCTGCCCGGCACATAGAGCGGCCTGCTCGCGCAAAGTTGCTGGATGATGCGCTCCCAGTCCATGATCAGGTCATCGGTCAGCTTCCACGAGAGCATCGGTATCCCGGCGGAGTGCGTCAAAATATGGCGCAACGTGATGTGTTCTTTTCCGCGCTGCGCGAACTCGGGGATGTACCAGTGGACCGGGTCATCGACGTGGGCCTCTCCGCGCTCGAAGAGGATGTGCATGCAGATGGCCGTGATCGATTTGCTTAACGAGAAGATCGGGTAGCGCGTCTCGGTGGTCGCCTCCTCCCATTGCTCCTGCGCGCCGATCGGTCGAAAGCGGCCCAGCGCGCGGTGCAGGACGACCTCGCCGCGGTGCCGCACGCAGACCTGAAGGGAAGGGTAGAGCCCCGTGGCGTGGAGCTTGTCGAGGATGGCGTGGAGTTTTCGCATCGCCCACATTCCTTTGTTCGCGGGTCATTGCTCCCTCGAGTGTGGGCCGATCGAGGATCGATTTGCTGGCTGGACCCAGGCAGGGAGGTGAATTATCGTAAACCCACGCGAGGCGAATGTCGATGCGACGCGCTCTTCCCACTGTCCAGGTGTCAGAGTACATGTCCACTATCCCGCTGGGACCATTTGAGCTGGAAACACCGATCGGACGCGGTGGTATGGGCGAGGTTTGGCGTGCGGTCCACACTTCTCGCGAGGTTCCTGTCGCCATCAAGGTGCTCACGCGCGAGGGCTCGCGGCGCTCGGAGTATGTCGACTCCTTTCGCAACGAGGTCCTCTCGATCGCCAGGATGCACCACCCCGGCATCATCGAGTTGATGGACCATGGGACCATCTCCGAACGCGCCGCCCGCGCTTCACGCGGGCGGTTGGTCGAGGGGAGCCCTTACCTCGTGATGGAGCTGGCGCGCTATGGTTCGCTTGGCGAATACCGAATGTCGCTGCGTTGGCCCGAGCTTCGCGCCGTCCTCCTTATGGTCCTCGATGCGCTAGCGCATGCGCACGCGCGAGGAGTGATTCACCGTGACCTCAAGCCTCAAAACATCCTGCTCGGTTGCGGCCCCAGAAATGCGGTCAAGCTGACTGATTTTGGCCTGGCGCATCCGATCGGCGGGGATCACGAGCGCGATGATTTGATCGAGCCAGGGTGGGGCACGCCCGCTTATATGGCGCCCGAGCAGTTCCGCGGTTTCTGGCGTGATTACGGCCCGTGGACCGATCTCTACGCCGTTGGCGTGATGGCCTACGAGCTTGCCTGCGGTCGCTTGCCTTACGACGCCGAGAACAAGCTCGACCTCGGGCGCGCGCATATCATGGCCGAAATCCCCCGCGTGTTCACGAGCTTCCCCACCCCGAGTGGTTTCGAAAGCTGGGTGCTTCGCCTGCTCCAGAAAGAGCCGATGCATCGCTTCAGGCGCGCGGCCGATGCGGCCTTCGCGCTCTCGCATTTGAGTGAGGCGATCGAGGGAGAGCCCGGACATGTAAAGCTCATGACGGATCGCTTCGGCAAGGTCGAGTCCAGCATGGCCGCGGAGTTCTCCGAGGCCGAAATCTCCGGCGAGGTGATCAACCCCACCGAGTTGATCTCTGGCGATGAGATCACGCGCATGATCGTCGAGGATCGCGCCATCAACCTCGCGCGCGAAGGCACGACCCATGACAAGGTCGAGCGCACGGAGCTTGTCGATTTTGCCGGTGGTGTCTCGCTCGTGGAGGTCTCGGCGGCGAGGTTGCCCACGACGCCTGACGAGCACGCCTCGGATTTCGCGCCTGATTCGGATGTGTGGGGCACGGAATCACTCGAGATGGGCGTCGTCCCCGAGCGCACGCTCGAAGAGCACATCGTCCCCGCGCTTATCAGCGTGCCACCCGTGCCGCTCTCCTGGCGCAGACGCCATCACCCGCTCGAGCTCTCTCCCTTGCCCGGTGCGGGGTTAGGGCTGTTCGGGGTGAGAGAACCTCCTTTGATCGGTCGTGACCCGGAGCGCGATCTGATGTGGGAGGCGATGCGACAGGTCGCCTACGAACGCGCGCCGCGCGCGATTATTTTGCGCGGCGCATCGGGTGTCGGGAAGTCACGGCTCGCCGAGTGGTTCGCCAGCCGCGCTCACGAACTCGGCAGCGCCAAGGTGCTCTATGCGCGCCATAGCCCGATGCGCACACCCTTCGATGGCGTCGTCCCGATGCTCGCGCGGTATTTTCGCTCGGGAGGTTTGCCAAGAGAGGAGCTCTACGAGCGCGTGCGGCGTCACCTCGAGAGGATCTGGGTCCGAGACGAGCGCGACTGGGCGCTGCTCACGGATATGCTCTCGCCAGACGAGGCGACCGCCAGAGGTCGCTTCTACACACACGCCGAGCGTCACGCTGTCATCTCGCGCTACCTCTTCTACGAGTCTGATGAGCGCCCCGTGCTCCTCTGGTTGGATGACGTTCAATGGGGCGCAGAGGCGTTGATGTTGCGCCGCGCGATCTTCGAATACGCCAGGACGCGCGCGTTCCCTATCCTGATGTTGATGACGCTGCGCGAGGACGCGCTCGATCCTCGCTCCCTCGAAGCGCACTTGCTCCAGGAGGTCGAGCACGACCCATTGATTTATCAATGCCAGGTCTCGCCGCTCTCGAAAGGGGAGTCGCGCGCGCTGGTCAAGGAGCTGCTCGCGCTCGATGACGAACTCGTCGAGCGTATCGAACGTCGCGCTCGTGGCGTGCCCTTGTTCGCCATCCAGCTCATCGGTGAGCTCGTCGAGGGGGACAAGCTCGAGGTCGGTGATGAGGGGTTCGCGCTCAAACCTGGAGAGGCGATCGAGCTCCCCGATGATATTCACGTGTTGTGGCAGAACAGGCTCGATCGCTTGCTCTCGAACCATGGCTCGGAGCAGCTCCAGTGCCTGGAAATCGCCGCCGCGCTCGGTGTCGAGGTCTCGCTCGTCGAGTGGTTGGGCGCGTGCAAACATCACTCGCTCCAGTTCGATCACATGCTGCTCGAAAAGCTCTTCGAGCAGGCGCTTATCTCGAACACCGATGATGGATGGATCTTCGCTCATGGCCTGTTGCGCGAGAGCCTCGAGCGTCGCGCTCGCGAAGAGGGGCGTTGGAAGAGCTTGAACCGCGCCTGCGCCGAGATGATCGTCGGGCTCTACAGCCCAAATACGCGCGATTACCACGCGCGCTACGCGCGGCATCTGATCGAGGCAGGAGAGCTTGAGCGCGCGCTCGCTCCACTGCTCGAAGCGGCGCGTTCGATGATGAAGCGCAGCGAGCTACACGATGCGCTCGAGCTGTTGGACGAGCGCGACGCGATCCTCAACCAGCTCGACCTCCCGCTCGGTGATTCTCGTCAGGGACAGGGGATGGTGCTTCGCTCCAAGATCCTGGACGAGCAAGGCCATTATCTAGAGTCGAGGCGTTGGGCCGGGTCTGTCGTGACGGATGCGGTCAAGTATGGCTGGCGGCAGCTCTATATCGAGGCAAACATTCAGTGCGCCTGGGCAACCTTCCATCGCGGCGCCACGAGCGAGGCGGAGGGGATGTTCGCCGATGCGCAGCGCGCGTTGAAAGATCTCCCTCAGGAACTTCACGCCGCCTATTTGTTGCGTATCGAGATGGGGATGGCGCGTCTGGCGCAACGACGCGGCGAGCTGGGGAAGTCGCGTACATTGTTCCTGTCCGCGAGAGAGCGCGCGGTGATTCTAAACGATCAGCTCGCGCTCGCGACCTGTCTCAATGGCCTGGGAGATGTGGCAAGACAGGACGAGGACTTCGACGACGCGCGGCGCTACGCCGAGCGCGCGTTGGCGTTGACCGAGGAGATCGGCAACTACGTCCTGATCGCGGATTGCACCAATGACCTGGCCGAGATCGAGCGTCATGAAGGCGCGCTCAACCTCGCCAGAGCACACGCCGAGCGCGCCATCGCGCTGTATGAATCTGTGGGCTCGGATCAAAGCCTGCGCGTCAAGCGCAACCTCGGCTTCATCGCCCTCGGTCAACGCCAGTACACCGAAGCGCGCGGCATCTTCGAGGCGCTCGCTGAACATTTCAACCAGACCCACGATTATGGACAGCTCGCGCTCGTGCTCACCGGGTTGATTCCTTGCTTCGCGCACGCTGGAGAGTGGGAGCTCGCCAGTGATTTTCTCGATCGCGCGAGGCACTTGCTCGAGAAGACGCAGCGCTTTGATCAGGACGTCGCGTTCGCGTGCCATATGGTCGTCGAGTTGGCCGCGCGAGCCTCTCAGGATGGCATCGCGCTCCGCGCCGCGACGCTCGCCAACGCTCACGCGCCGACGTCCACATGACCTCCAGTGATAACGCCTATTACCAGGACCTCTACGCGAGCGATGACGACGCGCGCAGAGCAGGGTGGCGCCATCGCCTCGAGCAGGCGTTGCGTTACGAGGTCGCCTTGCGGCTGCTCGGCGAGCAGAGGCTCGCTGATATGCGCATGCTCGATGTGGGGTGTGGTCCTGGTGGGTTGCTTTGCTATTTGCAGGACACCGGCAGGTCGCCACGCTCCTACATGGGGATCGATCCTCTCGAGGAGGCGATCGCGCGTGCGCGGGCGCGCTCGCCTGACGGTCACTTCAGACAGTGTGCGTTGGAAGAACTCGGCGTCGTCGATGATGTCGATGCCGCGGTCGCCATCGGCGCACTGATCGATGGCGTCGGCATAACGAGCGAGCGGATGCGACGCCAGCGCATCGCGGCGTTTTTGGAGCACTTGCTCGCCACGGGGTGCGAGCGAGGCGTGCTGATCCTGCTCGAGCAGGGCGCGCTCGATGCGCGCCCATCGCTCGCCATGGAGTCCGCTTTGTTCGGGCTCCATCACCACGAAACAGACGCGTTTACATCTTCCTTTGCGAGCCGCCACGCAAACATCGTGTTCACTGCCCACGCCGGGTTCTTGCCCACGGATCTTGCCATCACGTGGCGACCTGAGGGAGAGGAGGCAATGGTCAGTGATGAGCTCGCCACGGCCTGTTTAAATGCGGTGATCGAGGGGCCTTGGTCCGAGGATGTCGAGCCGTCGTGGCGCGCGTGGCTTTGTATCGAGGCAGGCGCGCACGAGCGCGCGCGCGAGATCCTCGCTGTGCTCGATGAGACCCCACACGTTTCGCTGCTTCGCGAGCGCCTCGAGCTGATTTCCTGATGTGATGCAAGCGCTGGTGGCCTGAGCAACCCGACGCCGCCGAAAAATCGCGCACCCTGGGTGGTGTTCCGCACCACGGCGCGCGATTTTTCGGCGGCGTCGGGTTGCGGGCGGAGCGCTGGCGAGGTCTATGTCTTGGGATTTCGGGGGAGGTAGACGGTGAAGGTCGAGCCGCGACCTTCCTCGCTAACGCATTCGATGCGACCGCCGTGCATCTCGGTGAAGTGCTTGGCGATGCTCAGGCCAAGGCCCATCCCGCGCTTGCCGAACTCGAAGTCGCCCGAGGAGTGATGCTCGGTGCGGAACGAGGAGAAGAAGAGGTCAAAGATCTGTCCTCGATCTTCCTCGGAGATGCCGATGCCATTGTCGCGAATCGAGAGCGCGACCTCGTCGGGGTTCTCCGGCGAGGGTCTGGCCATGAAGTAGATCGTCTCGCCGTTGCGAGAGAACTTGATGGCGTTCATCGTCAGGTGGGTGAAGATGTCGAGCAGTTTGCTCGGGTCCGCGTAGAGTTCGTCTCCAGCGAGGTCGATGCTCGAGGCGAGCTTTTGCTCGCGGCGTTGGAGGAAGGGGTCGACCTGGTTGTGAAGCTCGATGGCGAAGTCACGGATGCTGACAAGTTCGGGGTGGAGGGCGTTGCTCGGGTCATCGAGCGACATCATCTGGAAGATGCGCTCCGAGATTTGCTTTAGCCTGCGGCTCGACGCCTCGACCCGATCGAGCGCCTTGGTCGAGACGCTCGAGAGATCCTCGCCGAGCTCGCGCTTGAGCAAGAACACGTAGCCGATGATGATGGCGATCGGCGTGTTGAGCTCGTGGCTTATGACCTCCATAAACACTTGCCGCACGCGGTTGACGGTCTCGAGTTGTTCGTTGGCGAGGGTGAGTTGATCGTTCTTTGCGGCCAGCTCGAGGTTTGCCGCCTTGAGGTCACTCAGGAGCTTCTCGCGCTCTTTCATATGCGCGTAGTGCTCGAAGGCTTGATCGATCAGGAGGCGAAGCTCGGCAGGTTGCCACGGCTTGCTAATATAGCGGTAGACATGGCCCTGGTTGATGGCGTCGACGATGTCATCGAGGTTGGTGTAGCCGGTGAAGAGCACCCGAACGATGTTCGGGTGTGTCTCGCGGATGTCGGTGAGAAATTCGATGCCCGAGGATCGAGGGAGGCGCTGATCGCACAACACGACCTCGACGTGCTCGTTGGCGAGCATCTCTCTGGCTTCACTGGTCGTTTGGGCGACCAGCACGCGATAGCGCTTGCGAAACAAGCGCCGAATCGCGTCCAGGATGTCCGGCTCGTCGTCGATGACGAGCAGGGTTCTTGGCTCGATTTGCTCTTCGATCATGAAGCATTCGCGTCAGCCCCCACATCACCAGTCGGGTGATATGAGCGGTGACCACGCCAGTGGATTAACGGACCGCAATGCGCGTCAATCTAGCAAAGGTCGAACCGGTTGGGAAGACTGTCTCCGACTCGTCTCACTCTTCGAGTAATTCCAAAAAGCGAGATTCGTTGATAATCTCGATGGATGCGCCATCTTGATTGTAACCTTCTGCTTTTTTGAGCTTCGAGGAACGCCATCCTCCCTCGTAGCGCTCGTAGTCGGAATCTCCGATCACCAGGTAGTCGAGATCCTTGCTGACCGAGCCGGGCGCTTCGCCCCCTTGCTCGACGACCTTCTTCTGTGCCTCCGAGCGCTTCATCGACTCGAGCGTCCCGGTAAACAGCACGCGCTTTCCAGAGAGCGCGCGGTCGGTGGGGATCTCGGACTCGTCCACGGGTTCGGGGAAGATCGGCGTGACATACTCGAGCAACGCCTCGATCTCTTCCTTGCGCTCGGCCAGGCCCTCGACGACGCGTTTCGCGATGACCTCGCCGATGGTGTGGATGGCGGCGAGCTCTTCCTCGGTCATCTCGAAGATCTCGTCCATCGTCTCGTACTCGCGCCCGAGGATCTTGGAGACGTGCTTGCCGAGTTCGTCGATGCCAAAGGCACGCAGGAACACCTCGACGGGGACCTCCTTGCGTTGCTCGATCTGGTCGATGAGCTTGTCAGCGAGCTTCTGGCCCATGCGATCGAGCGGCATCAAGTCAGAGGATTGCAGCTTGTAGAAGTCCTCCAGCTCGAGCACGATCTCGCGATCCACGAGCTGCTCGAGCACCTTCTGACCGAACCCCTTGATCTCCATGACCTTGGTGAAGTGCTCGAGCTTGCGCACGATGAACACGCCACAATCCGTGGTGTGCTTGGCAAACAGGAAGTCACCGTCGCGGTAGGTCTCGGCGCCACAGATCGGGCACTCCTCGGGGATGAGCACAGGGTCGGTTCCATCCTCGAGCACCGCCTCGATGTTGGGGATGACGCCGCCGCGACGCATCATCATCACCGTCGAGCCTATGGTGAGCGGACCATCCGGGTTTAACCCTTCCATGATCGCGAGGTTGTGCAAGGACGCGCGCGTGACCGTCGCGCCGCTCAGGTTCACAGGATCGACGATCCCCACGGGGTTGATCGATCCTGTGCGAGAGACGCTCCACTCGACCTCGCGCAGCGTGCTCTTGCCCGACTCGCCCTGGAACTTGTAGGCGAGCGCGAAGCGAGGGTGGTGCGAGGTGCGCCCCATGGTGTCTTGTGTTGCCGTGTCGTTGACCTTGTAGACGATACCGTCGGTCTCGTAGTCCCAATCGGCGCGCTCTGCGGCCATGCGATCGTAGGTCGATTGCAGATCAGCGTGCTCGACGAGCTCGGTCGGGACGGGCGAGAATCCCTCGGTGCGCGTGAACTCGAGCTTCTCCAACTCCGAGGCAAAGTCCGCGCCGACGACATCGTAGGCGAAGAAGTGCACGAAGTATTTGGCAGTCTCCTTGCCATCCTTGCGCTTTAGACCACCTGCGGTCAGGTTGCGCGGGCTCTTGTACTCGACGGCGAACTTCTCATCGAAGATCGAGCGCGGGATGTACGCCTCGCCGCGAACCTCGATGGGGCCCTGACTGATCTTTGTCGGGACATCCACGATCTCTCGCACGTTGTCAGTGATAAGCTCGCCCTCGGTGCCATCACCGCGCGTCGCGCCGAGCACCAGGTCGCCGTTCTCATCGTACTTGATGCACACGGCCACGCCATCGATCTTGGGGCTGACCACGCACTCCCCCTCGAACTTGTCGAACCACTTGAGCAGCGTGTCCTCGTCGTAGCACTTGTCCAGCGAGAGCATGGGAGGATCGTGGTGGATTTTCGGGAGCTCTTCCTCTCCCTCGCCAGCCGCGCCCGCAGGCCCGATGGCGTCGAGGACAGGGGAGTCGGGCGCGGCAGCGCGCAGCGCCTCGACCAGCTTGTCAAAGTCCGGGTCGCTGATCTCGGGATCGTTGTCGATCCAGTACTTGGCGTTGTGATAGCGGACGGCCTCTTCGAGCTCCTCGATGCTCATCTTGGTGACATCGGGGAGGAGACTGTATTGCGTGCTGGACATGGGGCTACCTCATCTGCAGTTTGGATTCATGCGCCGACACACTAGCCCAGCATCTTCTCGCGGGAAAGAGGCGAGGCGCGCGCAAATGCGATGAGCCCGATCGTTTCACGATGGAATAGTGTTTCTAACAGGGGGCGTTGTCGCCAGCGCTTCCCGCACGTCAAGGAGATGCAGATGAACACCATCGTCGTGGTGAATGGAGCTTATGATTGGAGCCCGATGTTTCCGGGGCATCGCGTCGTCCAGACTTACCTCGATCGCAGCCGCTGGTTGCTCGAGCGAGGGCGTCTCTGGATCGTGGATCGCGATGGCACGCACCGCCCGGATGCGATCTTGTGGAGGCTCGGCGCGGTGGCGCCAAACCCGATGCACAGAGCTTGCCTGGAGATGATCCGCCTCTCTGGAGTCCCTTGCATCAACTCCGCGCAAGCTTTGCTTCGAGGTTATGATCGTCTGGGGATGCTCTGGGAGTTGAAGGAGGCAGGTCTGCCGGTCATCGACTTCGATTGCTACCTTGGCGATGGCGCGCTCGGGCTGATGGAGCCTGAGTTTCCGGCGGTCTTGAAGTTTGGCAACCTCCACGGCGGTGATGGAAAGGCGCGCGTGCCCGATGCCTCTCACTGGGAGGCGCTGGCGACGATTACCTTCACCCGCTATGACTACGCGACGACCGAGCCGTTTATCGACTACGTGCGCGATGTACGCTGCCTGGCCGTCGGCGATGAGATGTGGGCGATGGAGCGACGCGGCGCAGGTTGGCGCGCCAACGTCGACACGATCTCCTTCGAAGTCATCGACCCTCCATCACAACTCGCCGCCTGGACGCGCGCCGCCATGGAGCGGTTTCAGGCCGATGTCCTGGGGCTCGACTTCCTCGAGACCGACGCTGGAGACTGGATGTTGCTCGAGAGCAATGACATCCCCGGCGTGCTCGGGTTTCCCGAAACGGTCCCTCGCGCCATCGCTCGCTGCGTGCTGGACGCGCTTTGATTGCTCGAGAAAGTCGAACGATTTTTTGACTTTGGCACCCACGCTTGGTGCCGAGGACCGAAGGGGGCGCGCCATTTGCCACAAGTTTCGCGGAGTTTGCCGCGCGGTGGCAAATGGCGCGCCCCCTTCGGTCCGGGCCACCGTCGGGGGTTCACACGTCAAGGGAGGAGCTTCTGAAGGGTGCTCTCGGTGGCTTCTACCGGAGGCTTTCTATTTGCCTGCCTCGAGTAGTATTCGCGTTCCTGTTCGGTCAGGTAAGGAGATTCGCTCAACGCGATCCAGCCATCTTCCCCGATCTTGTTGAGCTCGAGGGAGATAGTGTGAATCCCCTTGAGGTTGGTACTTTGTGCGAGCGCTTTGGCTCCGACCGAGGTGATCTTGTTTTGGGATAGGGAGAGGCTCGAGAGCCTGGGGAGGGTGCGCTCGGCGATGATCTTCGCGCCCTCATCTCCGATCGCGCAGCCAGAAAGGTCGAGGTTGGAGAGCTGAGCGAGCAATGGGGAGTTTAGCAAAGGTGCCGCTTCGGCGGCGTTGACCCATGGATTCGTAAGCGTCAGGGAGGAGAGGCGAGAGAGGTTTTTTGGAGCCGCGAAGGCCGCGAGCGCGCCTTTATCGAGGACGGCGTTGAGGCGGAGTCTCTTGATGTTGTTGCTCCCTGGCGCGTTGGCGATCGCTACGATGGCTTCGTTCGAGAGTCTTCCCCCATGAAAGTCGACCTCTTCGAGCGCACTCCACATCGGGCTCCGCGTCATCAGGATGATATCCTCGCTCGGTACATTCTTTATGCTGAACGTGAGCTGCTTTAACCTCGAGAAGTTCCCTGACACTACGAACTCGTGGAGTGCGTCTTCTGCGCTTGTGAGGAACAGATCGAGTTTGGTGAGCTTGTTGATGTATGGCGAGCGCGCGAGCGCGATGGTCGAATCTTTCGTCATCACGCTCACCTCGCCGCTGAGCGAGAGCTCCTCGAGGTTCGCCATATGGGGTGACTTGGCCAGCGCCGCGACGCCGACATCGGTGATTTTGGTGTGCAACAGGTTTAGCACGCGAAGGTTCTTTGTGTTCGGGCTCTTCGCGAGCGCGATGACGCCCTCGTCGCCGATCTTCGTAGATGACAGATCGAGCACGCGCAGATTCTTGAGGTGAGGGGAGGCCGCGAGCTGCTTGGCGGCCGAGTCGTCGAAGCTCTTGGACGCTCGAATCGAGAGCTCTTCGAGCCAACGCAGCTCGGCGCTGTCTGCCAGGAGCGCTGTGTGTTCTGGTCCCCAATCACCGTAATAGTGAAACTTCTTTAGCTGCTTCAATAACTCCGATGAGAAGAGCCGCTTCGTGTCCTCGAACGTAGGTTTTGATTTCCTTGTCGTGTCAGACAGTTCGAGGACCTTCAACGCGGGTAGTGCCTTCGCGCGTGAGATGAGCGCGACCGCGCTCGAATCCTTGAAGAACGTCTCTCGGATGCTGATTTCCTCAAGCTTTTTTGCCCTGTCACTCTTCATGAGCCCATCGAAGGCCGAGAGGTCTTCGATGTGGCCGCGGTAGAGGTCGAGATGGGTGAGGTTCACCATATGCGGTGATTCTGACATCGTGCGATAAGAGGTCGTGATCGTGTAGCAATTGTGCTCGAACCTTCGGAGCGAGCCGAATCGCTTCGCGTGCGCGAACTTCGAGAGGCAGTCAGAGAATTTTCCATGGCCTGTGAGGTCCAACTCCTGGAGCCCGGCGAGGTGTTCGGATGCCAGGATCGCGTCGACGTGCTCGTATCCTACATCGTTCCTGCTTAACCCGAGGCGTTTCCATTGTCGCTTGATGGGGGCGTCGAAGGTCGGAACTGGGCGCGCATCACCGACACGGTTAAGCGCGAGCTCGAGCGTGTGGAGGTTCGCGAGGTTCTTGCTTTGAAAGATCGCCTCGACACCACGCGCGCCGATGACGTTATGGGACAGATCGAGGACCTCGAGGTTCTTTAGCGCAGGTGCATTCGCGATCGTCTTTGCCGCCTCGTCACCGAGGACACCCTGGGTGAGCGTCAGTTGCTTGATCCCATCGATATTCTTTGCTTTGACGAGTTGCTCGACCTGCGCATCCTGGATGCCGGAGGTCGTGAGCGCCAGCGCTTCGACCTTTGGAAAACACGCCTTGTCGCTCAGGGTCGAGAGCGCTTCATCCGTGATCGGACCATCCAGTGTGACTCTGGCGCAGGCACCTCCCTTGCAGGTCTCCAGGTGTTGCTCGAGCACATCGAAGGCCCAATCGCGCGGCTTGGCTGGGAGCGTGCACTTCTTTGGTTTCGCGCCAGGTGTGCTCGTCTTTTGAGGTGTTTCGGGTGCACGCGATGTCGCCGCCTCGGGAGTGGTCGACGGTTTGCAACCGGATGCGAGCGTCGAGGTGGCAAGCAAGGTGATGAAAAGGACAGGGGTGATAGAGCGCAACATGATGAAGAACCTGCTTTTTTGAAATGGATGCACTCTGTTTATGGTAGGTTTTGGTGTTGCTCCTTGTCACCCTGAGATGTCACTCTTTTGAACCTGGTTTTGGTGTTTTGTTTGTGGAGATGCGTTCTTTGCGCAGATAGATGGCCGAGTGGAGGTGTGGACGTGGAGATGATGCCTGGTTCATTGCTCGAGTCTCTCGACGTATCGCAAAGGCTCGAGGCAGAGGCTTGGTGGTCGCTCTTGCCTGATACCGCCCGACGCGACTTCACAGGCATGTGGGATCAGCGCGCCGAGGATACCGCTTGGGCTGGGTACCTCGATGGTGAGCATCTCGTGTGGCAGGAGCTTCCGATCGCACTCGTCGGGGAGCTTACGGACGATGACGCGAACTTCGAACACGAGGAGCTCAAACAAAGTCTGCTCGAATACATCAACAACCATGAAGAGGTGCAGTTCTTCCTGGTCGAGCGTTCGTTTCATATTTGCCGTGCGCATGCTGCGGCGCGAAAGGTGCTCCGGCAGGGCTATTTGCCTGCGGGGTTTACGTGTCCACTCGGCGACAGTGATTGTCCGATGCGTGCGATCTTGCTGTATGCGGGAGGGAAGTCAGTGGTGATTCGCGCGAGGTTCAAGGATTCAATCGGCATCGCGGCGCAGCCAGAAAGCGCGTGAGGCGGCCTCGATGTGGAAGGCGATGTAGCCCGAGGTGACGTGCTCCGGGGTCATCTCGGCGCGAGCTTCTGGGACGGCGTGGAAGGGGATAGCGGGGTGCTCGTGGTGCGCGGTGTGGTAGGGCATGTTCCACATCAACCACCGCACCAGCGCGTTGCTCTCGATGGTGCGTGTGCGATGGGTTTGTGATCCTTCGTTGGGGAGCCCGGTGTGCTCGGCCATCAGGTAAAAGCCGAGCAGCACGTGCCCGATGACAATAGAGAGCAGCAGGTAGAGAAACCCTGGCACGAACAGGTAACCCAATGCACCGATCCCTCCCAGCAGCGCGAGCACCGCGAAGCTCTCGAGGCGCACTCTGCGACGCTTCTTCTCCGGGATGAATGGAAAGACCTTCTCCCACAACCCAGCCGTAGGCATCAGCGCGCCCCCTATGGTGAACATCAACTTGCCGATCATGAGCATCTGACCGCTCACGAGCGCGAAGTAAACCAGCGGGTTTGTCGGCCACCCATCGAGCAGCGCTGGCGCGCCAGCGATCTCGGGGTCGAGCGCGGGATCTTGCGTCTCGCGGTGATGTTCCCAGTGAAACTCCCGAAAGAAGGTTGGCCCCTCGAGCATCATCAAGCAACACCACCACATGACCGCTTCGTTAAGCCAGGATGTGGCAAAGGCTGTCTTGTGTCCCGCCTCGTGCATCGGCGGGAAGAAGGTGACGTGCGCCATCCCCGCCGAGAGGATGGCGATGGCCATCGGGATGTGCATCCCTCGCGTGTAGAAGTAGCTGCCGAGCGCGAGCGAGGCGATAAACCAGATGATCTGGACGCTGATTCTTACCAGCCCAGGCCCATCGCGCTTGACCAGCAGCTCGCGCAAGCGCGCCTTATCGAGTCGATCCTTCTCGCCCATGTTCACGACCTCGCTTGATTGAAGCCTGGTTTGTTTGCCACAGGCTTACAGGTTCTCACAGAGGACGTGTCCTGATAAGTCAGCTCGCTGCGGCGATTTGACGCGACCTGTTCGGTGCTTGCTCGCCATGCTCGATGGCCGACTTGCAACGACGGCTCACGATCGCTGGCGCCTGCTGGACGAGCGCATCATCTGTCAATGCTTCGACCATAAAGAGGGCGAAGTCGACGCGCCGAGTGATATTGCTCTCGAGGATCGGGTCTCCGACATGGGCGCTCCAGACAGGGAGGCCCTCGCTCTCACCCTCTTCGAGGTCACTGCCGCGAACCACTGTCCATGCGCGGTCGCTGGCGAAGATGCGGTCGCAAGCCTCGACCTGATCGTCGAGCTCCGCGAAGCGAATCAACCTCGCGAACCACGAGAAAAACCCCACGAACATCTTCGCGCCCAGCGTGTATTTATCCTCACCATCGCGGGTGATGTGCCATCCACAGGAGAAGATCAGCCTGGCGTGAGGCTCTGCGAAGTCGAGCACGGCTTGCGCGGTGCCCGAGGAGTATTGCTGCACTCCCCAGGGCGCGAGCACCGTGAGGACGCCATCGCATCCCTTGACGGCGCGTTCGATGACGGCGCGGTCGTTGGTCATGCCCGGGATGATCGTGATCCTGTCGGAGAGGTGGGCGATCTTCGAGACGCTCTCTTCGCGGCAGACCCCGATGACCTCGTAGCCGCGCTCGAGCGCGTGGGTGATCATGTACTGGCCGAGTTTTCCAGAAGCTCCGATGATGCAAACTTTCATGATGTCCTCCATGTGGCAGGGCGTCGCCCTCAGTTCCATTGTTGGTTTCTCTTCGACGCTGTGAGCGCCTCCATGGAGATCACTTTTGCTGAACTTTTTTGTTTGTAGAATAGGCGATATTGGGTTCTGGTTGTGCGTTTTTGCACATGTGGCTTCTCGCGCATTTCAAGCACCCCCATGCATAACTCACTGCATGCATCAACTCTCCCCGACCGAGACCGAACACGAGTCCAACCTGTCGGGCGAATGTTTCAAGAGTTGGTCGGGAAGGGGGCGCCAGACAATCAGGGCAGGTCGCGCTCGCGCTCGGGGCGGTCGGTGGGTTGATGGATCTTGACGGTGTTTTCTCGAAACCGCGTCATGTAGTCCTCGGCGCGCTTCTTCGAGATCGCGTCCATCACGGTCTCGGTGACCTTCCCGGTCTCATCGTCGGTGTTGTAGAAGCGCAGCTTGTCCCCCTCCGGTTTGATGCGCAGCGTGAGGGTGCCATCCTTGTCGCTCGCGCCGCCGATGAGGCTCGCGATGTCCTCGACCGCCACGAGGAGGTTAAAGAGCGCCCCGAGTCCTTCGGAGGCACGCTCGATGCGCGCGTTCTTGCACTCGAGCTCGAAGCTCCTGTCTTCATACACCACGCCGTTCTCGGGTTTGGTGCAGGTCGCCGAGATCTCGAGCTTCATCTCGTCGATCAGCGGGCTGCGGTCGTAAATCTCTACCGAGAGCATCAGCGCTCCCTTGCTATCCAGCGTCATCACCGTCACCCCGGACTCTTCATTCGCGTACCATGCGCCCGTTGGCGTCTGGTTACCAAAAGCCTTGGGGCATCCCGCGCCAGCCAGAGCTGGGGTGAGGGCAAGGCTTGTGAAGAGGAGGGCGTTGCGGATCGCGCGTTTGCTCATCAAGATCTCCTTTGTGAGACGTTTGTGAGGGCCTGCGAGTCGGTCTTGCTTTGGCTCGAGGCCAAACCGTTTGTGAAGGCGGTTCACGCTCGAACATAGCCACGCGATCGTTTGGAAAAATGATATAAAATAAAACGTCTCGTTCGTTTTTGTGCATGTTCTGTCGACTCGCCGAGCGAACCGAAGCCGCCGAAAAATCGCTTGATGTGGGTAGCTGTGAGGGTGTTGAAGGGCGCGTGACCCCCCCCAAAACGCGCCTGCATTCTTGAAGCGGTGAGCTTACTTTTTGTCACCGTGCGCTAGCAAAGGTGTGACGGCGCGTTTTCGCCCCCCCATTTCGGCGCTGCGCTTGAAATAGGGGGGAAACTTACGCGTTGACTCGAGGTTGGCGTTTCGCGGAGAGGAGCTTTCGATTTGGCAGTGAGTTTTGCGTAGGGGAGCTTCGTTGCAGGTTTCGCAGAACGCGGAACATGCCCCCCGTTCGTCGCTGCGCTCCTCACTGCCCCCCAAACAGCACTTCGTTTGTTGGGGGGCGCCCTCGCGATGATTTCGGCGCAGTGGTTCGCTTTCGGGTGCCCTCGTGTAACTCACTGCTAAATCCGAAAGCTCCTTGTCGCAAAACGCCAACCTGGAGTCGGAGCGCGAGGGCAACCCCCAAACTTGGGGGTCGCAAACGCGCCGTATTCCTTTGCCATGGCACAACGCTCGAAAGAAGCGCAGCGCTACACGACGGCAGGCGCGATTTGCGGGGGGCATGTTATGCGCTCTGCACGACCTACATCGAAGCTCCCCTCCGCGAACCACCGACCTCGAAACGAAGCGCGAGTTTCCCCCCTATTTGCAAAAATGGGGGGGAGAAAACGCGCCGTCACACCTTCGCTAATGCACGGAGATCAAAAGGAAACTCACTGCTTCGCAATGGCAGGCGCGTTTTGGGGGGGCTCAGGCGCCATTTGCGGAGGAAGCCTTATGCGACAGGGCGCTAGAGCGCGCGCTCCCACACCTGGAGCAAAGCATTTGCCGAGTGTGTCCAGGTCAACTCCTCGACGCGCTTCAGGCCAAGCGCGATGTGGCGCTGGCGCATCGCCTCGTCCTCGACCATGTGCATGATCGCGTGCGAGAGCTCGTCGGCCTCGCGCACATCGCACGTGATCGCTGCATCTCCAGCGCTCTCGACCATGCTGCCATAGTGTGCGCAAACCACCGGAGCGCCCGCAGCCATCGCCTCGACGATGGGGAACCCCCAACCTTCCTCCGTCGAGGGGAAGACGAGCCCCCGGCTGTGACGGTAGAGAAAGCGCAGCGAGACATCGTCGATGTAACCCAGAAAGGTCGCGTCGATGCCATGCTTTGCCACCAGTGATTCTGTCTCCTTCTGCGCGGCTCGCTTTCTGCCGCCGACAGCGACGAGCCTCGGGCGCCTGCTCTCGGGGATCAGCGAGAGCGCCAGCGTGAGCCCCTCGAAGTTCTTCCTCGGATCGTAGCCTCCGATAAAGAGCACGTAGGGCTCCTGGCGCAGCGCGCGGACATGCGCTGGCGGTAGCCGCTCGTCGCGTCCTCCCCAGAAATCACTCAGGCCGTGGTAGACCACATCGATCTTTTGCTCGGGGATGCCCACATCCACCAACGTCGACTTCACGTGGTGTGAGATGGCCACGACGCGTCTGGCCTCATCCTTCATCGCCTTGACGTAAGCATCCCACCAGGGAATCCGCGTCTTCGAGCGCAGATCCTGAAAGTAGTCCTGCGGCATCAACATCGGGATCAGATCATGGCAAGTCGGCACCCAGGGCGTCTGTTTGCTGACCCCCTCCATCGAGGTCGCGTGGTAGAGGTCCGTCTCCTGCGGAAGCATCCTGTCCATGCGCAACCTGTTCTCGGTCCACATGCGCATGATGCCCTTGCTAAAGCGCCTCCCCAACGTGTGCTGCGCGAGCCCGCCAGGGTGAACATCGAGCGATCCTTCGTGAGGTTGCCGAAGCAAGACGACCTCGAGGTCCGCTGCGGCCAGCGCGCCGTTTGCCTCGAGGGCGCCAAAGCCCTGGATCAATCCCTGAGCATAACGGCCGATCCCTCGGCTTCGGTGCATTGTATCGACGGGGGTGGTATCGAGCGCGACGAGTGGCATGGGCGTGGGTCTCTCAATATCGAAATCAGTGAACCTCGATCATGGCAACGCACACCTGCGGCGCGGCGCCATGAAATCGGTTGGCACTCTACACCATTGCCAGCGCTCGTCCAGCGGGCGCTCGCGCTCGCTGCGAATCCCACCATCTTTACTCGCGGGTCCGTTTTGCGCTATGGATTCAGGCCAGGTGTAGGGAGACATGCGACAAACTGAAAGGAGGCAACCATGAGCCTTATGACGAGGTCTCTCGCGAGACTGCTCGCGATCACCGGAATCTTGATTTTTGCCACGGGATGCCCTGGCACTGATCCTCCTCAACAACCCGTCAACCTCGATATGGACGCGCCGGACTTCGGCAAAACGTTCGACATGCCCACCGGGGATATGTCCCAGGGGATACCGCTCTCGATCGCGGCGATCTCGGCGGAGCCAACCTCCGGGAAGGCGCCGCTCGCTGTAAACCTGAGCGTGACAGGGCAGGGCGGACAGGAGCCTTATCGCGTGACCTGGACGTTTGGCGACAACACCATGGGCGCAGAAGGGGCCGAGGTCTCGCATACCTACACCACAGGCGGTGAGTTTATCGCCCGCGCGACGGTGACGGATGCTGCGGGTGCGAGCGCGTCTGCGAGCCAGCAGATCTCGGTCGATCCTCCTGATGTGCCTGTCATCAATGAGATCAAGGCGACCCCCACGCAGGGCGTCGCGCCGCTCACGACGAGCTTCCAGGCGACCGTCTCCGGGACGAGCAACCCGCTCCTGTTCCAGTGGGATTTTCGCGATGGCGAAGGATCGGACAGGCCCTCTCCCACGCATGTTTTCTCGCAAGGGGGCACCTACGCTGTCTCACTGACGGTGACCGATGAGGTCACTGGCGCGGCGAGTGCTCCGGCGACCATCGAGGTCAAGGTGGCCTCGGATGATGCGCCCGTGGCGGCGGCTTCTGCGACGCCTCAGCAAGGGATCGCGCCGCTGAATGTCTCATTGCGCGGCACCGTCGTCGGTGGCAACGAGCCTTACACGTTCTCGTGGAATTTTGGCGACGGCAGTGATCCTGCGACCTCGCAGAACCCATCTCACGCGTACACCTCTCCAGGGACCTATACCGCGTTGTTCACCGTGACGGACGCGGATGGCGACTCGGATACGGCGATGGTTGTGATCAACGCGCAGAGCAACGCGGTCCCGCAGATCGATATCGGCGCGTCGCCATCGACCGGGCTCGCGCCACTCTCGGTGCAATTTGATCCTCGCGCGATGGGAGGAGATCTCCCGCTGAGCTACGAGTGGGATTTTGGCGACGGGGACACCTCCACGCAGTCTGGTCCGAGCCACGTCTTCCAGATGCCCGGCACCTACACCGTCTCGCTCAGGGTCACCGATGGGAACGGAGATCAGGCGACTGATTCGACCCAGATCGTGGTCAACGGCGATGACGTGCCTGCTGTGATGGCGTCCGCGACGCCAACCCAGGGGCTCGCGCCATTGCAGGTGCAGTTCACCTCGAACGCGATGGGTGGAAACGGCGCGCTGACGTACGCCTGGAGCTTTGGCGATGGCAGCTCGGACACCGGTCGCAACGTCCAGTACACCTACCCGACCGCGGGGCAATTCACCGCCACAGTCACCGTCACAGACGCGGACGGAGATGTCGCCACGGACACTGTCACCATCGACGTGGGCTCGAACCTCGCGCCCTCTGCCAACGCTTCCGCGACGCCCACGAGCGGCTTCGCGCCGCTCGCTGTGGACTTCTTTGGCAACGCCAGCGGTGGCAACGGGAACCTGACCTACAACTGGACCTTTGGCGATGGTTCTCCATCCTCTTCGTCGCAAAACCCGACGCACTCCTACACGAGCTCGGGGACGTACACGGCGACCTTGATCGTCACCGACGAGGACGGTGACTCCTCGACCGACACGGTGATTATCAGCGTGCTCGATAACGCCGTGCCAGTGGTGGACGCGTCCGCGAGCCCGGCCCAGGGGATCGTTCCTTTCAACGTCAACTTCCAGGCGACCGTCTCGCAAGGGGACGCGCCGTTCACGTTCCAGTGGGACTTTGGCGATGGCTCTCAGCCGAGCACGCAGCAAGATCCTTCACACTCCTACACGATGGGAGGCACATTCACGGCGACCGTGACGGTGACGGACGCGAACGGCGACACGGACAGTGATACGGTCCAGATCACGGCGGCAGACAACACGCAACCTGTGGTCACCGCGAGCGCGGATACAGACACAGGCCCGAGGCCGCTGACGGTCAACTTCTCGGCGGCGGGGCAGGGGGGCAACGGCACGCTCTCCTACCAGTGGTTCTTTGGCGATGGCTCTGCTCCAGCGACCGGCGCGACGACCTCGCACACCTACCAGAACCAGGGCATTTACACGGCGACGGTGATCGTGACCGATGATGATGGGGACACCTCTCAGGATGACGTGACGATCAACGTCCTCGATCAGGCGCCAGATCTTACGGTCGACTCCTTCACCGTCACTCCTGTGGGGAGAGACCTCGAGTTCGAGGTGGTCATTCGCAACGCTGGCGTGGTCGACGCGACGAGCAGCTTTAGCGTCAGGTTCTACCAGGATCTTGCCGCCGCGCCCGATGCGACGACGACCTCGTCGACTTCGCGCTCGGTCTTTAGCTCCATCGCTCCCGGTGGCACAACAACTGTCACCGCGACGCTCTTCGATCGCCCCATCGGGGATTACAACGCCTGGGTTTATATCGATCCCTTGCGCGATAATCCTGACCTGGATCGCTCGAACAACATCGGAGGCCCGGTCAACGCTCAGGTCGCCGGACTGGTCATCAACGAGGTCTACTACGACTCGCCGAGCACCGACACGGCCACCTTCGTCGAAATCTATGGTTTGCCCGGGCTCGACCTGTCTGGCTACGTCCTCGAGGAGATCGATGGCAACGCGGCCGTCGGCGATCCTTTCACGCTCCCACAAGGGACCGTGATTCCTGCGGATGGATACCTCGTGGTGGGTGATGGAACGGTCGCGAACGAGGACGTGAACGCGGGCGCGTGGGCAGATCTTCAGAATGGCCCGGACAACCTTGTCTTGAAGGACAACAACGGCGTCGTGATCGACAGCGTCGGTTGGGGGGATTTCGCGGCGGCCTCGTTCTTTGGCGAGGGGAGCTCCACGACGGACGCCAGCGCCGGGTATTCGATCGGGCGAGATGTGGAGTCGATCGACACCGATGATAACGCGGATGACTTCTACATGTGGCGCGTCCCCACACCTGGTGCGGTCAACGCCGTGTCGTTTGTCAACGACGCGGACACATGCGCGGATGCCTACCTTATTAGCGATGGGGTCAACGGTCGCTTTGTCATCGAGGGGAACCTCGGCGGGACGACCAACAATTACACCGCGCTCGACAACACGGCTTCAGGTTGTGCGGCGGCGAACGCGACGCTTGGAGGCGCGGATCAAGTGCTCTCGTTCACGGTCCCTGCGGGGCAAACCGGCGAGGTCTTTCTGGATCTGGATGACAACGCCAGCGTGGATATCGACGTGGCGCTCACGGGCGATCCTTGTAGCTCGTTGAACATGGGCCTGGTCGGTTGCAACGTGGTCCTCTCGGACACGTACTCGAACCTCGCGCCAGGGACTTACTACCTGGTCGTGTTCGAGGACAGCACGACGTTCCAGTCGAGCCAGGACGAGCCATACAGGTATGAGATCGAGCTGACCTTCCAGTGATGGCGAGAGTCTGATACACCGTCCGAAGTTTTCGAGAGGCTTCGGAGGCCACCTGCATCTTACGAGAGAGGCGCGGTTCCGAACCGCGCCTCTTTTTTTGTCGCCATGAAAGGCAAGCGTATGCGTTACGGTGAGCGTAAGCACCACATCATCTGTCTCTCTTCCCAGAACTGGGACGAGGTGATGTGGACGAACAAACAACACATCATGAGTCGTCTCGCGGATGATGGGCACCACGTCGTGCACGTCGATTATGGGACGCGCTCGCTGCCGCGTTATCTGAAGTACCGCTTCGATCACGCGCCAAAGGATCTGCTCGATCCTGTGAGCGCGTTGACCGATGGCGTGGTGCGGCGTGGCGAGAGCTTGTATGTGGGGACGCATTATGCGCCTCCATCAGCGCTGCGTGGTCCGCGAGGTTCCGCGTCACGCGATTTCTTCGAGCATGACTTGAAGGTTCGCTTCCTCCAGCAGCACTTGAAGACGCTCCCCGAGCTCCCCATCGTCTGGGTGTATCACCCCGCCATGGGGGACGCGGCGCTAAAGATGGAGCGCTCGCTGCTCGTGTATGATTGCGTCGATGATTACCAGGCGTTCCCTCTCTACAAGGACGCGCGCTGGCTCATCGAGCGCGAGGAGAGGTTGTGTCGCCAGGCCGATCTCGTGTTCACGACGGCGCCGAGGTTGTACGAGTTAAAGCAACACTTGAACCCTGGGAACACACACCTCGTGCACAACGTGGGGGACGCGGACCACTTCGAGAAGGCGCGCGATCCCGACCTCGCGATCGCGCCCGAGTTGCTCGAGATCAAGGAGAGAGGACCGGTCATTGGTTTTGTCGGCGCGGTCAGCAACTACAAGCTGAACATGGACTGGATTCAGCACGCCGCGAGCGTCAGACCAGGGATGCAGTTTGTCCTGATCGGGCCGGTGGGGCTCGCTGATCCTGGCACGGACGTGGACAGGCTCTCGAGGATGCCCAATGTGCATCTGCTCGGCTCGCGGGATTACGCCGACCTCCCGAAATACATGAAGGGCTTTGACGTGACGGTGATTCCTTACCGGATCAACCAGTACACGGAGTCTGTCTTCCCCATCAAATTCTTCGAGTCGCTCGCGACGGGCAAGCCGCTCGTGATCTCGAGGCTGCCCGCGCTCGAGGAGTTCTGGGAGGACGCGCTCGTGGCCGACGACGAGGATGGGTTCGTGAGGCGGTGCGAAGAGGCGCTCGAGCTCGGTGAGCGAGGAGACGAGCAGCGCGTTGCGTTGGCCAGAGAGTACTCGTGGCCAAAGAGGATCTCCAAAATCATGGATCACATCGAAGCGACCGGGATATCTAAATAACAATAGGTCGAGGCTTGTCTTTTCGAGCATAGTTGTTTTAAGTAGTCGTCAGTCATTCAACCAACCATCAGGTTGTCGTTTGGGTTCAGGGGGTTCTCCCACACGCGTCGCTTTCCAATGGTGGAGAGGGCGCGAGGGGTTCGGGCTCCCTTTTTTTCTTTTCGAGGATTTCGTGGCCAGTATGAGATCTGGCAGTTGGCGTCTCGCGCTCGCTGTTGCTTCGTCATTGCTCGTCGTCACCGCTTGTGGTCGTGATGATGAAAACAACTCTCCCAATCCACCTGGTCAGGATATGTCGGCAAATGCCGATATGACTGAAGGGGACATGACCCGACCTCCCGAAGAAGACATGGGAGGAGAGGATATGGCAGATCCTCCCGCGGACATGTCTGTGCCGGATATGGACACGCCGCCAGCGCGAGCGTGTACGCCAGATCCAAACCTTGTCGACGCGCGGCTCGCTTGCCAGACCGACGATACGTGTCCTTGTGGGACCTCGTGTGATCTCGGTGTGTGTGTCGCGCTTTGCTCCGAGGACGCCGACTGCGGCGCTGGCGAGGTGTGTGACACGTATGGTCGATGTCGCTTGCCAGCGCAGGCGGATCAGATCGTCCTCCCCTCGGAGGTCACCGAAGGCGCGCTCGAGCCTGTGCAAAATTCGCTCGTGTTGCCCGCGATCGAGAGCGTCCCCGTGACGTTCCGCGTCGTCGCTGCGACGACGCGCGCGCGCGTCGCAGCGCAGCGCGGCGCCGAGGTTCGCAGCCCCGGCTCCCAGGACTTTGCCTTCGTGGGTGTGATCGAGGAGGCGCTGCCGGTTGGCAGCGAGCTCACCCTCGATGTTCGCCGCGCGACCTCACCGATGGATGGCCACGAGGTTATCGCGGGAGAGATCGCTGCCATCACTGTTTTCACGGATGGTGGCTCGAAGCAGGTGACCTTGCCTGGGCTCGAGGAGGTGCCCGGCTACCTCCCCGCCGAACAGCGCGGCTTGTTGTCGAGCTCGGTCGATGGCGTCTACTCCGGGCGTCTCGTGCTCGCCAGCGCCGGGAGCGATCAGGGGATGGGGCCATCGGATACGGGGATGGTCTTTGACATGGATGTTCAGGCGCGCGTCTGGAGTGAGAATGGGGACGCGATCATCGAGATCGTGGACCCGTTCGATCTCCTCACCGCCGAGGGCAGCCTGATCGGTAACTTCTCGGTGGACGAAATCACAGGGAGGGGGACGGCCTCGTTCCCGACCGCACCATTCCTCGATGTCCGGGTCGCTGGCCGCAACAGCAAGTTGCTCGCCGAGACCATGGACGCCGTGGTGCTCACCTCGGACAAGCCTCGTAGCTTGAGCCTGAGCATCACGCAGCGCTACATCGGCACAGGCGCGATGGTCGCGCCTGCGGTGAAGTGGGTGCTGGATCTTCGACGCGATGGTGATGTGACAGGTGCGGCCCCGGCGATCCCCATGGACGCCGAACTCGGCTATGATCCTGTCGAACTGCTCGAGCAGAACACGCCCTGGGAGCAGGTCTTTGCCGATCGCATGGACGACATGGTGACAAACCCGGACTCGCCGTCCACGGCAGAGCTCGGCGAGGCATTCAAGAGGTACTATCGCTTCGAGGAGGTCTTCTCGACGAACTTCCTGAAACCGCGCGGGCTCTCCAACCCTGAAGGTTTGTTGGGTGGTCTGGAGGGTGCGTTTACTGGATTCCTGTCCTTGACACCGCACTACTCGCCGAACGACCCCGATGTGAGGAGTCCGCTGGCGGCCGAGTGGCAAGCGCTGCTCACCGCGCACCCTCAAGTCTCGAACGGGGAGCGTGTCTACACGGACGTTTTCTCCACGACCGAGGATTTCCCGATCTCTGAAAAGGCTTTCCATTGTCGCTTCCAGACGTTGACCCTCGGGTTGACGGTCAATGGAGTGGCGAGGGAGTCGACCCTTAACCTCATCGATGCCTGCGGTGCGTTCGAGCGACGCTTCGGTTGTAAGGTCGAGCCCTTTGCTCAGGCGAAAACGACGAACATGGCCGCATCTCTCGAGACATCTTCGGGAGACAGCGGCTCGCTCACGGTGATGGGCGTCGCGACGCATGGCTGTAAGTTTCCCTCGGCCAGCGTTTACGCGGGCGAGGCGGTGCTTTGCTTCGATCCTCCCGAGCAGGATTCCTACGCTGATTTTGACAGGGGGCTCCTCTCACAGAGCGTGCACCCGACGATCGGTGATCTCGCCTGTCTCGAGGGGAGCAAGTCGGTGGCGTTCCCGCTCGATCTTGCCGCCGGATTGGATGGCGAAGAGATCCGTGGCAACTGCCTCGACGAGGTCTCGCAGTACAAGAGCGCGCCGATCGCCTCGCCGGGGACGGAGACCAGCTCCGGGTTCGCGTCCACTTATCCGAGCGCTTCCTGCGTCGATGTGCCCAGAGTCCTGACAGCGATCGCGCTGCAATCGCACACCTTGCGCTTGAAGGCCGATGACCAGGGCGTGAACCTGGACGCAGAGATCTACTCTTCGGCGCTCGCGCATCGCTTGCTCACGCGCTGGGTCAAGCTGCACGCTTACTTTGGCAACGAAGGGGATCAGCTCGCGCTCATGGCGACGGCGTTGGCTCAGGTCGCCAACCCTGTGCCAACGCGCCCGCTCGGTGAGTTCTACGAGGGCGCACTCGGTGGGTGGGACTTGCTCTACGCTCCGCATGTGCTCAACGCGTTGATGGTCGCGCCAGCAGAGGCGTACGCCGATCCTGACTACAGGATGGCGCGCTTCGGGTTGCTCGGAGATCCCAATGACGAACAACACACCGCGCTCGCCGAGGCGATGCTCGACGCGGTCACGCGTCAAGGAAAGCTCGCTCTTACCATGCTCGAGGAGGGCGTCGCCGCGCCTGTGAACGAGCGCTTTGCTCCGGTCAGCTCTTTGCTTCCTCGCGCTGTCGTGGCGAACGCGATCGCGTCGCACATGCGCGCACGCGCCATGGAGGCAGACCCCAACTTCCTCTGGAACGATGGGTTCATCTCGAATCAACGCCGCGCATCGAGCTCGTTGCGCGAGCTGCTCGCCAAGGTCGACAACATTCGCCGTGGCGCGAACCCGCTCGGGATCGATGACGAGGATCTTCCGCTCTACTTCGACGCCGCCGCCAATGGCAACGCGGGGAGCAAGTTCGCAGCGATCAGTGATTTCCTCGCTGGCCGCAATAATCAGAGCGCTGCGTGGGCTCCCGTCGCCATCGCGCGCGCCGAGCAGAGCCTCGAGGATGCCCGCGAAGCGTTCATCGCCGAGCATGATCGAAACGTGCGCGACGCGCACAACGGGCGCGACTTCGCGCGCTGGACCGAGGATGTGCGTGACGAGTACAACGCCGTCCTGCGCGATTATTGTGGCCCGGTCGGTGATTCGATCGTCGACCGCGAGAGCTTCGATCCAAAGACATGCGGGATTGCTGAAGATCCTGCATGTCAGACGGACTTCAACGGCTGGTACGAGCGCTGGACCCAGGCGGACCTGATGGGCCGCATCTGCATCCAGCGCGAAATCACCGAGCGCTCGCTTGGCGATGTCGGCTTCTACGAGCCTGACGTTCGCACGTTCGTCGAGCAATGCGTGGGGAGTGATACATCTGCGACGGACGTGGTCTCGATCGTCAACTGTAGCGCGGATGGGAGCAAGAAGTGTCTGCGATGTGATGGAGGCGCGAACGTCGGCGAGGTGGCGCTCGGGGCGAACTCGCTCGAGATCGCGTTCCCTGAGATCGATCAGAGCGATGACTCGTCGCGTGCATTTATCCAGAGCATCCTGAGTGATTGCCGTGATGAGCACCCCACGATGAACCTGAACGTGCCGCTCCCGACCAAGAACCTCGAGCAACCGGGTTGTATTGGCGGCAGCCTCGGGAGCGCATACCTCGATATCGTGGCAGCAGAGCGCGACCTTCAAGAGGCGCGCGCTTCCATCGAGGAGCTCACGGAGTCTTATGATATCGCTTTCGAGTCTTGCCTGATCCTCGACGAGGCCAACAGCTCGTTGCAAGAGGCGCGCGCTGCTCACACCGAGAACATGGTGGAGCTTCGCCGCGCCAAGGGCGCGGCGGATGTCGTCGCGACCGTGGCTGCTGGTGTCAAGGAGTGCGCGGCAACCTCTGCGGGCGGTGGCGAGTCGCCGATCTCGGCGATCAAGTCCGCGGTCTTCCAGGGGATCGCATGTGGCGCTGGCGCGGTCGAAACAGGCGCCAACGTCGTCTCGATCGCGCTCGAGGGAGAGATCGAGAACGCGCAACAGCGCCATGATGACAACGTCGCTGCGATCGAAGGGGACGCGGATGTGGCGATCTGCTTCAACGACGCGCGCCAGGAGCTCGTCGGCTTGAAGACGGCGGCTATTCAGGTCGAGCGCGCCGCGTTTGACCTGAGCCGCGCCAAGGCTGACTACGAGGAGATGCTCGTCGACGCGCAGCGTGTCTACGAGGATGGCAACTCCTACCTCAAGGATGTCGAGGGGTGGCCGATCCCAGATCCTGCCGGTGACCTCTGGTCAGACGAGAAGGTCACTTCTTACGTCAAAGACTTCAAGCTCGCGCGTCGCGCGACCTACCTCGCTGTGCGCGCGGTGGAGTACGAGTTCCAGGCTTCACTCGGCGTGCGCCAAGAGGTCTTCGAGGCTCGCACTCCTGCGGCGCTTCGTCAGAACGTCCTCGAGGTCCTGTGGCAAGACGCCAACACGCGCGGAATCAATGGCAGCATGCCCTCCGAGCTGAACTCGGTGGTCAGCCTGCGCGATGACATCTTCCGCCTCGGCGATGAGAGCAACTATCCGGAAGCCTTCCGCAAGCTCACGCCAGCCGAGCGCTTCAAGATCCTGCTCTCCAACCCGAACTATGCCGTCTACGAGGATGGCCAGTACATCGGTCAGCGCATCCCGTTCACGCTCGCGCCGCTCGGCGCGCTCGGATACGAGACGCGCGGCGTGGCGATCTTTGCTCAGAACGATTGCGCCGAGCGCCTCTGGTCGCTCAACGCATCGATCCTCGGGCAGGATCTCTACAAGGGGTCGGACACCTCGAACGTGCGCATCGACGTGCTCAAGCGAAACACCTTCTTCTCGCAATGGTGCTCGACGCCAGGGCAGGGGCAGGACCGATTCCAGATCGCCTCGGTGCGCCCGAACCGCAACCTCTTCAGGGAGCCGGGCGCTGGCGCGAACGTGGGCTCGAGCCAGGGCGCTGATCGCGGCGTCGAGGCATTCAGCCGCGCGCGCGTGCAGGCGTTCTTCAACGTGCCTCGCGCAGAGCTCGAGGACCCTCAGTACGACAGCGGTGAGACGGGCGAGCTGGCCGCGCGTGGCCTGTATGGCGACTACGCGCTGTTTATCCCGGCGGCGCAAATCAGCCGCAACGGGAGCAATGGCCTCGTCTTCGAGAACATCGAGGACATCCTGATTCGCCTCGATTACGTCTCCGTTGCCTCCAACTGATTCTTCTGATCGGTTTCGGGCGCTTTGATCAGGCGTCCGGGTGATTTCGATGCAAGAGCCGCGTTTGCCTAGAGCAAACGCGGCTCTTTTTCGAGGTGGGTTTCGCGAACCACCGACGGTGGCCCGCAAAAAGAAGGAGGGGACCATTTTACCGACCAGGTGCGGAACACCAACCAGGGTGGGAAAAAGGTCCCCTCCTTCTTTTTGCTCGGGCGCCCGAGGGTCGCGTCAGCTCGTGAGGGCTTGCTTTCTCACACCTCGTGAGCAAGCTTTGGCATGCGCGACGCAACTTCTGGAAACGTCGCGCATCTCAACAGAGCGCCGGGTCGAGCGCAGCACCACTTTTTCCCCTTGCCATAATGCATACAAATCCGTATGAATTGGCGACCCGGCCTCGGGGTAAATCATACTAAAGAGTGTGAATTGCTCCTCGGTTCGATGGAATGAGACGCAGAGAGGTCTTTGAGACGATGAAAATCACGAGCCTCGAAGAATATGGGCTGCGATGTCTGCTCAGGGTAGGGCGCCAACCTGATGGCGAGCCGATCCCGGCGCAAGAGATCGCGGAGAGAGAGGGCTTGAGCCTTCCCTACACGCAGAAGATCGTGCGCATCCTGGTCACGGCCGGGTTGCTCGAGTCCTATCGTGGCGCGCAAGGGGGATATACCCTCGCGCGCTCGGCGGATGAGATCTCGATGGGGGACGCGATCCGCGCGCTTGGCGGGATGCTCGAGCTGGACACGATTTGTGAGCGCCACACCGGCGAGCAGAAGGTTTGCTCCAACGCGGCCTGTTGCTCGATTCGTCCTGTGTGGTCTTACCTCTCTGAGTTTGTCGTGCGAACGTTCGACGCCATCCCGCTCTCGATGCTATTGCAAGACGAAGAAGAGGTCGCGCAGTGCTTGTTGCAGATGGCCCCGCCAAAGCTAGAGCTCGAGGGGAGCAAGTTCGCCACCGCGTAAGGTGTCGGTAAATCCGCATAGAACGGCTTGATAAGATGAGCGTTTGATTTCGCGCGAAATCAAACGCTCCAAGGATAGAGTAAGAAGAGAGGATAAGATGAGCAGCGAGATCCAGTCGCTCCTGGACAAACCCTACAAGTATGGCTTTGTCTCCGACATCGAGGCCGATAAGTTCGAGCCAGGCTTGAACGAGGATGTGATCCGCAGGCTCTCTGCCATCACGGAGGAGCCCGAGTTTTTGCTCGAGTTCAGGCTCAAAGCCTACCGTCACTGGCTCACCCTGACCGAGCCCGAGTGGGCAAACATCCACTACACCAAGCCAGACTTCCAGGCGCTCAGTTATTACTCCGCGCCCAAGAAAAAGAAGAAGCTCGGCAGCCTCGACGAGGTCGATCCCGAGCTGCTCGAGGTCTACGAGAAGCTCGGCATCCCGCTCGACGAGCAGAAGATGTTGGCGAACGTCGCCGTCGATGCTGTCTTTGACTCGGTGTCAGTGGCCACGACCTTCAAGAAGAAGCTCGAGGAAGCAGGCGTGATCTTCTGCTCCTTCTCGGAGGCAGCGCGCAAGTACCCCGAGATCGTCGAGAAGTACCTCGGCACGGTCGTCCCTTACACGGACAACTTCTACGCGGCGCTCAACTCTGCGGTCTTCTCCGACGGCTCGTTCGTGTTCGTGCCAAAAGGTGTGACGAGCCCGATGGAGCTCTCGACCTACTTCCGCATCAACACGCAAGACACTGGCCAGTTCGAGCGCACGCTGATCATCGCCGAGGAGGGCTCTTACGTCTCCTACCTCGAGGGATGCACCGCGCCGCAGTTCGACTCCAACCAACTGCATGCCGCAGTCGTCGAGCTTATCACGCTCGATGACGCCGAGATCAAATACTCGACCGTGCAGAACTGGTTCGCTGGCGATGAGAGCGGCAAGGGTGGCATCTACAACTTCGTCACCAAGCGCGGGCTCTGCGCTGGCCGCAACTCCAAGATCAGCTGGACGCAGGTCGAGGCTGGCTCCGCCGTCACCTGGAAATACCCAGGCTGCATCCTGAAAGGGGACAACTCCGTCGGTGAGTTCTACTCGGTGGCCGTCACCAACAACCACCAGCAGGCCGACACGGGCACCAAGATGATCCACATCGGGAAGAACACCCGCTCCAAGATCATCTCCAAGGGGATCAGCGCGGGCAAGTCGCAGAACTCCTACCGTGGTCAGGTCAAGATCACCAAGGGAGCACACGGCGCGCGCAATTACTCCGAGTGTGACTCGATGCTCATCGGCGATCAGTGCGGCGCGCACACGTTCCCTTACATCGATGTGCAGAACCCGACCGCGCAGGTCGAGCACGAGGCGTCGACCTCGAAGATCGGCGAGGAGCAGATCTTCTACTTCCAGCAGCGCGGGATCGATGAGGAGGACGCCATCTCGATGATCATCAGCGGCTTCTGTAAGGAGGTCTTCCACGAGCTCCCCATGGAGTTCGCCGTCGAGGCGCAGAAACTCCTCGGGATCAAGCTCGAAGGGAGCGTCGGCTAATTGGCGTCGCGCCTCTTTTTGGCCAAGGCAAAGAACAAATCAGCGCCCGGTCGATTGCTCCTACGATGAGCGCTCGGCCTGGCGAGAACGAATCGTGATAGATAAGGAAGGATAAGAAGCGATGTTGAGCATCAAGAACCTGCACGTCGCGGCAGAGAACGCAAAGATCCTGCGTGGTGTGGATCTCGAGGTCAAACCCGGTGAAATCCACGCCATCATGGGCCTTAACGGCTCGGGGAAATCCACCCTCGTCAAGACGCTCGCCGGGCATCCTCACTACGAGGCGACCGCTGGCGATGTGACCTTCGAGGGCGAGGACCTGCTCGAGCTCGAGCCCGACGAGCGCGCCAAGAAGGGCCTCTTTCTGGCGTTCCAGTATCCTGTCGAGCTGCCCGGCGTCTCGAACATGGTCTTCTTGCGCCACGCGCTCAACTCCGTGCGCGCCGAGCGCGGCGAAGAGGAGCTCGATCCGCTCGAGTTCGACGACTACGTGCGTGAGTGCTTGAAGGTTGTCGACATGGACCCTGCCTTCCTCGATCGCAGCGTGAACGTGGACTTCTCCGGCGGCGAGAAGAAGCGCAATGAGATCCTCCAGATGGCGGTCTTGCAGCCAAAGCTCGCGCTGCTCGACGAGACGGACTCTGGCCTGGACATCGACGCGCTCCGCACGGTCGCCAGCGGCGTCAATCAGCTCGCCAACGAGGACAACGCCATCGTGTTGGTGACGCACTACCAGCGCTTGCTCGACCACATCGAGCCGGACTTCGTGCACGTCATGGTGCAAGGAAAGCTCGTGAAGTCGGGCTCCAAGGAGCTCGCACTCGAGCTCGAGGAGCGCGGCTATGACTGGATCCTCAAGGAAATCGAGGAGGGGTGATGACCACGTCACAGCAAGATAAATTGGCGCATCCTCTCCTGGCGTCTGTCCGCGAGCGACTCGCGAGCAACGATGACTTCCTCGCGCTCGATGTCCCCGGCAGAAAGGACGAGGAGTGGCGCTTTGTTCGTCTCGATGGCGTGATGAACGCCAACGTCTCGGTCGCAAAGGACGTGGCAAGGGTCGAGCCCAAGGCGCTCATCCCTTTCGCTGTGCCCGAGGCCAAGGGTCGCGCGCTCGTGTTCGTCGATGGTGTGTTTGCAAAGGATCTGTCGGACCTGTCCGCGCTCGGTGACCTCTCGCTCGAGGTCACTGACAAGGCGCGTGAAGAGGTCGGCAACCTCGCTGCGCTCCAGCTCGATGGTAAGGATTACTTCTCCGCGCTCAACACGGCGACCTATAGCCAACGCGTCGACATTAGCGTCGGCAAGGACGTCTCCGCAGGCACCGTGCACCTCTTGCACGTGCGCACTGGCGGGGAAGGGCGCCTCGTCGTTCCTCGCGTCTTTGTCGAGGTCGGCCTGGGCTCGAAGCTCACGCTTGTCGAGGAACATGTCTCGCTCGACAAGGAGACCGAGCACGTCACCAACGCGCTCGTCGAGGTCGAGGTCGCCGCGAACGCCACGGTGCAACACGTCAAGGTGCAGGACGAGAACCTCGTCAGCCACCACATCGCGCGCACCGCGCTCCGCGTCGCCGAAGGCGCCAATTACACCTCTGTCACCATCACGTTCGGTGCGGCTTTTAGCAGGCATGACCTGCACGCGCAGATCGAAGGTGGCAACTCGGTGGCCGGGCTCCACGGCCTGGCAAAGATCAGCGGTCGTCAGATCGCGGATACGCACTCGGTGATGAACCACGCGCATCCTCACGCTGACAGCGATCAGTTGCACAAGTGCGTCGTCGATGATCGCGGGCACGCGGTGTTCAACGGCAAGATCTTCGTGCGCCAGATCGCGCAGCAAACCAACGCCTTCCAGCTCAACCGCAACCTGCTGTTGTCCGACAGGGCAAAGGTCGATACCAAGCCTCAGCTCGAGATCTTTGCTGATGACGTCAAGTGCACGCACGGCGCGACCATCGGTCAGCTCGACGAGGATCAGCTCTTCTACCTCCAGGCGCGCGGAATCCCCGCCAACGCTGCGGCGAATCTGCTGACCTACGCGTTCGCCGCCGAGGTCGTCGAGCGCGTCCCCGTGCTCTCGGTGCGTAAACGGCTCGCTGGCAGGATCTCTCCGGCCAACGGCTAAAGGCGCCTCTTCGCGAGTCGAGGCATGTCAAGATAGGCTCCCATTTTGGCCATCGATATGACGACTTCAGTATCAGAAACAGACACCGCGCAGGGGCTCAAGCCCCTGCGCGAAGGCGATGATGCGCGCTCCTGGACCGAGATCCGCGAGGACTTCCCGGTCTTGAAGCAGCGCGTGCACGACAAGCCGCTCGTGTACCTCGACTCTGCTGCATCGAGCCAGATGCCGCAGCAGGTGCTCGACGCCTTGATCGATTATCACTCCAATTATCACTCGAACGTGCACCGCGGCGTGCACACCCTGAGTCAGCGCGCGACCAACGCCTACGAGCGCGCCAGGATGCAGGCGGCGCGCTACATCAACGCGCGCACCGAGCGCGAACTTATCTTCGTGCGCGGCGCCACCGAGGGGATCAACCTCGTGATGCAGACCTGGGGACGCGAGAACATCACGGAGAAGGATCGCATCCTCATCTCCGCGATGGAGCACCACGCCAACATCGTCCCGTGGCAAATGCTCGCCGAGCGCGTCGGCGCGAAGATCGATGTCATCCCCATGAGCGACAAGGGGGAGCTCGACATGAGCGCCTACCGCGAGCTGCTCGGGAAGGACGTCAAGCTCGTGTGCGTGGCGCATGTCTCCAACGCGCTCGGGACGATCAACCCCGTCGAGGAGATCATCGCGCTCGCGCACAAACAGGGCGCGAAAGTCATGGTCGATGGTTGCCAGGCGGCGCCGCATTTGCCCATCGACGTGCAGGCGTTGGACGCAGACTTCTACACGTTTTCGAGCCACAAGATGTTCGGTCCCACCGGCATCGGCGTGCTCTATGGGAAGTTCGCATTGCTCGAGCAGATGCCTCCGTTTCAGGGCGGCGGCGACATGATCGATACGGTCAGCTGGGAAGGGACGACCTACGAGGATGTCCCCCAACGCTTCGAGGCCGGAACCCCCTCGATCGCAGCAGCGGTCGGCATGGGCGCGGCCATCGATTACATCGCGGGCATTGGCAGAGCGCGGATCGCAGAGCGTGAACACGAGCTGCTCGCGCTCGCCACCGAGAAGATCCTGACGCTCGACAAGATCCGCGTCTTCGGACAGGCCGCGCACAAGGCGGCTGTCCTTTCGTTCGACTTCGAGGATATTCACCCCAATGACATCGGGATGATCCTCGACACTTGCGGTGTGGCCGTGCGCACAGGCCAACACTGCGCCGAGCCCGTGATGACACGGCTCGGCATTCACGCCACCGCGCGCGCTTCGTTCGCCCTCTATAACAATGAGGATGATGTCGAGGCGTTCATCGATGGGCTCCTTTTCGTGCGAGATCTCTTTGCTTGAGGAGATGTGATGAAGATCGCAGAGATCGAATATACCCCCAACCCCAACGCCGTGAAGTTCGTGCTCAAGGAGTCGATCACGCCGATGGGGGTCACGCGCCACTTTAGTGATATCGAGGCCGCCAAGAGCTCACCGCTCGCCGAGCAGCTGCTCTCGCTCGATGGCGTCATCTCGGTGTTTTTTGCCGATCGCTGGCTTACCGTGACTCAGGATGGCGCCCAGGATTGGCCCGAGCTGCTCCGCGCTATCGCCACGCCGATCCGCGCGGCGGTGGTCGAGGACGCCTTGCCCGATGCCGCGACCGCGCTCGCTGAGGCTGGAGAAGATCCCGAGATCTTCGGCCAGGGCCTCGATGATCCTCGCATCCCGATGATCCAGGAGGTCATCGACGACCACATCATGCCGTTTTTGCAAAGTGATGGTGGCGGCCTCGAGATCGTCGCGCTCGTTGAGAATCGCCTTATGATCCGCTATCAGGGTGCCTGCGGGACGTGCCCTGCGTCCCTGACAGGAACATTGATGGCGATCGAGAACCTCGTTCAGATGGAGGTCGATCCCGAACTCGAGGTCATTACGCTATGACGGAACCCGTGGGAATCGAAGAAGCACAGCAAGCGATCATCGACGAATTTGGCCAGCTCTCGGACTGGCAAGATCGCTACCGCAAGATCATCAAGGTCGGTCGCGAGCTCGAGGATATGCCTGAAGAGCACAAGGTCGACTCCAACCTCGTCAAGGGATGCCAGAACCGCGCCTGGCTCCACGCCAGGCTCGATGGCGACAGAGTGATCTACATGGCCGACAGCGAGGCGATGATCGTTCGCGGCTTCGTCGCGCTCCTGGTTCGCGCTTACTCGAACCAGACGCCCGACGACATCATCGCCACCCCCGCGCGCTTTATCGACGAGCTTCAACTCGGCGACAACATCTCGCTCAACCGCGCCAATGGGCTCGCCTCCATGGTCAAGCAGATCAAGTTCTACGCCCTCGGCTTCAAGGCGATCCTCGACCGCCAGCACTCCTGATCGCCCATCCAGTCCTTCGCGCCCCGCGCACCCCCCGCGGCCTCACTATCGTTCGCCGCCGCCCCCCTGAATCTCGACCTGCGGTCTCGGGAGGGGGGCAGACTTGGCGTTGGTTGCTCGGTTTTTAACCCGCGTGGAGTCTGTCTGTGAGGTTGTTTGATGTTTCGGGAAGGGCGCGAACCACCAACCTCGAAACGAATCGCGAGTTTGCCCCCTATCACGCGAAGCGCAGCCATTCACCCGGCCTGCCGGGTGAATGGCTCTCGAAACAAAATGAGGGCAGCAAACGCGCCGTCATTCCTTTGCTATGGCACTAACCCGAACCTCTTGCGCAGAGGCGCACAACGGTAGGCGCTGTTTGCGGGGCCCGACCGAATGCGAAGCATGAGAAGGGGAGCCTTCTCATAACGCACCGCCAAACCCGAAGGCTCCCAAAGCGGGCCACCAACCGAGCACCCAACGCCAAGTCTGCCCCCCTCCCGAACGTCAGTGAGAAACAGGGGGGCCGCGGACGAGCGGTAGCGAGGGCCGCGGGGGGCGCGGAGGCGCGACTTATCCCAAACCGCGTGGATTTTTTCGCGAGGGTTCGTATCATCGTTCACCAACAATGAAGATCAGGATGGTGACGTATGAGTGGTTCTCACTGGCTCGCTGCATATGAAGGATTTGGTGCATTGCTCGACGAGGATCGCCTCGCGCAGCGGGGCGTCTCCTGGGTTGGCTCGGAGCATGAAGCGCGCCAGGGTGCGCCGAGTGTAGAGCATATGCCGATGGGGACGTTGTGGAGTCAGGGTGTGTGGGATCTCAATGTCGAGATGACGCAGAACAAGATCCGTGTGGCGAACGGTGGGTACACGCTCCCGAATGGGATGGGCGTTGATCTCGAGCCCGCCTGGTACATCGACCAGAATAACCCCGACGTCATCTGGCTCGCTGCATCGTCGAGCGTGCCGCCTGCATACTGGATCGATGTCGAGCTCTCTGCCGATGCGATGATCCAGGCGCTCGAGAGCTTGATGCCTCCTCCCGAGGAAGCGCCGCGCAAGGAAATTCGAGCCATCATGGGCTACGAGCAAGAACTCGCGGTGCCCAATGTGTACTCCGGCGAGCTCGAGGAGGCATCGCCCGAAGCCCTCACCAACTTCTGGATCTTTAGCCCGTTTCGCTTCGCCGTCATGAACGGTTGGTCGACTTACTTTTCGCGTAGCTGGGCAGGTTATGACATGCACGCCGGTGGGCTCTACGTGTGGAACGTCGACTACGTCCCCGCAAAGCACCATCGCGTGATCGAGCGCATCTCTCAGGCGCACGGGTTGCCATTTCCCGAGGATATGCCGCTCGATCTTGTCGGCGTGCTGGTCGGGTTCCAGTTCGCCACGCGAGAGCTGTTGCAGAACGAGATGGAGGACGCCATCAACGAGGAGTATGTCGGTGATTTGCTCGTGAGCCTCGCTGCGCTTCGGTATGACGAGCTCGGATTGGAGGAGTTCGTGCGTCCTTACATGAGCCATGAACGCGAGGATGTGCGCCGCGCCGCGATCCACGTTTGCTACGCATATGGCCTGGGTGATTTGATGCAAGAAGCGATCGCCAGTGAGCCAATCGAGGAGCTCCGAACCTTCCTCGAGGCAGGCCCTGCAGATGATGCTCCGATTCTGTGGGAGCTTCCCTGGGGGTGATCCTCGCTCCTCTTGTCGTATCGATGCTGGCGACGAGGATCGATGCTTGTGGTGTTTTTCAAACAGGCACCATGAACATCGATCCAACTGGCCGCATCAGCGGCCCGAGGAGAAGAAAATGACGAAGCTACAGAGCATCACGATGGAACTCGACCGCATCTATGGCGGTCGCCGCAATCATATCGAGGAGCGCTTCTGGGAGAACTACTCCGCAGAGGATTACGAACTCTTCCACGCCTTCCCCGAGGAGGTACGCGCCATCGCGGAGTACCTCGTTCACGAGGACTCCTTCCCTCATCATGACGTCACCGAGCTGCTCGGTGTCGATGACCTCGTCGAGCTCCATGGCGCCGAGGGCATCATCGGGATGCAGAAGACGCGCGATGACTTCATGTTCCGCAACGTGGTCATGTTCGGTGAGGACGCCTACTACGATCGCGCTTGCGAACTGGGCAACCGGCCTGGCGCCATCTATCTCATCCACGACTATGACTTCGAACACGCCACGCTGCTCTCGCCGAGCGTGCTCTCCTTCCTCCAATCAGTGCCCTCTTTCGAGGAGGCGCGAGCGTGAGTTTCCCTTCGCATCGCCTTGATGTGTGCAGCGAGTTACATGAAGGCTCCCCCTTCTCATGCTTCGCATTCGGCCGCCCCCCGCAAACGGCGCCTGCGCCCCCCGCAAACGGCGCCTGCCGTTGTGAAGCTCTGTTCAAGAGGTTGAAGTTGGCGCCATAGCGATGGGATGACGGCGCGTTTGCTGCCCCCCATTTCGCACAAGACCATGAGACCGACCTGTCGGTCGAATGGCTTGAAGTACAAGCGAAATAGGGGGCAAACTCGCGCTTCGTTTCGAGGTTGGTGGTTCGCGAACCCTCCCGAAACATCAAACAACCTCACAGACGAACTCCACGCGGGCCAAAAACCGAGCAACCAACGCCAAGTCTGCCCCCCTCCCGAGACCGCAGGTCGAGATTCAGGGGGGCGGCGGCGAACGATAGTGAGGCCGCGGGGGGCGCGGGGCGTGCGGGTGCTCTCATTGTGATTTTCGCTTCGAGGTGGGCGAAGCTCAGGAAAATTGCGCCCCATGACGCGTTGCGTCATGACAGGTCGGAACACACCTGCCTATAAGTGCCAGCGAGGGCCCGCGAAGAGGGCCCATGGAGACTTGCCCAGCGAGCCTGCGGCGCGCAGTTCTCTCGATCGTGAACGGATGAATCGGGAGGGGTGGCGCGTCGGAAAAACACTGCGAGGATAGGGATGAGCGCGAGCGCGGTACACGAGACAGCTTCCGACCGACCGATTGAACTCGAGCACGCCGTGCGGTTTGTTACCGCCGCCAGCCTGTTCGATGGCCACGACGCAGCCATCAATGTCATGCGTCGCATCCTTCAAAAGTCGGGCGCCGAGGTGATTCACCTCGGGCACAACCGCTCGGTCGCCGAGATCGTCGACGCGGCCATCGAGGAGGACGCGCAAGGAATCGCCATCTCCAGCTACCAGGGGGGCCATGTCGAGTTCTTCAAGTACATGGTCGACCTGCTCGAGCAACGCAACGCGGGCCATATCAAGGTCTTTGGCGGCGGCGGCGGCGTGATCGTGCCGCGCGAGATCGCCGAGCTCGAGGCTTACGGCGTCGAGAAGATCTTTAGCCCCGAGGATGGCCGCCACCTTGGCCTCCAGGGCATGATCAATTACATGCTCGAGCGCACCGATTTCGACACCACCAAGCTCGATGTGCCTCCATCGCTCGATGCGATCCGCGCCAAGGAGCGCGCCTCGCTCGCCAGAGCGATCACCATGGCCGAGCAAGGGCGTATCGAACAGCTCCAGCTCCCGGAAAGCAGCGCCAATGCGCCCGTGTTGGGAATCACTGGCACCGGCGGCGCGGGGAAATCCAGCCTCACCGACGAACTCGTGCGCCGCTTTCTGCTCGATCTCCCGAACCGC
Source organism: Myxococcota bacterium (assembly GCA_036155555.1). Lineage (GTDB taxonomy): Bacteria > Myxococcota_A > Bradymonadia > Bradymonadales > Bradymonadaceae > JAYZVO01. The sequence goes on from JAYZVO010000038.1 coordinate 51,040, forward strand.
TCGCTCGCCATAATCTCCATCGATCCCGCGCGTCGTCGCTCGGGCGGTGCGTTGCTCGGAGACCGCATTCGCATGAACTCGGTCTCTTCGGATCGCATTTACATGCGCTCGATGTCCACGCGAGGTTCCAAGGGAGAGCTCAACGAGTCTATCGATGATGTCGTGCGCATCTGCCAGCACGCGGGCTTTGACCTGATCCTCATCGAAACCAGCGGTATCGGTCAGGGGGACACCGACGTCATCGATCACTGCGATCACTCGCTCTATGTGATGACGAGCGAGTTTGGCGCATGGAGCCAGCTCGAAAAAATCGACATGCTCGATTACGCTGACCTCGTGGCCATCAACAAGTTCGAGAAAGGGGGGAGCCAGGACGCGCTGCGCGCCGTGCGCAAGCAAGTGCGCCGCAACCGCGACATCAGCTATGACATCCCCGACGAACAGGTGCCCGTGTTTGGTACCATCGCCAGCCAGTTCAATGATGAGGGGGTCAACTCTCTCTTCCACGCGCTCATCGAAAAGCTCGGGTTTGCCATCGAGGACACACACTTCGACGCCGCTGGCCCCATCTCACAAAAGCGCGACACGATCATCCCACCAGAGCGCTCGCGCTACCTCGCCGAGATCGCGGACACTTGCCGCAAGTATCGCGCGCATGTCGAGGCGCAAGGCAACCTCGCCAGCGATCTCTACAAGCTGGAAGGGGTCGTCGGGTTGCTCGGAGAAGGGGACGCTGCGGTCGCAGTGCTCGAGGCAAAGCGCGAGGAGATCGAGGATCAACTCACCAATGAATCGCGCAAGCTCGTCACCAACTGGTCCGCTCTTAAAGAGCAGTACGCTGGCGAGTTCTTCGAGGTCAAAATCCGCGACAAGGTCTCGCAAATCCCGCTGACCACCACCAGCCTCTCTGGCAGCACCATCCCCAAGGTCGCGCTCCCCAAATTCCGCGATTGGGGGGATATCCTGCGCTGGCAGATGCTCGAGAATGTCCCTGGCTCGTTCCCCTTCACCGCTGGCGTCTTCCCCTTCAAGCGCAAGGACGAGGAGCCAAAGCGGATGTTCGCTGGCGAGGGCACGCCCGACCGCACCAACCGCCGCTTCCACTACCTGTGTGAGGGCGAGCTCTCGAACCGCCTCTCCACGGCGTTCGACTCGGTGACGTTGTATGGCGAGGACCCGCACGAGCGCCCGGATATCTATGGCAAGGTCGGGAACTCGGGCGTCAGCGTCTGCTCGCTCGATGACATGAAGCGCCTCTACAATGGCTTTGACCTGGCGGCGCCAAACACCTCCGTGTCGATGACCATCAACGGACCAGCGCCCATCATCCTGGCGATGTTCCTCAACACCGCCATCGATCAGCAGGTCGACAAGTGGCGCGAGCAGCACGGCAAGTTGCCGAGCCAGGATGAGTTCCAGGAGATCGCAGACAGGACGCTCGCGGTCGTTCGCGGCACGGTGCAGGCGGACATCCTCAAGGAGGATCAGGCGCAGAACACGTGCATCTTCTCCACTGATTTTGCCCTCAAGATGATGGGCGATATCCAGCAGTACTTCATCGAGAAGAAGGTCCGAAATTACTACTCGGTCAGCATCTCCGGCTATCACATCGCAGAGGCGGGCGCGAACCCCATCTCACAGCTCGCCTTCACGCTGGCAAACGGCTTCACCTACGTGGAGTACTACCTGGCGCGCGGGATGAAGATCGATGACTTCGCGCCAAACCTCTCGTTCTTCTTCTCCAACGGAATGGACCCCGAGTACACGGTGCTCGGGCGCGTCGCGCGGAGGATCTGGGCGGTGGCGCTGCGCGAGATGTATGGCGGGAGCAAGCGCTCGCAAAAGTTGAAGTACCATATCCAGACCTCGGGTCGCTCGCTGCACGCGCAGGAGATCGACTTCAACGACATCCGCACCACGCTGCAAGCATTGCTCGCCTTGTTCGACAACTGCAACAGCCTCCACACCAACGCCTTCGACGAGGCGATCACCACGCCCACCGAGAACAGCGTGCGCCGCGCGATGGCCATCCAGATGATCATCAACCGCGAGTTCGGGCTGGCAAAGAACGAGAACCCCAACCAGGGCTCGTTTATCGTCGAGGAGCTCACGGATCTTGTCGAAGAGGCCGTCCTCTCGGAGTTCGAGAGCATTAGCCAACGCGGCGGCGTCCTCGGCGCGATGGAGCTTCAATACCAGCGCGCCAAGATCCAGGACGAGTCGATCCACTACGAGCTCAAGAAGCACAGCGGCGAGCTGCCGATTATTGGCGTCAACACCTTCCTGCCCAAGGAGACCGAGGATCAGTCTCCTGACAAGCTCGAGTTGATCCGCTCGACAGAGGCCGAGAAGCAGACCCAGCTCGACAACCTCGCGGCTTTCCACAAGACTCATGAAGGGCAGCGTGACGCGGCGCTTCAGGAACTTCGCCGCGTGGCGCTCTCGGGCGGAAACATCTTCGCCGAGTTGATGAAGACAGTGCGTCACGCCAGCCTGGGGCAGATCACGCGCACATTGTACGAGGTCGGAGGGCAATATCGCCGCTCGATGTAAATGGCTCGCTGCGATCACACTGCTCACGCTCGCGTGCGGTTGCGGCAAGGACGCTTCGCCAATCCAACCGATCCTCTACGATCCTGGTGAGGAGGATATGGGCGCCAGTGATATGGCGCCTGATCTCTCTGTCATCGTCGAGGGGCCGCGTTGCGAAAAGCTCGACGGCGAGGCGTGTAACCTGAACAACGCCACTGGTATATGCATCAACAATCGTTGCCAACTGCTCGCTTGCTCGCTCGGCTTTGACGACTGCGATGGCGACACCAGCAATGGTTGCGAGCAAGCGATCTCGACCGAGACCTCTTGCGGCGCGTGCTCGCGCGCGTGCCGCGAGAGCGAACAGTGCCAGCTCGGCACTCGCGGCTACATCTGTAGCTCCGGTATCGTCTGCTCGCCGTCGCGTTTTGACCTCGATCAAGACCCCGCCAATGCGTGTGAGTGGGAGATTCAGGATGGCATTCGCACAGCACTCCAACCTGTATTCTTCCTCGCTGCCATCGATCGCATCGCTGTCGATGGCGAAAAACAAGCCGCGCTTGGCAAGGACGCTGACGATGCGCTCACGCTCCTGACCTCACACGATCCTGAAGGGGAGCCGTACCTCTTCTTTGCTCCTGGCGAGGTTCCCCTCGAAGAGCTCCCCGCCGCGAACAGCATGGCGCTCAAACCCTCGCCAGCCGAGGCGCCATCAGAAGGCGTCCTCGAGCTTCTCGTGAGCTGGCCCGACGCGTTGACCTACCATCAGCGCTCCCGTGAAGAGGCGCCGCCCATCGACCAACAGATCGAGCACGTGTGCCTCCCTGACGAGGGGTTTTCACCGCAGACGTTTACTGGTTTCGGGTGGTTTCAGCGGTCCACGCTCCAGGCGGTGGCCTCCACCGAATCGAATCTCATTCCATTGCGTCGGTGCGAGGATGAAGATGGCCTCTGCCTCGATGAGGCGCGAAGCTTTGGTCCGGCAGACTACGTACGCATGCACTTTCCCTACGAGGAGCGGGGCACACTCGCTGCTCCGAGCGTCATCTCGGCGCCTGCGTGGTCCTTCGCTCAGGATGAGGTCGCGCAATGCGCTCCCTGTGTGTTGGATGTGATGACGGGTTCTTTCGTCGAGGACAAGCGATGCTGGGGTGATGCTCAGTGCCGAACACAGGCATTTGATGTCGCGACCGAGTGCGTGACTTGCGTGGACGCGACCTCGGGTTGTCCTGACTTCTCTCCGATCGAGGTCTTGCCGCTCGGGCCGGAGCGCTTTGCCGTGGTGACGCGTCGAGGGTTGCTCGTGCTCGATTACGATCCTGTCGCGATGCGTCCCGTGGCGAGGTTGGAGGAGCCCTTCGAGCCTGGCGTCTCCACAGGCGCGCGCTTTGTCGCCGGGGCTTCGGTGGAGGTCGACGATCAAACCACGCGCGTCTTCCTGTTGCACAGTTCGGGTTACATCCGCTCGCTCGATGTGCGCGATGAGGATGGCGCGATAAGCATCACACCTGCGGCGCCCGATCTTGGCTTCGAGGTCGACCTCGGGGCGCGAGGTGTGCGTGGGTTTGTTGCCATCGACAGGGAGACGCTCGTGCTGACGGGCGAACTCGACGCGCTCGTGATCCGTGTTCGCGAACGCTCCGCGCGAAGCGAATCACTCTCGCTCGACCCGGATGGGAGCGTGGATGGTTTCTTTGGCGTCTCGCGTGTGGAGGGGGGCGCCGAGATCTGGAGGGTACGCGCGGGAAACCTGGAGCGCGTCCCCATCATCGAGAGCGCGCCCTGATTAGCCGCGACGTTGGCGGACAAGAGGGTCCTGATCGAGCCAGGTCGCCAACCTCGGGTGAATGATACGAGGAGCATCCGCCAGTGCTTCTGGAGACGCGCTCCCGGTCAGGCAGAGGATCGTGCGCAGCGCGTGAATCAAATTCTCACCGTAGGCGATCGCGTGATCTGCGCCATGATCGTAAACCGCCTTGAGCCAGGGCAGCGCCATGCCCGCGATATCCGCGCCGAGCGCGTATGCGCGCGCCGCGTCCATCCCGTTTCGCAATCCGCCCGAGCCGATGACGTTCATCCCACGACGCTTTGCCCAGACGATGCTCGCGGCGGTGGGGGTTCCCCACTCCCACAGCAACTCGCCCAGCGAACGCTCGGAGGGAGGTGTGCGCAAGGTCTCGACGCCGATCCAGGTCGTGCCGCCAGCGCCCGAGACGTCGACCCACTCGACGCCGACACGCGCGAGCTTGTCGAGCGTGCGGTGAGAGAGCCCGCAGCCAGTCTCTTTGGCGATGATCGGGACATCGAGCTCCTCGACCAACCTCGCCAGCCCGTCGAGGCAACCTTTGAAGTTGCGGTCTCCCTCTGGTTGGATCAACTCCTGCCCTGGGTTCAAGTGCACACAGAGCGCGTCCGCGCCGATGCTTCCGACGAGATCCTGTGCTTGCTGCGTGGACATCTCGGCGGCTTGCACCACGCCGATGTTTCCAAAGAGCAGGATATCCGGCGCGATGTCGCGCACCTGATAGGTTTCGGTCAGGTCGGGGTGCTTGAACATCGCGCGCTGAGAGCCGACGCCAAATGCCAGCCCGAGGTGTTGCGCGACGCGCGCGAGCTCGCGGTTGATTTCGCGCGCGCGCTCGGCGCCGCCCGTCATTCCTGTGATCAGCAAGGGCGCGTCGAGTTTGCGTCCCATCACTTCGCGCGCCAGTGAGATCTCGTCCATGGCGATCTCGGGCAACGAGTCGTGCAGAAGCTCGACCTCTTCGAGCATCGTCGACTTGCGCCGGTACTCGACCTGATCGGTGGCGCACAGGTCGATGTGATCATCCTTGCGCGATGAGATATGCGGTGCGCTGTTGCCTTGCTCTGTCATGTCGTGCTCTTCGATGGCAGGGATGGGTGCGGCGGGTGAGGTGGCCAAGAGGATCTCCTTTCTCGGTGCAGATAGCACGCTTTGCGGGGTGTGTCACATCCGGTCGAGTTCCTGGAGCGCGTCTGCGATTTCGATGCGAGGGAGCGAGCGCGCCTCGAGCCACGCGTCGTCCTGCTCGAGCAGGCTCTGGTACCAGGCGTGCGCGCGTGATTTGAGCGGCTCGCCAGCGCCATAGGTCATCGCAGCGAAGAGGTTGTCCTCCGCGCTCGTCAAGTTCTGGGATGCAGCATAGGAGGAAAAGAGCGCACTGTGGATCACTGCTCGTGTGTCGTCGGGCAGGGTCGGGCCTATGCATGACTCGTACAACAGCTCTTCGAGCACCTGTTGTATCGCCTCGTGATCTTCGGTGGTCTCGATGTCAGTGATTTCGCGCCGCCTCAGTCCGGCGACCGCCATCTCGACCGAGCGTTGGCTCGTCGGGAGGGTGGGGTACAACCTCGCGTGGAGGGCGTACAGCAAGCCCACGCGAAAGGCGACTCGATCATCGAGCGGCTCGAGCGCCGCTGGAGATAACAGCGTGATGCGATCTCGTCGCGTGTGTAGAACCTCGCCGATGGTTGCTTCGATACGTTCGATGCGCTCTTCTGTACCATCGCCATGTTCTCCAAGGATTGCCTTGAACGTGTGGTACAATTTCTCGATGATGCGCATGACAAGATCTTGTTGTAGCGCCATGGCGTTGCCTCCTTGTCAAATGATGGGCGTGTTCCCGGACGAGCCTCGCACCGAACGCCCTGGCGTCGGTCCTCTCAGACGGTAAGCACGCGGTTAAAGATGTCCCGGTGATGGTGTTGTTCGATGAAGCCTGCTGCGCTCGTGTTGCTCGTGTCCATGTGTTGTCTCTCTCTTATGGGGTGTCCTCCCACTGATCCTTCAGCGGAGAACAGTGACCCGAGCGAAAACAACAAGAATAACACCTCGTCCTCCAACAACTCCACCGCCACGGGTGACATGGGGATGGTCGAGGAGGACATGGCCGAGCCATTGCCTGCGGGAGAGGATGTCACGGTCGCGACGCTCAACGTCCAGCGCCTCTTCGATTCTCGGTGCAACTCGGGTCAGTGTGACGCGGGTGACTTCGAGGAGGTTATCAGCGAGCTCTCGCTCAAGACAAAGATCGAGCGCATCCAGGCAGGCATCCTGGCGCTCGACGCTGACGTCATCGTCCTCCAGGAGATCGAGACAGAGGAGCTCTTCGAGCAGGTCGCCGAACCTTTCGCTGATACCTATCCCTCGCGCGTCTTTGGCGAGACGGGGTTCTCCGCATCGCTCGATGTGGGGATCATCTCGAAGGGGAGCTTTGTCTCGTCGGATACACACCGTGACGAGCGCATCACGCTCGAGGATGGCTCCACGGATCGGTTCGCGCGCGAGTTCCTGGAACTCCAGGTCGATATTCGCGGCGAGCGTGTGATCGTGTTCGGCGCGCACTTTATCTCGAAGCGCTCGGATTCGGATGGGGATCGCAGGTTGGCCGAGGGGAAGAAGGCGGGGAGCATCGCCGCAGCCGCCGCAGAGGAGCGCCCCGATGCGCTGGTGGTTATCGCGGGAGACCTCAATGATACGCCCGCCTCGAAGACCTTGACCGCGATCAGGGCCGAAGGTTTCGTCGTGACCAGCGATGGGCTCGACGCGAACACCTATTACACCCATGTGTTCTCGGGGCAGCCCTCGATCATCGACCATGTCCTCTATTACGATCGCGAGCGCGTGGTCGTCCCGCGCGATGGTCTCGAGGTGATGCGCGATGAAGGGCGCCAGGGCTTCGCTGGCTCGGACCACGCCTCACCGAAGCTGCGCGTGCGGCTCGTGGCCGAGTGATTTTTGGGTGAGTTGTCGCCTCACTCCTTTTCCGCCGCCGCGTGCAGGTCGACGAGCAACTCCGAGACAGCGCGCGCGGGCACATCCTCCCATGGAACGACATTCTCCGGGCGCTCGTCGTCGTCATCCTTGAAGAAGTACAGGCCGCACGATAATGCCTCGGACTTCACGCGCCATTGCTTCTCGTAATACAGATAACCTGCGCGTAGCCCGAGCGTCGGGAACGCATGCGCGCAATACCAGATGTGGCCCCCATACATGCCTCCGCGTCGCGGCGTGTCATGCCTCTCCCAACCGAGCAACTTCACCAGCTTGCTCGAGGTATACTCTCGCCAGCTCAGTTCCTCGGCCAGCCACTTACGTTCGTCCTCCCACATCTGTGTCGGATAGGTGGGGCGCTCGAGTTGTTGCAGTGGTTGGATGATCTCGGAGTCTGCGAGGGCTTGCTCCCATGCCAGGATTTGCTGATCGGTGAGCTCGATCGGGTGGACGAGCGCGACCATCGCATCCTCCGGGAGGTCGACGGCGTCAAAGTCAGCGTCGACGAGGCTGCCATCTTCATCACACAGGAACGTTTGCTCCAGCTCTCCGTCGACGTAGTGCCCCCACACGAGCGAGCGCACGAAGTGGCGCTGCCAGGGGTGGTCGAGGACCTCATGGCGCAACGCTTCGAGCGTGCGTGTGTGCATCCTGGCCATCTCCAACTCGAAGCGCATGCGCGCGTCCTCGATCGCTTTCTGGAGCACCTCGCGCAACCACTTCAGCGATTGCTTGTGTTGCTCGACGACGAGCGAGTCCTCGCCCTTGCGCGCGCTCGGCACGGAGCGGTAGCTCTTGCCTTTGTCATCCTCGAGTAAGATCTGGAGCGATGGATCGACGCGGAGCGTGATGATGCGTTTTCCGTAATCGAAGCTGATGGATGCTTTCGCGTCGAGCCCGAGCGTGGGCACGAGGCGCGCGCGGCACTGGGATACTGTCCACCCCGACGCCTCGGCGATTTTTACGGTGGCGATCTCTACCGCGGAGTCAAAGACGTTATCGCGCGCTCGCCCATGCGCCATCGCTGGCGCAGAGACGATCTGTGCCCACGCCTCGTGCGAGCCTTGAAAGTAGAGTCCATAAATCAATCGCGCGTCGGGATAACTCTCATCATTGAGGTGCTCGCGGTGTTGATCGTTGCGCAGCTTGGAGCCTGCGATGGTGATGGCGCGCTGCCCACCGATCTCGCGAACGGCTCCCCAGATCCAGGCGCCGACCTGTGCGTCGTGCAGGAAGCACCAGAGCGCGTCGAGATCCTCTGCGTCGCACTCCTCGCGCAAGCGCACGAACGCTTCGGCCAGCTCTGGGTTTTCTCCGCCCCAGTGCCCTTGTTCGATGAGGCGTTTCACGCTCGGGAAGGACTGATAGGTGCGATTTCTATAAATCAATGCGTCGCAAACACCCTTGACGAGCGCCGCCGAGAGCGCGCGCTTCTTGCCGCGAAGGCGAACCAGCGGCCATGCGATGTCAGTGTCGTCGTCCTTATCCTGGAAGATGTGCCGCTCGACCTCCAGGTTACAGAGGAACGAGAGCCCTTCGGGGGCGTCCTCCAACTCGAGGATGTCCTTTGCTTTCACGAGCCGATCGGACAGAGCACCTGCGAGCGTGGGATCTCCTGCTGGGGTGGTCGTTGCTGGCTCGTCAGACTGTGTGGCGGGCGCCAGGACTTGCTCGCGCAGGAGCGTGGCGATCTTCTCCGGCGCGCGGTCGATGCTTTGCTCGACGAGCTCTGTGTGTCCTGCCTCGACGTACTTTTGCAGCCATTCGATGGCGAAGGTGCGTCGCTTGCCGCGGCGCTCGGCGAGTGAGACGAGCCCTGCGACGGCGTTCGCGCCTTCGCCGAGCAACCACTCCTCGATCGCTGGCCAGAGGTTACTCAGGCTCTTCTTCTGGAGGATCTCGTACCAGTGAGACACGGGCCATGGCGCGTGTACATGGCGCAAGGCGTGGGTGTAAGAGTGGGGGAAGTCGGCGAGCAAGCGCGTGAAGTGCTCGATGCTCTCTTCCGAGGGGCCAAGGCGCACGAGGAGGCGCAGCGCGGGCTCATTTTTGCCAAGCTCCGATTTGCGCGAGTAATAGCCCCTGTCATTTGCCTTGATGTGCGCGTGATAAACCTCGCACCACTGAAGGAAGTGGTCGTCATCGCCATCGTCGAGCACATCGAGGACAAACCAGAAACCCACATCATGTTCCAGTCGCTCGTAGTGTGCGCGCGCGGCGCGTGGGTTAGGTGCGCTCGTGAAGATGGTTTGCACCCAGGCGGGGTCGAGTGTTTCGTAGAACGCATCGCCCAGCGCTTCGAGCGCGTCACCGTTGGCCAACCTGCGCTCCCAGGTGCTCTTGGCGAGGCCCTCGAGTATGCCTCCCAGGGGAACGCCTCGCAGACCATTGGCGATCAGCATCGAGACGAACTCGCCAGGTGGCAGCAGCGCGTCCAACAGCTTCGCCCAGCGATGGTACCATGTCGCGTAGTAGCTCGTGGAAGTGATGCCATCGAGGCGACCATCGGAGAGCCACGCTGCCAGCCGCCCGACGAGTTCTCGGCGCGTCTCTTCGTCACTGAGTTTGGGGGAGTCTCGCCACCTGGGATCGACGAGCTGGTCGAAGTCGAGCGTGGCTTTCTCACCGCTGATCGCGTCGAGCTTGAGCTGTGTCCAGAACTCGTAGGTCTCTAGCGATTCACGTTCGAGCAGCCACATTTCGCTGAGCGCGTGGCTGACCATGACGCTCGGTGATTCTTCGTTGCTGTAGCGTTTTCGGGCGATCCCCCACGCCTTGGCGCACTCCTCGAGTGAGAACGGCTTTCGTTCGCTTTGCGAGGGTGCCACGCGTGCATCTTCGCAGGCGACATCCTCGATCAGGGCGCGCTCGGTCTCGGTGAGTTGGATGGATAACCCGACCTCGTCTTGCCACTCGATCGAAAACACTTCATTCGCCACGTGAACCTCCGCGCTGTCATGCTACTCGTCTTCGGGCACCTGGAATACCACTCGACGGTGCTCTGGCTCAATGTTCTTGTTAGATCGTAAAGAGAGCAATTATTGAACCTCGAGTGAGGGGAAGCGGCGAGCGAGCCTGTCGAGATCGAGCACCTCCTTGATCTCTCCAATGTTCAGGGTTTTCACGCTCGAGAGGAGCTTCGCCTTGTAAAATGATCCTCTAAAAGTCTTCCTCTCGCTCGCATCGAGCACGTCGAAGTGTTTTTTGGGGATGTGCATCTCGAGCAAGTCGAGGTGACCAGGGTAAGAGACTGAGAGCAAATCACCGATATCGAGCAGCGTCTGCCAGTGTTCGTCGAAGCTCCCGAGCAGCGCCAGGCTGTGCAGTTTGTTCTCGCGAGGCAGATGTTGGATATATTCTGCGACGCTCTCCAAATCGGGGTTCGAGATGTCGAGGCGCTCGAGGTCCGGGATGGCTCGTCCTGTCAGAGAGGATATATCCCATCTGTGAACGTGAAGCCGCTGTATCCCCAGAAAATAGGGCGCCTCGAGGAAGTCGAAGCACGTCGATGATTGCAAGCCTGAGAGGTCGAGTTCGCGGAGCGCACCGCGTCCCTGGCTGTGCTGTGAGAACCACTGGGAGAGGGTGTGAAAGCCTTCAGGCGGGCACCTCAAGTGTAGGCTGCGCACGGTGTTCGAGAGAGGCGCGGCGCACAGTTTTTTGACCAGGTGCTCTGTGAGCCTTTTCGAAGTCGGGAGCGCGATATGCTCGACCTGATTCATTTGAGGGTTCGTCAGCAGCTTGCAGATTCGGCTGCTGCTGAGGCCGCTCGAGGTTAGATCCAGCGCGCGAATCAACCTGTGCTTGGTGTTAAACGCTCCGCGTACCATCTCGCCGACCCAACGCTCCGGCGCGACGCGCAGCTCGCCGCGGATTCCGCGCGAGCGTGATTTGCTCTCGCGCGCATCACCGAGGTCATAGGCCGAGCCGACGAGTCCTGCCTGCTCCCATTGCAGGATGTGGCCCTCGATGTAGTAGACGAGAGGTTCGAGTTGCGCCGGTTCGCACAGGTCGAGCAATCTCGTCAGCTCCTGCCAGGTCGCTCGAGAGGGCGCGGCGTCATGGAGCAGACTTCGCACCTCGCCGAACAGCGAGTGGCGATCCTCACTCGCGCGCTCAGGTTCTTCGAGAAAGACGTCCTCTCCAGATAGCGCGCGGAGGAGGTCTTCCTGACAGATCATCGTGTGCCCGAGAAGCACCGCAGCACCATAAGCCTCTCCGCGAGCGTTCGTACCCACGAGGACGTAGTCTGTCCCTTTACCTGTCGAGCGCGTCACTGAACCTCCCGCTGCTTCGATGAGCGTGGTGATTTGCTCGTGAGTGTGATCCTCGAACTGCCCGGTGAGCGAGAATTGCTTGCCGTGGATGGTGAGCTTCGTGCCGGTCATGCGCGCTCCGTTGTGTGGTTCGTTCTCTTTACTCGAACCTTGTCGCCGTGGCGCATTGAACCAGCCTCGCGTCTTCGCGACGAGGGTTCGCGCTGGCGCGACGCGTTGTTGTTCTCGCGTTGAACGATGCCGCCGATGCATGGGCTCGCAGGTTTAACCGCGCGGTATAACCGCGAAAACCCCCGGTTAACAGAGCGCCCCAGCACCCCGGTGGCCCCAAGCCGG
>JAYZVO010000039.1:0-25818 GCA_036155555.1 Myxococcota bacterium
AATCCATCGGGGTGGGGTTCGCTCCATTCTGGCGTGCCGTAACATTCGGTGTCGACGGTGGCTTCTACGCCACCGAGCTCGATGATGTTGAGGATGCCGTCATCATCGCGATCGAGGTCGCTGCGTCCCAGGCCGTCGCCGTCCGTGTCATCGTCCGCCTCGTTGGTCGTCGGGCCACCCGTGACGGGGTCCTCGGAGCGCGAGGTCGCGGGGTTGCTCGTACCAGAAGCAGCGAGCGTCGCGCCCTCGAAAGAAACGAGCGCTTCGTTCACCACATCCACACCCTGATCGCCGAACGCGATCGCGTCGATGATGACCGAGAACTTGACCGTGGTGGAATCACCGGGGCGAAGGACACCTCCTGATAATGCAGTCGCGCCGCGCCCGAGCGCCATGAAGACCTGGTTTGCGGTCGCGTCGAACTCGCCGACATCATCATTGGCAGCGTCCGTCAAAGGACCGGCAGCAGGGCCCATCGCAGGTGAAGAAACAACCTGCATCGAGCCCGGCTTGTAGGTCGTGTTCGACGGGATCATATCCGTGAGGACGACGTTGACCGCGTCATCGAAGGCGGCCGCATCGTTCGAGATCGTGATCGTGTATTCGAGCTCGTCACCTTCGACGAGGTCGCCACCGTTCAGATCCACCGCGCTCTTCACGGTCGTAACTTCGGGGAAGTACACATCGACGGCGAAGTCCACCTTGTAGAACTGGTTCTCCTCGCCGCTACCCGCGTTCATCCTGATCGTCGCCGAGGTCTGGCCGTTGCTCACCAAAGCATCGACCGAGTAGGTGTCGATATCCAACCCGAGCGTGTTGCGGTAGGCAGGGGTACGTCCGGGGAGGTGGCCTGTGCTCGTCGCGATCGAGCCATCGCCAGCGTCCGTGGCCGTGCTGATGGCGTTGGAGACGTTGGTCCCGTTGAATGAAGCAGTGTCTGCCGATCCCTTGTCGCCCTCGGTGATCGAGATGCCGAGGTCGGCGTTGATCGGGCCGTTGAGGGGGGTCAAGAATCCATTCGCGACAAACGTTTGCGAGACGTTCGCTCCATACGACTTGAAGCCGTGGAAGATCGTCAGGCTGCGGTATGGCAAGGTCGGCGCCTCGTAGACAACCATCAACTCCCAGCCGCCGATAAAGTCATCCTCGCCCGTGTTCGCCGCGACGTTTGCCACGGTGAACTCGAGGTCGTTGCCCGTCCCTGCCGATTGCACCAACGAGGTCACGTTCTTGAAGCAGGTCTGGTACTGCGTCAGGAAGCTGCACCAGTCCCCGACCTGCGTCGTGTAGTTGTAGCCGCCGCCAGGCAGGTCGAGGAGCACCTGCGTCCTTGCCGTCGAGGCCGTGTTCGTGATCGAGCCGTTGGACTTGGTGTTCACCGTCCAGTACAACCCTGCCCACGCGATGGTCGCGTTTGCGGGGATCGAGATCTTGCCCGAGCTCGAGTTATACGTGCTCTGGACGTTGTCGATGTCGATCCAACGCGTGTAGGTGTTGTTGTTGTTATAAACAATCGCGCCCGTGGTTCTCTCGATATCATTGCACTGCGCCGCAGACTCTCGTGTGCGGTCGCATGTCATGACCGAGTTCCCTGTGCGCACAAAATCACCGCGCACGATCTCGTCATACGCGCGCGTGAAATCACGACTGTTGGTGGGCACGGGCTGTGCTGTAACCAAAGATGATTGCGCCACCGCAGTGAGCATCACCATCGCTCCGAACAACGCGCGAAGAGTACACTTTCGCTCGCTCATCAAGGCTCCTTCCCCGAGTTAGGACGTTGGAAAAACGCGCGATGCGGAGAGCCACCTGCACGCGCGAAAGAGACGGGGCATCCGTCTTTGTCGACGTTGACCAAACGTTGAATCACTTGGTCACAAGAAAATCACTTGTTACCAAACTTTTTCACTCACAATGGAAAAGCCATGCCAAAAACAATCGTCGTCGAACTTTATTCAGATGCATGGGCGCATCACTTCGAAGCGCTCCGAATGCGCCTTTCCAACGCACTCGATGGGATCGCGCACACCATCGAACATGTCGGGAGCACCTCGGTAAAAGGGCTCGCGGCAAAACCCGTGATCGATATCGACATCATCGTCGCGCGCGAACAACTCGACGACGCCATCGAGGCGCTCTCGACGCTCGAGTACACCCACCGGGGAGAGCTGGGGATCAAAGATCGCCACGCGTTTCGTTACGAAGGAGAAGAAGAACTGCACACGCACAACCTCTACGTGTGCATCGAGGGCGCGGAGTCCTTGCGCAACCACCTGTTGCTGCGCGACTACCTGCGCGAACACCCGGACGAGGCGCGCGCCTATGGCGCGCTCAAGCAAGAACTCGCGAGAAAGCACCCGCGCGACATCGACGCCTACGTCGAGGGGAAGAGCGCATTTATCCTGGCGATCTTGGAGAAACAGGGGATGAGCCAGGAATCACTCGAGGCGATCGAAGAGGCCAACCTGGCCTCCTCGCAACCCCCGCGCGAATGACTCCGCGAAGCAGCGAATCACCGTGAGATCTGTTTACCGAATCCGGCTCAGGTCGTCGGCGTGAACCCAACCGCTGGTGCCATCGGGGAGGCGGATTTTCGACCACCCTTGCCGCGTCTCTTCGATGGGGACGCGCATTCCTGACGCCACGGGATGTGCAGCGCCAAGCGATGCTGCGTGTTCGCTCGGTCCCTCGCGCAGCGCGGGCTCCTCGGCCATCACGATCGCCGGGTGCACCTGGCGCATGATCTGCTCGCGCGCGATCCAACCCGCCCCGGAACACACCGCCAAAACAGCGGCGAGGACGATCAGGATCATCAACGTGTCCCTGACTCCAGGTTGGCGCACGCGCGGCCTCGCGAGGACCGCGACGAGCAAGATCCACAACGAGACGAGCAACAGGAGCGAGAGCGCCCTCGCGGTCACGCGCCTGGCGATATCCCAGAAGAAGAAATCATCCGAGACGCCCACGCGCGCGCTCCTGCCACGCACACGCTCGATGGTGCGGACGCGGATCATGCGCGTGACGAGGTCGAGGTTGTTGGCGATGTCTCTTCCCTGAGGATCATGGAGCAAGGCGCGCTCGAGCGCGAGCCTTGCCCTGGCCAACTCACCAGCCTGCATCGCGCATGTTCCAAGGTTGTAGAGCACATCGGGCTCGTTGGGAGTGAGCGCGTCGACCTCTTCCCAGAGCGCGATCGCCTCGTCCCACTTTCTGGCATCCTGCGCCTCCAACGCTCTGGCACTGACGCCCTTTGCTTTGTTCAACGCATCACTGGCGTGAGCATCGGATGGCGCCAACGCGGCACCTGCCACGAACAGCAAGAGGCTCGCGCCGACAAGGACTGCCAGGTGCGCGACACCATCGAGCGAGAGCTTCTTCTTCTTTCGCAAGGACTCGAGTTCGTCGATCGCCTTGCTCGCGCGCTCGACGAGCGCCTCGCGCGCCGCATCCTGGCTCTTTGCCGTGGGAGAAAAGCGCGCGCGGTTGCACTCGCCGAGCAGCTCACCGAGCTCCCTGGCGAGTTCTTCCGGGACGCCGACCTTCTGCGCGCGTGAGGGGAGCTCGCGCTCGGTCACGTGACCCGACGAGAGCCCGAGCACATCGGTCGCGTAAGATTTGATCGCGCCCATGACAAGATCCCAACCGCGCTCTCCAGCGCTGCGCGCTTCTTCAAGCTGCGCGCGGACCTCCTTCACGGCCTGCTTGCGCTTCTTGCCAGGGGTTTCCCTGCGAACAAACCGGCCGAGCAATGGCGTGGCGCCCAGGAGAAACAGGATCGCGAGCGGCAACCCGGCGAGGATCATGTAAGCGAGTGATCCTGGCTCGAGGATGTGGCGGCGAGTGCCGTAGGAGATATCGCGCCGTGGCTTGCTCATCTCGCTGCGAAGTGACGCGAGCAGATCATCCTCGGTCGAACCGGAGCGGCGCGCCTCTGGTTCGGGGAGATCCTCGACCTCTTCAGGCAGCGTGCCTGCGCCAACCTTGATCGTGATCGGCGCGCTCTCCTTGGTGCGATACTCGCCAGCCTCGGGATCAAAGTATGAGAAGCTGAGCGAGGGGATCGTGAGCGCACCCTCTTTCAAGGGCGTCAACGCGTAGCTGTGCGTCTTCTCCCCGACGACGCGATCGCCACGCATCTTGCTGTCGCTGCGCTCCTCGCTGTTGGCGAGCTTGGTCCCTTCGATCTCGGGCAAGTCAGGGAGCTGCAAACGTCCAGGTTGGCCATCGCCGCGCGCGATGACCTTGATGGTGACCGCGCGGCCCACGCGCGTCTCGCGAAGGTCCGTGGTCACCAGGAAGTTCCAGTCCCCCACGTTCCCTTCGTAAAACCCCTTTGGCGCATCAGGCGGCAGCGGCTGCACGTCGAGCTTTATCGTATCACTGCTGATGTTAAAGGTGCGTTGGCGCGTGAGGAATCCCCCTGTGACAATATCGACCTTCATCGGATCGATGGTCGCGGGGCCTGCGCGCAGTGGAAAGAGCGCGTATTTGCGAAGCTGCACCTTCTCGAAGAAGCGTGAGCCCAACCTGACGAGTTGTTTGGTGCCTGCCGTCTTGCCGCTCAAGTCCTCGATCCAGAACGCGTCCAGGCTAGGCTCTGTGGGAGGATGCGGCTGACCATCGATCTGTCTCGAGTCCATAAACAGGTTGTACTCGAGCACGACCTGCTCGCCGACATAAGGGTTCCTCTTGGGCTCGAGGTCCACGTCGATATAGGCCGCGTCCGTCTTGGATGGCCCTTGCTTACGTGGCGCTTCGCCCTCCTTGACGACCTTGAGCTTGACGCTCTTTGGCGTGAGCTTCTCTCCACCGATCTCGATCACGGGCGGCGAAATGTCGAAGTCCCCGATGCGTCGCGTGCGCAACCTGTAGAGGATCGTCAGGCTGCGCTGCGCCTGACCATTGCGCACGATGAACTGCGGCATCTGGCTGCGCCCGACCACGGCGAATGGGCGAAAGTCAGGCTCCTTGACCAGGCGAATATTGCTGTTGCCGTTGGTGGCCGCGTTGATGGTGTACTCGAAGGTTCCACCGACCTCGACGATCTCGGTGTCGATGCTCACGCTGGCGCGCGAATCATCCCCTGCTGCGAGCGCGGGCGATGGCGCGAGCCCGAAAAACGTCCAGGCCGCGATGACGAGCATCGCGAGCGTATTCGATGTGTGTTGTTTGCTAAGCGCTGACATCACCAGTCCTTCTCGATGTGTCGACTCGGGGTGTTCTCGAGCGCCTTGCGCATCTGGAAGTTGTCATCGCTCTCCTCGAGCGCTTGCAGGATATCCTCGATGCGTTGAACCTCGGCATCTTGTGGATTCATGGGCTTGCCCTTGCCCTCCTCGTCCTCTTTGTCCTCTTCTTCCTCGGACTTGCCCTCGTCCTCTTTCTCTTGCTCGGGCTCTTGCTCCTCGCCGTCGTCCTTACCCTTGGAGTCTTGCTCCTCGTCGGAAGATTCGTCCTTCTCTTGATTTTCGGAGTCCCCTTCCTGGTCCTGGTTCTCCGACTGATCCTCGTTTTCTTGCTGGTCCTGTTGGTCCTGCTGATCTTGCTGTTGTTGATCCGAGCTCGATGGCGGCGACTCGAGCTGGACCAGGTGATAGAAGGTCTGCGTGCCCTGAACGCGAATAAGCGCGCTCTCGGCGTCGAGTTCAGTTTGCAACACCCGATCGATCTTCATCGACGCCGCCGGATTCTCAGGCTCCTCTTTCTTCTTGTCGCCGCTGCTCTTACTGGCATCGGAAGGTGGAGCGGGCTGATAAGGCTTGCTCTCGAGCAAGATCTGGTCGCCTGACTCGCTCATCAGCTCGAAGTCCACGCGCTGCTCCTCGAGCGGGATGGCGACCTCGGCGGGCGGCTCCACGAGTGAGAGCCCGAGCGCGAGACGCCTCGGCTTCTTCTCTGCGGGCTTCATGTCATCGGGCGTCTTGGTCTTTGGGTCCTGCTTCTTGTTCGCGTCAGGATCGGGGAGCGGCATCCTGTAGAAGTCCGCATCCTCGGGGCAAATCCTCAGATAGCGCTGCACGGGAACCTGCGCGTCGAGTTGCGTCTCTGAACCTGGCGCGTCGTTCTCCTCGAAGCGATCATCACCAAAAGGACACGGCGCGAAGGAGAAGAGATCGAGTTTGTAAGGCCCCTGCTGATCTCCGCCCACGCCGCTGATACGAACCTTGAAGACGCCCGGTTCATTGACCTCCCAGACGCCTGCCGTGATCACGCCACCATCAGGCTTACCAGCGGCGACCCTGCTCCCATCAGGAGCAAAGATCTCGAGTGAGAGCTCCGGTGGGACCTCGCGCTCGATGTCAGGTTGCCCCTGGATGTCGACAAAGAAGGTGTCGCCAAGCCCGACCTCGACCGAGAACCAGTCCTCATCCCCCGAGCAAATGTGGAGTTGATTGGATGCCTCCGAGAGAACCTTGGCGCTCCTGCTGTCATCGTTGTCCTCGAAGTCATCCTCGAGCGCATCACAGGGAGGGATCGCGGTGATGTCGAGATCATAGGAGAACTCCAACTCGTCTGCGGCGCTCACCTTGAGCAAGAGCGCTGGCGCGCCGCCGGGGAGCATATCTGGCGTGACGGTAAAGCGCTCGATCACGCGCACCGTCTCCTGGCTCGCGCGGCTTCCCTTCTTCATCACCGTCTTGACCTCGACCTCTTTTCCATCCTCGCGCTGGCCTTGATCGACGCGGAGCACACGCTCGCCGCTGATGTCGAAGAGCGCGATCTGGAGGTCCTCAACGCGTGGCAAGAACCGATGCTCGGGGAGTGGTACATCGCGAAGTTCTTTGAAGGTCGCGGTGACGGCGACCTGCGTTCCCGGCAGGACCGGGACCGCATACCAGTCGTCATCCTCGCCACACAGGCTGCGCCCCTCGAGCTTCAGCTCTTCGAGTTGTGATGCGGCGCCAGGCTCGTCGTTCTCCTCGCGATCATCCTCGAGCGTCGCGCAGGGAGGATACAACTTGTTAAACGCCACCTCGAGGTTGTGCACCGCGTCCTGGTAGCGCTTCTGCGTTCGAGCCTCGGGGTTGTCCGCGTAAATCAGGAGCGCGTCGCGAAAGAGATCGATGGCGTCCTGCCACTTCTCCTGCTCGGAGAGCGCGAGGCCGAGGTTGTAGAGGGTGTCGAAGCGAAGATCCTTGTCCTGCGTTTCGAGCGCGCGCGCGAACGACGCCTGCGCCTCGTCCCAGTTCTTCGCGCCCATGTGCGCGCGCCCCAGATTGTAGGCGAGCGATGGCTGATCGAAGCCTTGCTCTCCAGCCTCCTTGTAGGCCGTGATGGCGCCTGGATAATCGCCCTCTTCGAGCAAGGTGTTGCCGCGCTCGACAGGATCGACGACCACGCGGAAGGTGTCCTCGCAACCTGTGAGGGAGAGCGAACAAACAAGCAACATCATCAGGATGAGTGATTTTTTGGATGCCTCGAGCAAGGCGCGGACCTTGGGCGGCGCGGCGCCCTCTCCCACCCGCTTTCTGCCTGGCCTGCGGCGATCTCCGATGGCAAAGCCGAGCATCAGCAACAGCACGCCGGGCAACAGGAACCACATGTAGCGCTCCTTGTAGCGCTGGCGCATGAGCGCCTCGAGCTCGGTCTTCTCGAGCTGGTTGATGTACTCGAGGACGCCGTAGGCGACCGAGTTCTCACCGCGATAAGGGATGTAGATGCCGCCCGTCTCGGTGGCGATCTTCTTCAAGGTCGACTCGTCGAGCTTTGTGCGGACGTACTTCCCTTCGCGATCGCGCTTGTATCCTGTGAGCGTCCCATCATCGCGATAAACAGGGATGCGCTCCCCTTTCTCGGAGCCAAAACCCACGGTCACGATGTGAATCCCCTGACGACCGATATGTTGCGCGGTTTGCAACGGGTTGGACTCGTGATCCTCACCATCAGTGATCAGCACGATGATTTGGTTCTTGGCGCGCTTCATGGGCGAATCACCGCCCTGGTCATCCTCGGTCTTGCCGAGCAGCAGGTCCGCCGAGTCATCGAGCGCGCGCCCCACCGAGGTCCCGCCATAAGGCATCTGCCTGGGGACGAGCTTTTTAAGGTAGAAACGCATCGCGCCATAGTCTGTGGTCAGCGGTGACTGCGCGAAGCTCACTGCGGTGAAGACGACGAGCCCGACGCGATCCCCGCCGAGGCGCTCGAGCGTGGTCTGGATCTCGTTCTTTGCTGCCTGCAAGCGAGACGGCGAGACATCCCTGGCGAGCATCGAGCGCGACAGGTCGAGGGCAAATACGACGTCGATGCCCGTGCGTTTGATGACGCGGTCTGTCTGCCCCCACTGTGGCTGAATCAATGCGACGAGCAAGCAGAGCGCGCCGAGGATCACGAATACACCGCTGGCGATCTGGCGACGCGCGGAGTGCTCGTCGCTCATCGCCTCGATCATGGGCAGGTGGCCAAGCTGTTTCTTGAGCCGCTGCTTCCAGATCCAATACCCGACCATGGCCACGATCATGACCAGGATCAGGAGCCCATATGTCATCGCTTCTGTGTTTGCGAAGTGCATGAGAGGTCTCGTTCGATCAAAGTCAGTATCAAGGAAACTTCCGCAGCAGCGTGTGCCGCAAGACGGATTGGAACGCGACGAGCAGCAGCGCCCAGAGGACCCACTGGTGGTAGAGCTCGCGGTAGTCGACGCTCGTGTTGTCTTGCACCCTGGAGCGCTCGAAGCGGTCGAGGATCTGGTGCAATCCTTCGCGCAATCCCTCGGCGTCCGTGACGCGGAAGTACTCGCCATCGGTGGTCGAGGCGATCTCTTTCAAGAGCTCCGGGTTAATCGGGTACTCGCGCTGCTGATAGGAGAACTGCCCGGTCAGAAAGTTGCGACCTGCCGGAACCAGCGTTGGCCCCTCGCGTCCCACGAGGATGGGGAAGATCTTGATCCCTGTGTCCGCCGCGATCTTTGCCGCTT
The DNA here is from genome assembly GCA_036155555.1 of Myxococcota bacterium. Taxonomy (GTDB): domain Bacteria; phylum Myxococcota_A; class Bradymonadia; order Bradymonadales; family Bradymonadaceae; genus JAYZVO01. Next base: position 8,915 of record JAYZVO010000039.1, read on the forward strand.
GCCTTGGCGAAATGTTCCCGCCGCGGCGGTCTCCATCGGTAATCAGGATGACGATCCTGGTCTTCGCCTCGCTGTCCTTTAACCCGGCGATCGCTCGCCCGAGCGCGTTGCCGATCGCGGTGCCGCCCTCGTCGATGTCTCCGAGCCGCAGCCGATCGAGCATCCCGAGGATAGTGTTGTAATCGAGCGTGAGCGGGAACTGGAGGTAGGCGTCCTTGGCAAAGACCACCATACCGATGCGGTCGAACGCGCGGCTCTTCACGAAGTCCTTGAGCGTATCGACGGCATACTCGAAGCGGTTCTGAGGTCGCCTCCCCTGGTTGGCGAGCCTGCGCACGCCGTCCAGATCCTGATCGATGGCGCGCATCGAGCCGGACATATCGAGCGCGAGGTAGATATCGATCCCCTCGACCTCGACCTCTTCCGCGAGGATCGCCTGCGGTCTCGCCAATCCGACGATCGCGAGCCCCAGAGCAACAAGCAGCAAGATGTCCGGGAGCGGCAACAAAACAGTGCGCCAGGTGCGCGGGTGCTTTGCCAGCAGTTGGAACTGCGAGAAGAGGAAGGTGCCCACGTGGCGCCTTCGGATGCTTGGCCAGAAGCGCCACACCGCGAGCAATGGAATCAGGATCAACCCGAGCAAGACCCAGGGATAGGCGAACGTCGTTCCTCCCATCACTCCTCCTCCTCGTTGTCAGCCTCGTCGACGATCGAAGAGAGCGTATCCCAATCGAGCACCCCGAATACAGGGCCGCCCGACCGCGCTGGCGCTTCGATCTCCGCCGCGTCTTCAGCGGGCGGCGTCATAACTTCTTCCTTCGATGCGATCGGTTCGGAGGCGTCCTCCCCTTCAGGGGAAGCATCCTCCTGTTTTTCTTCAGGTTCTTTTGGTGGCGCGGGTTCTTGCTCACCTGCACGTTCCGACAGCGCCGCGGCGCGCGGTGGTTCGAGCGATGGAGCGTTGCGGCGCTGCCTGCGAGGAGGAAGCGAAGCGTCCGCCATCTCTGCTGCTGGCGACCCGTCTTGTTGCTCCGCGTCCTGCTCTTGCTCCTGCTCTTCCTGTTTCGGACGCGTCAGCTCGAGGATCGTGTACGCTTGCCTCAACGCAGCGCGGCTCGCCTCACCCTCGGGCCTCATGTCGGCGAATTTGACGCGGTCGCAACGCCTGAGCCAGTCCTCGATCTCGCGCTCGCTCAAGCCATGAGGCCAGCGCACCGCGTGCAACCGGATCATGATCTCGGTCGAGGTGAGCTCCGTGCCTGGGAAACCATACCTCGCGCCGAGGTATTCGCGCACGGCCTCGGACATCTGGGTGTAGTAGAACACGAGCTGCCCGCGCTCGAGCAAGTCGGAGCGCTCGAGCTCCTCGAGCTTCTCGAGCGCGACCTCGTAGATATCACGCGGTTCGGCGGCGGGCTCAGGGCGCGCGTCGAGGCGACGGCGCAACAGGAGGAGCCCGACCAGCCCCAACAAGAGCGTGGCGCCAGCGCCGAGCCCGACCCAGAGCGGCGTATAATCGACCGTGTAAATAGGGACAGGAGGTCTGGCCGCGCGGAACTCGAGCGGATCATCCTGTGCGAGCGTCGTGATGACCTTGACCTCGAGAGGATCGGTCTTTAGCACCACGCGATCTCCGCCATCGCCCAGCACCAACAGTGGCATCGGCGGGATCTGCGAGGTCCCGACGATGGTGGGGACCAGGAGCAGCTCGATGGTCGTGTGCGTGGGGAGTGATTCTCCACCCGCGCTCAGGATTCGCGAGGAGGCGAGCGACCAGCGTTGCGTGCCGGTGATTTCAGGAGGCTGGATCAGCGCGCCTTGCGGGTGCGTGATTTCGAGCGTGAGCTTTAGCGGCTCTCCGACAGGGAGCGCATCGGGCAGCTCGACCTTCTGTTGCAGTGACGCTTCGAGTTGCTCGGGGGGAGGAATCAACGCGGCCGTATCTTCGCCGTCTTCCTCTGCTTGCTGCGTGGCCTCCTTTAAAGGAGGCGTGGTCTCTCTGGCGCGCTCCTTCCCCTCGGTGTCGGTTGTGGTCTGAGCAGGAGGAGGCGCGGACGTATCCTGTGCGTCATCGCCTTGCGCGAGCGCCGAGGTCGTCGAGAGCAGCAGAATGAGCAACGTGGTCGTGAAATGTGTGAGACGATATCTGCCAAGCATGAGATTCGACATCAAAACCATCCATGGCACCCAAGCCTCGAGGATCTTCTCTGCAATGATACAATCGAGACCGGAGGCGCCAGACTTCTTGCAGTGAAAGCCCGGTCGACAAAGCTATGACTTCGCGCGCGGGTGTCAAGCCCTTCGCGCGCGCAGCCGGAAGTACTTCAGGAGCGGCGCGAGGTAGTCCTCGTCGGTGCGAACCACGACGTGGTCGATCTTGCGCTTTCTGAAAGCCTTCTCGCGCGCCTCGCGTTGGGCAGTGGCGGCGTATTCGTAAGCATCGCGGATCTTCTTGCTGGTGGTATCGACCGTCAGGAGCTCGCCCGTCTCCGGGTTCTCCACCTGGATAATACCCATATTCGGGAGCTTTTCTTCCATCGGGTCGATGAGGAAGATGGGCACGATCTCGTGACGTCGGCTCGAGATATTGAGCGCCTTCTCGAAGCCCTCGTCCTGAAAATCACTGATAAGGAAGACGACCGCCTTCTTGCGCGTGATGCGCGAGAGGTGCTCGAGCGCAGCGGAGATGTCAGTGCCGCGCGCGGTGGTGCGCTGCTCGAGGATCTCGGTGATGACGCGCAGGACGTGTTTGCGCCCTTTCTTTGGCGGGATGAAGGTCTCGATCTTGTCGGTGAAGGTGATCAGGCCGACGCGATCATTGTTCTTGATGGCGCTAAAGGCGATCAGCGCGCCGAGCTCTGCGGCGCACTCCTGCTTGCGGCGCGACTGGGTGCCAAAGAGCTGGCTACCAGAGGCGTCCACGAGCAGGAACACGGTCAGCTCGCGCTCTTCGACGAACTGCTTGATGTAGAGATCGTCCAGGCGCGCCGAGACGTTCCAGTCGATGACGCGAATATCATCGCCCGGCTGGTAGGCGCGGACATCGACAAAATCCATCCCTCGCCCCTTGAACACGCTCTGGTATTGCCCGGCGAGTTGGTCGTTGACGGCGCGACGCGCCACGATCTCGAGGTGTTTTACAGCCTTGATCAGTTCTTTGGGGAGCATGGCAATGGCAGCGAGGTGAGGGTTATTTCTTCTTCCCCTTGAAGGTGCGGGAGAAGAACTTCTTGACGAGTGAATGATAGGAGCCAGGCATCGCGCGTTGGATGACGTCGATGACGGTGGCGTCGGGGCCAATAAGGACGCGCGCGCGATCCTCGAGGACACCTGAGAGGATCACCCTGGCGGCGACCTCGGGGGTGGTGCGCGCGAGCTTGTCGAAATCTCTGGCGAGCGCGTCGGGCTCGGTCTTGCCAAAGCCCTGCCCCACGAATGACGCGGCAGCCGCGATGTTTGTCTTGATGCCGCCGGGGTGCACGCAGGTGGCGCGCACGTGTGGGTGGCTCAGGTCGAGTTCCTGGCGCAAGCACTCGGTGAAGCCGCGCACGGCGAATTTGGCCGAGTTGTAGGCGCTCTGGCCAGGGACGCCGATGATGCCAAAGACGCTCGAGATGTTGATGATGTGACCTTCGCTGGCGCGCTTGAGGTATGGGAGAAACGCGCGCGTGCCGTGGATCACGCCCCAGAAGTCGACGTCGATGACGCGCTCGAAGACCTCGTCGGGCACCTCCTCGAAGGTGCCATGGATGGCGATCCCGGCGTTGTTAAAGATCATATGCACGTCGCCAAACTCATCGGCGACCGACTTCGCCCAGGCGTCGAAAGCCTTCCGGTCGGTGACATCGAGGATTCGTGTCGTGACGCGTGCGCCGAGGCGTTCGCACTGGGCGGCGGTCTCGGCGAGCGCGTCTTCCTGCACATCACTGAGCGCGAGGTGCGCGCCGCGGGCGGCGAGCTCCTTTGCCAGGGCTCGGCCGATGCCCGAGGCTGCTCCGGTGATGGCTGCGACGCGGTTTTGATAGGTCCTCATGGCTCTCCTCCGTGCTGCGCGCTCTGTGACGAGAGCGCGAGTGATTTTTACCGTCAAACAAGGTCCAACGCGCTCATCCTACATGTCGCGCCATAAAAATTGAACTTTGTTCAACGAGAAAAGCACGCCTCGATCCCATTGGGATTCAAGGAACTTCGATCGCTTCGAGCAAGCGCTCGATGATCATCTCGGAGGTGATCTCTTCGGCCTCGGCCTCGTAGGTCGGGATAACGCGGTGGCGCAAGACATCGTAGGCGACGGCCTTGATGTCTTCGGGGTAGACGGCCTCTTCGCGACGGATGAACGCGTGCGCGCGCGCCGCGAGGTTGAGGTAAATGGTCGCGCGCGGGCTGGCGCCGAAGTCGATGTAATCGACGAGATCCTTCAAGCCGTAGCGCTCCGGGTCACGCGTGGCGTAGATGATATCGACGATGTAGTCCTTGAGCTTGTCGGCGAGGTGGATCTTGCGCACGGCGCGTTGGGCGGCGCGGATCTCTTCCGGGGTGGTGACGGCGTCGAGTGATTTTGGCGCGCGCTGCTCGGTGACGAGATCCATGATCTGGCGCTCTTCATCGCGGGTCGGATAGCCGACGCGAATCATGAGCATGAAGCGGTCGACCTGTGCTTCCGGGAGCGGGTAGGTGCCCTCTTGCTCGATCGGGTTCTGCGTGGCGAGCACGAGGAAGGGATCGGGCAAGGGATAGGTGGTGTCACCGATGGTGACCTGGCGCTCCTGCATCGACTCGAGCAAGGCGGACTGGACCTTTGCAGGCGCTCGGTTGATCTCGTCAGCGAGCAGGATGTTGGTAAAGACAGGTCCCTGACGCGGCACGAAGTCGCGCGTGGACTGGTCAAAGATCATCGTCCCGATAAGATCTGCTGGGAGCAAATCCGGGGTGAACTGAATCCTGGCGAAGTCGACGGCGACGGTCTCTGCCAGGGACTTGACCGTGAGTGTTTTGGCGAGCCCGGGGACACCTTCGAGCAGGACGTGGCCGCCGGTGAGCATACCGATGAGCAAGCGCTCGACCATGTAGCGCTGGCCGATCACCACGCGCGAGAGTTCATGGGTGATGCGGTCGACGAACGCGCTTGCTTCGGTCAGATCCGGTTGTGCTTGTTCTTCTTGCAACATCTTCTTGCGCGGCACGGTTCGTTGGGGGTTTTTATCGTGGTCAGGGGGGTAAAAATGAATGCATTCATTTTTACCCCCGTGACCTCGATGCCTTACAAAATCATTCATTCGAATTTATCGAAACATCTACCACAGGCGCTTGTTTGCGAGTGCATCACGCCTCGTCATCGCTCTCCTGCTCGGACAAAAGGCGCTGAATCTCGATGGCGTTGACGGCCAGCGTGTCGGCGCGTTCGTTGAGCGGGAGCCCGGCGTGCCCCTTGACCTTGATGAGTTCGAGGTCATCGAACTCGGCCATCAGGGCGCGCGTCTTCAGGATAAGATCCTTGTTGGCCTTGATCTTCCAGTTTTGCGTGAGCGCGCCGATGGAGTAGCTCGAGTCGGTGTGCAGACGCACGGGGATATCGCGCACCTCGATCGTCTGGAGCGCCGCCAGGATCGCGGTCAACTCTCCGATATTGTTGGTGCCCTCGCCGAGGTACTGACTGACCTCCTTGTAGTGCTTTCCAGCGCGCAGCAACAGCCCGTAAGAGCATGGTCCAGGGTTCCCCTGGCAGGCGCCATCGGTGTAGACCTCGATGATTCCTTTTTTGGGAGGATCGACATCGAGGAGCTCCTCGGGGATCTCAGTCGAGATGATCTGCTCGCCAGGGGTCTCGTACCCCTCGAACGTGACGCTGCTCTTCTTCGAGGAGGTCTTCTTCTTCCCCTTTGAAGAGGTGCTCTTCTTGCTCGTGCTGCCCCCTGAAGAGGAAGAGGACGAAGAAGATGTTGAAGAGGAAGGTGCATCCGCGCCGATGTTACTCGGGTGAACGGTGTACGTCTGCGCTTCGTCGTCGTTCTTGTAGCGCATCGGGACCATGCCGTTCTCATCGGTGACGAGGTTGCCCTCTTCATCGACCTCGATCCAAACCTTTTGCTTGTTCTTGAAGAATTTTCGCACCCAGGTCACGCGTGAGGCTCCTTGTTTCAAGCGGTCGAGCACGTCGAAGTGACGCGCCAGGAATCGAGCAGGCTTATCATGGAGGCAATCATAAGTCGAACCATGCAAACGGCAAGCGCGTAACACTTACCACGCCCTCCCGCCAGGAGCGTCGCGCGCGAGAACGCGCGAGAAGGTGGCTGTTCGCGAGCCAAAGAGTGGCATTGTGACGAGGAGGCGACGAGTTGGTGAGATGACTGGTGAATCAATTCTCATTCGCCATGCATTATGGTAGTGAGGGGCGCGCGAAGCGTAGGGTGTGCGAGAAAAAGGATTCGCTCCCTGCTGTTCGCGAGTTGCAGCATCGAAGGAATCGAGATGACATCACACGATCAACGGTTGGCCGAGCGCGAACATCAAGGGCTCGTCACGACCACCCACCGGCGACGCAAGATCAACCTGGTGGACAGCGCCATGACCGCCGCGCTGGGGCGAAAGAAGTTCTTTGGAAAGGGTTGGGGCGACATCGACGCGGTGGAGCTTGTCGAGCAGCGCTTTCACGCGCAGCGCACCGAGGTTCCGGATATCCACGTGCGCTGGATCACCCTCCCCTACACGCACAATGGCATCACCCGCATGCGCGGCTACTTCGAGAGCCCCGCGAGCGCTTACCTGCCGCTCCCTCCCGAGACGCGCGCGGCCTACTTCGAGCTGCTGCTGCCCGAGGGCGCGGGCGTCACGCTCAAGCCTCCCGTTTGCTTGCACCTCGCGAGCACTGGCGAGCAAGGCATGGCGAGGCGCACGCGCTTCGCGACGCCATTGATCGAGCGCGGCGTCGGCGCGCTGATTCTGGAAAACCCTTACTACGGCATCCGCCGTCCTCGCGGACAGAAAGGGGTGAGCCTGTTGACGGTCGCAGACCAGTTGATGATGTGCATGGCGACCGTCGAGGAAGCGCGCGCGTTGTTGAAGTGGTTGCGTCGCGATGGCTACAAGCACCTCGGCGTGAGCGGTTACAGCATGGGCGGATCGATGGCCGCGTATGTCGCCGCGCTCGAGGACGAGCCCATCGCCGCGATCCCGATCTCGGCGGGCGCGTCCTCCTCCTCGATCTTCACGGGTTCGCCCATGGCCAGATACACGGACTGGCGCGCGCTGGGCGGCAGAGATGGTCGCGAGCTCTTGCGCGGCGTGCTCGACGCCCTCTCACTCGAGCTGTTGCCAAAACCTGCGGCGCCAGAGCTCGCCATCCTCGTCTCGGGCACCCGAGACAGCGTCGTCGCGCCGGACACCGTGCGCGCGCTCGCCAATCACTGGGGCAGTGATATCCGCTGGTACGACTCCGGGCATATCGCCGGGTATGTGCTCCGGCGAGACTTCTTCCACGACGCGATCCTCGACGCCTTCGGCATGCTGATGGTGCATCGAGAGGCGTGAGGTTCGGTGGCTCGCTCGGGGAGCTATCGAAGATGCAGTGAGTGATGCGTGGGGGAGCTTCGATGCGGGTTGTGCAGGCTCCCCATCGCAAAACGCCAACCTCTTACCCAATACTCGCCGGGAGTTGAAAAGCACCGAAAGAGCTTTCTCGAGGTTTTGCTCCTCGCCCTCTGCACCTTTCCTGGCAAGGGTCGTCTTCCTCAACGAGTGCCAAACGCAATCAAGGAGCCTTCAGCATCGTCGCTGAAGGCTCCTTGATTTATTGGTCACAGTTTAGATGCAGACTCAATCCACTTCTTCTGGACAAACGCGCACAACGAGAGAACTCGCGTCGATTTCAAGCACCGCCAGACCGAAGGGATTGAGCGGCAAGTCTTGATCAACTTCGAGTTCGAGGTCTGCTGATGTGACACCCATTGGAAAACCATCAGGTGTGAAACCAAGCTCGACCGTACCGCTGACAGCAGATGCTCGAGCGCGCGAAGAAACATCACCAGGAATATCACCGGGACATTCTGCATCAGGTGAGACGCTTGCGGCTCTTGCCAGCCAGCCATCGTTGACTTCGACTCCCACGCCACCCTGCTCCCCCTCTTCGAAGGTGATCAGGGCACACCCCGGAGGTTCGGCTTGGTGAACCGCGTAGATCGTTACGCTCGCATCCGATTGTGCGCGGCAGGCGCGCACTTCGAAGTCATTGTACACCAAGCGCTCGACAGGCAGATCTGGACCACCGTCGTCCTGATCTTCCCCTGCATCGTGTCCCGCGTCCGGCAGGCCATCGTCCTGACCTTCTCCAGAGTCTGCAGACATATCGGGGTTCGAAGCAGTGTTCGAGTTCATCTCCCCAATATTATTGGACTCTGGGTCCGCGGAGCATGCACCTGCAATCAGTACGAGGAGTGTCATGGAAGTCAGTCGTTTCATGGAGCCTCCACTGTCAAACTGTGATCCCCACGCTCATAAGCGTATCCGACGGCAACACCACCGCGAATATCGCCATCGCCCATGCCCCAGCCAAACGAGATGACACCTCGTTCAGGGAGCGAGTCGACATGCGCTCGATACACGAGGGTGGTGTTCGAGTTGTCATAGTCGTAGTCATCGAGGACGACGTCGCCAACAGCGAGCTTGGGATCCATGGATCGAGCCAGGAATGGCTCCTGAGCGGTGATCCGAAAGACCACCATGCCATCATCATCAGGTGGCTCGACTTCGAGTTGGTCCAACTCGGTGCCATCACTTGATACGTCCAGGTTCACAATGCGTTTGGCTTCAGGCGTGATGGTTTCTTCATCGCTTGGTTTATCAACAGAATCAGGTTGCTCTGTCATGTCTTCGGGTGCAGTCGTATGCCTCGGAGATTCGATAGACTGGCTCGAGCACGCCACACATGAGACGGCGAGGCAGGCAACCAGTAGAGAATTCAAAAAAGTCTGAGTGGTTTTCATGGCCGTTCTCCTTTGGTCAGTTGGTGAAGGATAGTGCATCGAAACCGAGCACTCCAGAGTTTCTCATGTCTGTGTCACGCGCACCGACAGATATTCATAAGCCGAGACATCGCGGAAGACCTCCGATGAGAATGATGGGTAAATGGAAGCGGCTCGACTCCACCCGGTATGCCGTCGAGCGATTTGTAGTCGACTCAGCCTGCGACCCGAGTGATGAGATATTCAAACACGCCTTCGGCAACCTCCGAAACTCCTTGCTCCATGCCGCTTGGCCCTGGCTTTGAGGAGATTATGGTGTCCGGAGTATTGTTACCAAGAGGTTCACAATGGCAGGCAAAGCGACGCCACCCGCAAACGGCTCTTTGCCACAATGAGCAAGAGCCGTTTGTGGGGGGCGCAGGCCGCGTTTCTTTGACTCGAAGAACAAGAGCCGATTTCGGGGGGCGCGACCGTTGCGCTCTGTGTGGCGATGGGGGATAACAAGGCATCGAAAAAATGAGGAGTCTTCCTCTCCCCTAAAAGCCACAAGGTGCGCGCCGAGCGCGCACGAGGACGAGGACAAGGAGTCGTATGGAAGCGAGCGCGCTTGATGATGTGAACCTCCCGGCCAGGACAAAGCAAAAGCTCGGCGAGTTGTGCGACCAGCTCGCGCGAGCGCTGGGAGAGGATTTCGTCGGCGCGCTCCTTTATGGGAGCGCGGCGCGCGAGGACTGGGAGGAAGGGACGAGTGATATCAACCTGATGATCGTCTCGAGGCGCGCGCAGTTGCAACAGTGCGCAGCGATCACGCGAGCGCTGCGCAAGGCGCAACGCACGCTCCCGCTCCACGCCGAGATCATCACGCCGCAAGATCTGCAACGCTCGGCGGACGTGTTCCCGCTCAAGTTTTTGGACATCCAGCGCAATCACCTCGTGCTCGTGGGCGATGATCCTCTCGAAGGGGTCGAGATCGCCTGGGATCACTTGCGCCTTCGGGTCGAGCAGGAGCTCAAGGGGGTGATGTTCACGTTGCGACGCCATTACCTGATCTACGAGCGACAACCTGACCAACTCGTCCGCACGATGAGCGAGCAACTGAGCGCCTTTCTCATTGGCCTCGGCGCGCTGATGTTCTTGCGCGATGGGCAATGGTGGCTCTCTGGAAAGGAGGCCATCGCGCGCGCGGTGCCCGAGAGCTTTGGCATCGACGAGGGCGTGCTCGAGAGCTTGCTCGCGCTCAAGCGCCGCGAACTCGAGCTCGACGCGGAAGAACTCCAGGTGCTCTACGGTGCGTTTATGGTCGCCGCCGAAGAGGTCGCTGACATCGTCGACAGGCTCGGCGAGGAAGAGGATGCGGCGCTCGAAGAAGCTGAAGGTGGTGAGGAGGAAGCGCTCGATGCGAAGGACATCGGCGGTGAGACGGTGATGTCTGTGATAGAGCCAGCGGTGCTCGAAGAGGATGACGAGGAAGTCTCACAGGAGGCGTCATGAGCATCATCTTCGAGAATGCCCTGGCGACGCTCGATCCGGGCGCCTACCTCGGCGTTTACACGCTGGGCGTGTGTGCGGTAGCGGCGGGGATGTTTGTCCGGCGGCAGAAGAGCGATGAGACAAACGGCATGAGGCTCCCGGCGATCCCGGAGGAGTTGGACCCGCACGAGCTGGCCTACCTCAACGGAGGGATCGAGGAGCTGTCGCGGCTGGTCGTGTTCGACCTCGCGCGCCGAGGTTGGCTCGAGATGTTCGAGGAGTCGAGCATGTTCGGGGATGACCATTACTTGAAGCGCGCCGAGGATCATCCTCCCGTCAACCTGCTGCGCCCGATCGAGAAAGAGGTCTGGGATCTGATCGAGGGGACGGTGTTGATGAGCAACCTGATGGGGACCATCGACCTGCCCGCGCACCTGGATACGTTCGCCTCGGATTACCGCGCGCGCCTCTCCAAGAAGAAGATGATGCTCACCGACGCGCAGCAATCCTCGGAGGGGACGCTCGCAGCGGGCGCGATGGTGATGGTGATGGCGCCAGGGGTTTACCGGATGCTTATCGCGATGCAGGCGCGCACCGAGGAGTGGCTCGCGTTTCTTGTCTGGGCGCTGCTCTCGGGGTTGCTCGTCTGGTTTTGCGCCAAGCCCAGGTTCCGAACAAACCTGGGGGATCGCTACCTCGACGCGCTGCGGCGCGAGTTCGACGCGATGCGCGATCATATGCACATCTGGGGCGAGGCGGCGGCAGCGCACACGGCGACGCTGGCCGCTCTGTTCGGCGCAAGGTCAGTGTTAAGAGGCACGGCCGCCGCCGAGCTCGAGTATGCTCGCCGCAAAGCACAATCAAACCCGTGAGTAGCGACCCTTCCGAGGATTTGATATACATCCAACGAGCCCACAGCCAATCATGACGTGCGCATCAGGTATCGATGTTGCCTGAGCCTCACACCTTGCCGCCCGTCCAACCACGAAATCAGGAGCGAGAAGTTCATGGCCGAAGAGATCCTGCTCGACTACAAGATCAACCGCCCCAATGTCTCGACCGAGCGCCAGGAAACTGACCTCAAGGTGCTGCTCAAGATCAACGCCTCGAACGCTCTGCGCGCCGGCGGCGGCGAGGTCGAGCTCTCCTCGCACATCGCCATGGTGCTGGATGTCTCCTCCTCGATGCGCGCGCGCGAGCTCGACGCGCTCAAGCAAGCGGCCAAGGCCGCCGTCGCGGAGCTTCGCCCTGGCGACTTCGTGACCGTGATCGCGTTCCAGTCAGTCGCCTACGAGATCGTGGAGCCGACGCGCATCGAGAGCCCTTCGACCAAAGCAGCCATCTCCGCCAAGATCGAGATCATCGATCAATACCAGGGTGGCGGCACGGACATGGAGCACGCGCTCACGAAAGCGGAGCATGCGCTCACGGTGATTCCTGGTGACAACCTCGTGCGTCGCATCATGGTGTTCACGGATGGGCAGGTCACGGGCGTGCCGGAGCGTTGTCTGGATCGCGCGCGTGAAATCAGTGGGCGCGGCTTTGGCATCGACGCGATGGGCTTCGGGCAAGAGTTCGACTACAAGTTCATGCAGCGCCTCGTCTCGTTCTCCAATGGTTACACGGAGAAGATCGATCGCCCCGAGGAGATCGCGCAGGTCTTCGCGCAGCGCGTCAAGGCGGTGACCTCATCGATCGCGAAGAACGTCAGGCTCGACCTGACGTTCACGCCGCAAGTGCGCGCCAAGCGAGGCTACCGCTACAGCCCCGAGATCGCCTACCTCGGCAAGATCAAGCTCCCGGGTGATGCGCGCACCATCTCCATCCCGATCGGTGAGATCGAGAAGGACAAGGAGTACGCCTACCTCGTCAACCTGACGATCCCCAAGCGAGACGCAGGCAACATCCGCGTGATCAAGGCGGAGCTGTTCTATGACATCCCGTCGATGCAGATCGAAGGAGGGAGCAGCCTGCAGTCTGTGATCGTCAACTACACGAGCGACGGTCAACTGATCAACGAACTCAATGGCGAGGCCGAGCGCGCGTTCGACGAGGTCGAGATCGGGCGCCTGGTGGAAGGACTCGATCGCGCCATGGAGCGCAACGAGTCGAGCGATGCAGCCAAGTTCTTTGACGCCCTGAGCGAGCGCTATCGCGAGCTTGGCGACGACGACATGGCGGAGCACTACGTCAAGCTCAAGAACAAGTACGCCGCGCAAGGAATGATCTCTCAGGAGGACATGAACTTCACGCGCCACAAAGCCACGCAGAAGCGCACGAGCGGCGTGCAGCTCGTCGACGCATCGAGCCTGATCTAAGGAACCTCGAGGCGTCGCGCCGACCCCGAGCAAGCAAACAAACCCTCGTTTTATCGCGCGGCGTCAACATCGCCGCGCAAGACAGGAGTCACACGATATGTCCGATTTCATCACTTGCCCTGTGTGCGAGACCGCCAATCAACCGGACGCGACCAACTGCGAGGTTTGCGGCGAGCGACTCGCGCCCTTGCAGCCCGGCGAAGAGATCAACCCTGAAGAGAACGTCTCTGCGATGCTCGCGGCGCAAGCAGAAGCAGCGGCACAGGCAGAAGCCGCTGCTCAAGCAGAAGCCGCCGCGTCCATGGCGGGTGGCTTCGACGTCGACGATGAGGATGACTACGATCCGATCGCCACGGGGGATGCTCCGGTGGATACGATGATGGAGGAAGCGCCCGCTGCTCCAGCTTCGGACGAGGCTTACATGGGCATCGATCCTGTGGACGAGCCTGTCTCGTTCTACGGCGATGATGCGCCAGATGTCCTCTACTCTCCGACCACGGGCGAAGCCTACCCCAAGGGAACCGCCGAGTACGAAGAGGGCTTTGGCCCGATGGGAGAGCAGCTCGTGGCGACGCCACCCGCGCAATCCCCCGAGGCAGTCCAGCAACCCGAAGCCGAGGAGGCGGCATCTTTCCAGGGAGGGTACGATGACGAGGATGAGGATCTCCTCTCTCCGTCGACCGATCCTGAAGAGGAGCCTTCACTGGTAGGTTTTCAAGGGGATGATGGCGATGACGCCGGTGCGCCATCGTTTGACGAGGATGACCTCGACGCGGGCTTTGTTCCATCAGGCGCGACAGCCGATGCTGCCGATATCGAGCCAGCTTCGGTCGAGAAGCCAAACCCATTCCGCGTCTCTGGACCCAACCCTGCGGTTGTGTTGCCCAAACCAGGCACCTACGCCGAGCCCGCGTCCGTGACGCTCTACTACCAGAAGCAACCTGTGCTCACGCACGACATCGAGACGGACGAGACATTGATCGGGCGCAAGGATATCCGCGCGGATATCTACCCTGACATCGACCTCTCGCAGTACGACCCGGAGTCGTTTGTCTCGCGCAAGCACGCCTACATCTACAGGCAGAACAAGAACTACACGCTGTACGCGATCTCCAATGGTGGCGTGCAGTTGAACAGCGATCTGCTCGAGCTCGGCGATCGTCGCCAGCTCTCGGATGGGGACGTGATCGTGATCGCGGGCTTCCTCGCCTTCAAATTCTCCAAAGGCGCTTGATAGGATCGGCTCATGCCCAACTTTCCATTCACGCTCGGAACCGACGGGCGATACCAGGTCGAGCGCGTCTTCGCAGACAGCGGCGGGATGGGCTTGCTCTACCACGCGCGCGATATGCGATGCGCGGGCAACGAGGTCCTGATCAAGACGACGCGCTACGATGGCGGCGAGCACGCGCGCCACTTTCGTTACACGCGCGACGAGGCGGTCAAGCACATCGAGGCCACACGCAAAATCCTCGAGTGGGAGAAGAAGGTCCTCGCACGCTTTCGCGGCGAGGGCCTGAACAACCTCCCCTCCCCCAATGACTTCTTCTACGACCGCAGCGTCACGCTGGAACCTCGCTACGAAGGCCAACATGGCGCGTTCGCGTTGTCCGAAGACTTGCTCGGGAGCGAACCTTACTTGGTGATGGAGAAGATCCATGGCGAGGTGCTCGAGAATGTCATGGGCGATGATACGTGGCGCGAACGGTTGGAGTGGCGGTTGTTGACGATGAGCCGCGAGCTGCTCACGATCTTTATCAAGATCCACAAACGCATCGACATCAACGGTCGCGACGCTTGCTTCATCTATCAGGATCTCAAGCCTGCAAACATCCTGGTCTCGGCCACGGATTACTTCACCCTGATCGACTTTGGCGCGGTCACGCTAAAGCTTGGCGAGAAGACCACCGAGCCGACCGCAGGCTGCATCACTCCAGGGTATGCGGCGCCAGAAGCCTCGCGCGGTCGAGAGGCGCAGATCGATCCTCGGTTCGACCTCTACACGCTGGGCGCCACGCTCTGGCAGGCGGTCACCTTGCAAGATCCTCGCGAGATGGGCGAGGACTTCCCCACGCTCGATCCCAGGGCGATGATGGGCAAGGGGGTCTCCGGTGATTTCATCGCGCTCGTCGCCAGGGCGCTCGCGCGCGACCCCGACCAGCGCTATCCGATGGCCGCGGCGATGCGCAAGGACGTGATGAGCCTGCTGCGCAACGTGTAGAGACCTCGCCACGAAGACAAGAACGCAAAGAAAGGGCGGCTTCGTTTTTCTCAGAAAAACGAAGCCGCCCTTTCTTTGCTTTTTGCGCCTTTAGCGCTGGCTCATATCAAAGGCTCGCCTGCCCTTTCATCTCGTTCTCCGAGAGGATGATCTCGACGCGACGGTTGTTCGCGCGACCCTCCGGAGTGTCATTGGAGGCAATCGGCTGAGACTCGCCGACGCCGACAGCCTTGACGCGATTCTGCGGCACGCCCTGAGACACGAGGTAGTTCATCACGCTCGTGGCGCGAGAGCGCGAGAGCGACATGTTATCATCGGTGTCACCGCGCGAGTCGGTGTGTCCCTCGATGGTGATGTACTTGTCCTCGTGCTCCTTGAGGACGGCGGCGACCTGGTCGAGCTTGCGCTGCGCGGTCGGCATCAGGTTGGACTCACCGGTCTTGAAGAGCACCGAGCCATTGAGCGTGATCACCATGCGTGACTGCTCTTCCTTGACCTTGGCGATCTCGACGAGCTCCTTGCGAGCGTCGGAGAGTTCGGCCTTGAGCTCCTTGCGTGCCTTCTCGGCTTCCTCGAGCTTGTCGGCGGTCGCGGCGAGGCGTTGCTCCTTGGCGACGAGCTCCTTCTCCATCTGGTTAAGTTGCTCTTCGCTGAGCTCGCCCTTCTGCTTTGCCTCTTCGAGTTTGGTGCGCGCCGCGCTCAACTCACCCTCGGCGGAAGCGTACTTCTCGCGAGCGCTCTCGAGCTCCTGCTCGGTCATGATCTTTGCGACCTTCTCGCGTTGGTAGGCGCTCTTGTACACCTGGCGCTTGCGCTCGGACTCGTCGATGAGCTGCTCTTTCTTCTGGGCCTGCGTTTGCTCGGCCTTGCGCGTCTCGGCGATCACGCTGGCCTCCACCGCCTTTCGTTGGGCGATGTAAGCGTAGGTGCGTGTGCTCTCTTCATCGCCGCGCTTGTCGAACTCAGCCTCTGCCTTTTGCAGGGCGAGCTCTGCCTTGCGGAGCTCGGCGGCGGCGTACTGCTTGGTCACAGAGTCTTGCGCGACGCTGTCATAGGTCGAGCGCGCCTGCTGGAGCTCATCGGGAGCGGTGGCGCATGCAGCGAGCATCATCGCGCAGGTTGCCATGGCGCCAGCGCCGAGAGCGCGGGTGAGGTTCTTCTTCCAGGTCTTGGTATCCATCAATCGGTTCAACATTTCGATTCCTCATTTATGCTTATCGGGGAGTGTGCGCTCGAGCGCGCCTGCTCGCTCCGGTTGTTTTTTATCGCGGTTCTTTGCTCGGCCTTGTGGCAGCGAGGCGTTACCTCGACGCCAGCGCTCGCAAGTGGCTCGCTCAGAGGGACTCGGCGCGAAGCTCGTCGATGCGCGACTCGAGCTTCTCGAGCTCCTGCTTGGTAGAGGAGCGCTCGGCATAGGCGAGCGCGAGCTCGGCGTCAGCTTCGGCGCGGTCGAGGTAGTAGCGAGCGCGGTCGTGCTCTTCTTCAGCGATGAGTTTGTCTGCGTGTGCCAGGTTCTCCTCGGCGTACTGCATGTACAGGGAAGCCTGTTGATTCTCGGTCGTGCCGACCTGACGCGCCGCAGCGAGTGTCTCACGAGGTTCGGAGTATTCCTTCGACGTCACGGCGGGAGATGCGCACCCAGAAGCAACGACCAGAACCAAAGAACCACCAGCAATCATTCGATTTAACTTAAACATTCCACTCTCCTCATTATCTGTGATGAACACAGGAAACGCCCTGTTTTCAACGCGCTCCTTGCATTCCATCGTGCTCACCCAAGATCGTAGAGCCGTGCAATAGCTCAACAAGAACTTTTTTCTGGAATACTCACCTCCGCCAGTAAACAAGAGGCTCAGAGGCACTTCTCATGGAGGACGTCCCGATGTTGTCGAGGGGGTGATTTCGGGAATTTTGCGGTGAGCGGCGCACGAAAAAAGG
>JAYZVO010000040.1:0-31216 GCA_036155555.1 Myxococcota bacterium
GCGGTGCTCTAAGCTAATGGTCTGCGCCGAACCCCATGGGGGCGACATTTTGCCCCCCCTGGGGCTGAACACCACCACGGTGGGGAAAAAGGTCGCCCCCTTCGGTTGCTCGGCCACCAGCGCTGGCGGCTCAATCTTCTTCTGTGAAGAACTCCTTGAGGAGGATGTTCACGCGACCTGGGCGCTCGTTTTGCACCCAGTGCGCGGCGTCCTCGACAAAGATCACCTGACGCATCGGCGCGTACTTCGAGCCGGGGTCGGCCAAGAACTCGCTCAGCGCGTGATCTTGCCTCCCCCAGATGATGCGGACCGGCGCGCGCACGGGTTGGGATCGGCGGCGTGGCAACCTGGCGCCAGCGCGATAGTAGTTGATGGCAGCGGTCGCCACACCAGGTCGAGCGAACGCCTGGATCGTTTGCTCGATCTCTTCCTCATCGAGGATTCCGAGCTTGTATGTGGTCGTCTCGAAGACCTGCCGTAAGACCTCCCAGTCATCCCTGGCCAGGAGCAACTCCGGGAGGATGGGGAGCTGGAAGGCGAGGATGTACCAGCTCTTGATAAGCTGCTGAGGGCGCAGGATAGCGCGCGCGAAGACCGAGGGGTGTGGCGCGTTCAGGACGGCCAACTTTTGCACGCGCTCGGGGTGGTGCATGGCCAACTCCCAGGCGGTCACGCCTCCCCAGTCATGGCCGACCACCAGCGCGCGCTCCTCTCCGAGCTCGAGGATCAGCTGCGCGATGTCGCCAGCCAGCTTCTCCAATGTGTACGCCTCGATCCCCTCGGGCTTGCTCGAGGTGTTGTAACCTCGGAGGTCGGGCGCGACGACGCGGAAGCCCTCCTCGACGAGCGATGGGATCTGGTGACGCCAGGTATACCAGTACTCGGGGAAGCCGTGCAGCAGGACGACCAGGGGCCCCTCTCCTGCTTCGACATAGTGCAGCTCCACACCGGGAGAAACCTCGGCGGTGTGATGTTCGATCTCCAGCTCCATGACCTCGGACAGACGCACGCAATACTCCTACAAAACCACTGCCCAACTGACGTAAACTCTGGGGGCACCCTCGAGCACTTCTTCGAGCACCCGTCCAGAAACCTCGTCGTTCTTTGCTCTCACAAACCAGCCACGATCTTCTCATTTATGCAAGAAAACGACGTCCTCGAACAGCCCTCCTGGTTCCAACGTCACTTCGATTCTCCGCGCGTGCGTTTGTTGCGCAGGTTGGCGATTTTTGTGGCCGCTGGCGCCGTGTTTTATATCACACTCATCAAGCCCGCGTACCAGTTGAGGAAGTTGGCAACCCTGCGTGTAGAGGCCAGCGATTTCGCGCGCGGGACTCCTCATGAGGCGGTCGGCGAGCTCGACGCGATCGATAAAAACCACCGCTGGGCGTTCGCTCCTTATGAAGGTTATGCGCCGATGCCCGAGCCACGAGAGGGGGACTGGGCGCATCAGTTTCAAGAGCGCGCGCAGACCTTCGATGACTACCTCTCGGATGGGCCGAACATGGTCACCCCTGAGCGCGCCGTGCTCTACCTCCAGGTCACGGGTGACTTCGATCCGGCGCGCGCTCCAGAGCTCGAGGTGATGCGCCAGTTTATCGAGATTTACTTTCAGATGGAGACGCGCCTGCGACCCAAAATGAAAGGATACACGGCGAAGTCACGCACCATCGAGCGAACCGGGAAGAAACAAATCCTCGTCACAGATTTGCTCGCTGCGATGAAGAAGGATGTGCCCGAGGACGCCTACGCCGTGCTCGCGTTGAGCACCACGGACCTCTACCCCGATGAGAGCTGGGGGTATGTCTTCGGGATGGCGAGCTTCAAGGACCGCGTGGGCGTCTATAGCGTCGCGCGGTTTCACGAGGACTTTCGGACCGATGGGGCGAACACGCCGCCCGAGGTGTTGCTGCGACGCACGCTCGCGACCATGGCGCACGAGACAGGGCATATGTTTTCGATAAGCCACTGCCAACACTTTGCCTGCTTGCTCAATGGCTCGAACTCCCTGCAAGAAAGCGATCGCGGGCCGCTCCACCTTTGCCCTGTCTGTTTGCGCAAGCTCTACCACGCAAAGGGAGGGTTTGATCCCGAGAAACGCTACCGCGAATTGCGTGACTTCTACGTGCGCCATAACCTGACCGAGCAGGCACGTTGGGCGACCTCTCGCCACGATGCGATCCCGAAGTAGCCCCCGCAAACCCTCATGGATGGCCGCTGTGGATGGGCTCGAGCTGAAGGCATTGACGCACGTGCGAATGCACAGATATCATTTAGACATCTCGGTCGTCGCTTTTGACAAGGCGACGGTTCCTCTAAAGCAAACCCCAGGAGAGGTATGGGTCGTTTGGAAGAAGGTGGAGAAGACCGACCTGAAAACCGCGCGCGTGCTTTGCGGGATGCCGTCCGGGGCTTGATCCTCGCGCACGGCGCGCTCGATGAGATCAGGCGTCCTTGCGGGACAGCCCTGAGCACACCGCACGCGTGGGCCTTGCTCGAGCTCTCGGAGCAAGGAGAGATGACCGTCAGCGAGCTCGCGGGGCGGCTGAACATCGACCGCACCAACGTCTCGCGCTTGTGTCAGCGCATGGTCGCGCAGGGAGAGCTCGAGCGGTCGACTCATCCCGAAGACAAGCGCGTGCGCGTGATCTCGCTTACAGACAAGGGGCAAGCGCTCGCCGAGAGCGTCGATGACGCCAGCACCGCGCACTTCTCCTCGATCCTCTCGAACATCGAGGCGTCCTCTCCGAGCGTGCTCGAAGCATTGCGCGTGTTGACCGAGGCGCTCGAGGACGCCGCACGCTCGGCCGAGTGAACGCTTCTCAGCGTTGACCACACCCGATCAACCCCCAAACCTCACTGTAGAGCTCGATAAACTCGAGCTTTCGCGGATCACTCTCGACGTAGCGAGCCCCCTCTCCTTCCATCACGAGATCGTAGAAGGGTTGGAAGTAGAGCTTCTTGCCAACCTCGGAGTCGCGCAAAATCTCGGCAAACGCCACCACCGCCAAAGCGAACCTCTGCGCCGCGCTCGCGTCCTCGAGCGCGCGAACATCGTTTGCCTCCAGCGCGCGCGTGACCTGGTGTTGTTTGCCATCCTCTTCCCCCCGATAACGCAAGGACACCGAGAGCGCGCCATCGATTGTTTGCGCCGGGAGCAAGCTCACCTCGTAGAGCGCGGTGACCTCGTGTCCGGCGCCCATATCACCCGCGTCCACGCTGTCATCCTCGAAATCCTCACTCTTTAACGCCCGGTTTTCATAGCCGATCAGCCGGTGCGCCGAGACCTTGCTTTTGTCAAAGGTCACCTGCACCTTTGCATCGCGCGCCACGAGCTGGAGCGTCCCGTCGATCTGCTCGAGGAAGACGCGCTGGATCTCGTCGTAAGAGTCGATGAAGTAGTAGTTGCCATCTCCCTTGTCCGCCAACCGCTCCATCAATGTGTCGTGGTAGCCATCGCGCCCGACGCCAATCGTCGACATCGCGATCCCCTTGGCGATCTGACTCTGCACGGTCGCGAGCATCGCCAAGTGGTCCGTCTCGCCGACGTTGGCGATCCCATCGCTGAGCACGATCACGCGGTTGATTTCCCCCTCGACGAATCCCCTCGCCGCCGACTGATACGCATACTTGAGCCCCGATTGCATCGCCGTCGCGCCGCCCGGCCGAAGCTTGTTGATCGCCGCGAGCAGGTTGTCTCGTTGGTTGATACCGGTGTGCTCCAGAATCACCTCGGCCGAGCCCGCATACGTCACCAGCGAGACCGTGTCTCGCTCTCCGAGGTTGCTCACAAGCACTCTGAGCGCGTCCTTGACCCTGGCGAGGCGTCCCTCCTGGAGCATCGACCCGGAGGTGTCCACGAGGAAGGTCAGGTGCGCCGGTTTTCGCGCGGTGGGCTCGATATCTCTCGCCTTGAGCGAGACGCGGACGATGTGTCTGGCGTCATGGAGCGCCGCAGGAACCATCGGGTTGGGTGTCGCCTCGAGGTAAATGCCGAGCTGTTGGTTGGCGGGAGGTTGTGGGAGGTCCCAGTCGAAGTAGTTCAGGTACTCCTCCGCGCGAACCTCGCTCGGAGTAGGCAGTGTCCCCTGGCGCACCATGTCTCGCATGCGCGTGTAGGCGCCCGCGTCCACGTCCACGGCAAAGGTCGAATGCTCGGCATTGCTCGCGGCGTTGTGGCGAGGAGTAAGCGGAGGGGGCGAAGGCTTCTTGCGTGAGGTCGATGTCCCCAATGAACTCGGCTTGCGCCGGTTGGACTTGATCCTCTCGACGCGCCTGCTCGGGATCACCTCGAGCTGTTGCAACAAATCCTTGAGCTCGTGCTTCATGACAGCTCGAATCTTCGTATCGTCTCCCGCCCGGACCGTGTAGCGAAGGGTGCCTCGCCGTTGCGCCAGCTTGAGCAGGTGGACCTCTTCCATGGTCAGCAGGAGCGTGAGCCGCTGCTCGTCGATCGCGAGCAAGCGCGCCCGCTGAACGAGGTCGATCTTCATGACCGTCACTCCTTTCACGTCGAGATAATCCCTGGGCTCGGGCTCGAACGTCATGGAGATATCGAGCCAATCACCGCGTTGCAGATCGATGACCTCCTGGTTGTGCTCGGGGAAAGTATACGTCGCCGCGAACTCGCCAGCGCCGAGGACGAGCACGTTCGTCATCCCCGGCAAATCACAGACGCGACGTCGCTCATCCCCGAGCAAGGACGCCCCACCCTTGCCTTGAAGCTCCCCCTTTTTTGCTCTGACCTCGCGCTGCTTCTGATAAATCTCGAGATCCATCAGCGCTTCCTTGAGCGTCCTCTTGACGACCGGTTGGAAGGTGCTGTCGGCGCTCGCGCGCCTCGCGAACCAGAGCTCCCCCTTGCTCGTCGAGAGCGTCAGCAAGTCGCCCTCCTCCACGCTCGTGAAGAGGCTCGCGTGACACACATCCGCACCCTCCTTGCAGTGGACCTTGTGCACTTGCATGTGCTGGAGCATCAACATCGCCACGTGACCCTCCCAGGGTGGGTCCTCCCCTGTGAGCGACGCGTCGCCCTTGACCTCGAAGAGCGCGTGAATGTCGACGTGGTCTCGCGCCTCGACATCTCCGAGCTGCTCGCGCGTGAGCGCGAGCGAGATAAGCCTGGCGTTTTCAGGGATCTTCTCCGCGTCCGTCTTTACAGGCGTGATCACTGGCTTTGCCCTGGAGACGGCTGGCGCCGCGTCCGGTGTCCCTTTTTTGGCGCGCCCATCTCCCTCGGTTTCACAACCAGCGGCGAGGATCACGACAAGGAGTGCGATCGAGCGGAGGGTAGAAGTGGCGCGCGTTTTCATGGTGCTGCTCGCTGTGTTCTCGATCATGTCGACGGGTGCTAAATACAATTACATTAAGTGTAGATACATCATGTTTTCAGGTCGACCCCAAATCATGCGGCAGGCCCTCACGCTCCGTCTCGCCATCGAACCCACGGTCGCGTTTGGCGATGGGGGAGGTTTTTCCGTGAGGCGCTACGAAACACCCGGGCGATCCTGGCACGAAATTTTCAAATCTAAACGATTGTTAGTTCATCGAAGATTTACAATGTTTTACAGCCACTTGACGAAGCATTTTGAAAATTTCGTGCCAGGATCGCACCGACCGCCAGCGCATGCGCGAAAATATTTTATAACAACTGTGATACTTTTTCGGTTTCCTCGCATCCAACCCTCTGCGCGAAACACTTCGAGGGTCGTTAGATAAGGAGAGGAAGGAGCGGCGATGAAGCTTTTCAAAATGAACATGATGTACCCAGTCCTGGCGCTGGTGGTGATGGTAGCAGGGCTTGCAGGGTGCGCGAGAAACCGTAGCACTGACATCCCCTCCGAACTTATCGGGAGCTGTGAGTCCTACAACCCGAACTCGAAGCTCCCCGAGTGCACCGAGTACTATGGCACCGACTGGACGCAGGCCGACGCCGAATCTACCTGCCTCGACCTCGACAGCAGCATGTTCAAGCCTGGCCAGGGCTGCGCCAGAGACGTCGCCTACCTTGGCCAGTGCGTCATCGATGGAGGCACGCAGCGCGTCTCGGTGGTGCAACCTCGCTCGGACGATTCGTCGAAGTGCTCGGCGAACAAGACCGGCTGCGAGCTGTTCGCTGGAGGTGCCTGGGTCACCGAGGGTGTCTGCGGTGGCGATGGGATCGACCCTGATGAGTCCTATGTCCGCGCCGAGGATGCCTTCTTGCCCGATCGCCTGATTTGCTCCGAGCCGATCCCTGGTGAACCCGCCGGAACCTCCGAGGGCGGTGAGGTGTGCGTGTGGGCGAGCATGAACGGTTGCGTCGAACCGGGCCGCCGCTTCGTCGATTACGCGAGCTGTGATGTGGCCTACTCTCAACGTGGCTACTCCCCCGCACCCGCCAACGAGGAGGAGATGGCCAAGGAAGATCCTCGCCTCGATGATCCCGAATACGTCGCGGAGTTGGATTGGGTAAAATCCGAGATCGAGGCGTGCGGATGCGTCTGCTGCCACGACTCTCGCCTTACCCCCGAAGGCCCCTCGAACTGGTACGTCGACGCTCCCGGAAACTTCGTGGCGGGGTTCTTCGACTCGGGGCTCGCGTTCAGCGCCAACGTCAAGGACACCTCCGTCCTCGGGAACTTCCAACCCGAGAACAACAACGGCTTCTCGCGCTCGATCTCGGGCATCCCGTCGACTGACCAGGAGCGCATGCGCGACTTCTTCCTCGGCGAGCTGGAGTATCGTGGCGTGGACCCCGCCCAGTTCGAGGGCAAAATCGCTGTTCCTGTGCTCGAGCTCCAGCGCCAGTTCGAAATCAATGATTGCGAGGGGGATGAAGGGGTCAAAACCGACGGCACCATCGAATGGGAAGGGGGACGCATCCGCCGCTTCTACATCCTGGAGGAAGGCTCCGAGAACCCGATGGGACCGCCCAACCTCGATTTGCCCGAGGGGACGATCTGGCGCGTTGATGTGCCCGTGATGGGAGACCCGATTCGCACCGGAGAGCTCGTCTATGGCGAGGTCCCCGAAGGCGCGACGCAGGTCTTCCCCGAAGAGGGCGCGCCCGCGGCGCTCGTTCCTGGCAAGAATTACTACATCTACGCCGCGGCAGATGTGCTCTTGCCCGTCACGCGCTGCATCTTTACCTATGATCCCTGATCTCTTGCCCGGTCGAAGCAACGCGTCCTCGGGTTCGAGGTCGCGAAGAAAGCTCCACGAAACAGGATCATCGGATGGGTCGCAAACCTGGCAGCGTCAATTCAGACCATGACGAAAAGCGCGCGGCGCTCGCGCGCGCCGCGCTCGATGCGTGGACCGCCGAGGGCGCGAGCATCTCGATGCGCGCGCTCGCCAGGGCTTGCGACACGTCCATCCCCACCCTCTACAACTACTTCGAGGACCGCGATGGCCTCTTTGAAGCCGTCATGGAGCAAGCGCGCGCCGATGGAGAGTTTTACCTCCAGCTCGCGGCGAATCCAGGCGACAAGAGCATGCGCGAGGCGCTCGGGTACGTGTTGACGTTCTTCGCGTTCGGTTGGCGCGAGGGCGCGCTCCGTCGCCTCAACGAGTTGGGGATGGCGCAGGGGATGACCTCGAACCAGAGCGGACAATCCTACGTGCAGCACATCCTCGAGCCATTGTTGGTCGCCTGTGAGAAGATGCTGACGGCGTTTATCGAGCGCGGCGAGCTGCCCGAGCAGAACGTGAGGTTCGGCGCGCTCTCACTGGTCTCTCCAGTCTTCCTCGCGCTGATGCACCAGGACTCCCTCGATGGCGCCTCGTGCAGACCGCTCGACCTCGACGAGATGATCCAGGCGCATGTCGACGCCTGGATTCGAGGACACTCGTAACAAAAGAGGACCTCGAGTTCAGTGTCGGTTTGGCCTCGGATGGCGCTATCGAGCACGACCTCCAGCGACGCAAACACGACGCGAGCGCTTAGCCGGTTCTCGTCTGCGACAAGACGCCCCTGGTGTTAGAGTGAGAAGCGACATCGTATCACGCATCATGGAGGCAACCCTGTGAAAGCTCTCATCCCATTGCCTGTCGGCTTCGAGCGGTTTCATCACCAGGACTTCATCAACTACCAGCTCAACCGCGCGCACGCCTTCGGGTGTATCTCGTCCGAGACCTTGAAGGAGGCCGCCGCCGAGATCTCTTCGCTCGAGGATTGCCCTGAAGTCCTCGCGAAACACGCCGAGCGCGCTGCCAGTGAGGGGGACTCGCGCGCCGCGTTTTACCTGTCCAAGGGGGCCGAGTTCTTCACCTCTCCAGAGGATCTCGAGGGAAAGAAACGCAACCTCGAAAACGCGCTCGGGCACTTCGACACAGGATTCGCGCCTTACGATATCGAGCGCGAACGGATTCCGTACAAGGAGGGGTGGATGCCCGTATCGATCCTTCGCTCGATGGATTCCGAGACGCGCGGCGCGGTGCTCTTTTGCGGAGGATTCGACTCCCTCGTCGAGGAGTTCTTCCCCATCTGGGAGAGGATGGCCGCGGCTGGCTTCGATGTGTACGCCTTCGAAGGGCCAGGGCAAGGGAGCGCCAGGACGCTCGGGGGGCTCGTCTTCGAGCATGACTGGGAGGCGCCCGTGGGAGTGATTCTGGATCACTTCGGGTTGCGCGATGTCACGCTGGTGGGGATGTCGATGGGGGGTTACTGGGCCTTGCGCGCGGCTGCCTACGAGGAGCGCATCGCGCGTGTTGTTTCCTGGCCTCCTGTTTACGACTGGCTCGAGAAGATCCCCTCGTTCCTCGAGCCCGTGGTGCACGGGATGGCGGCGCGGCGCGGGTTCATGAACTGGAGTATTCGCCTGCGCATGAAGATGTTCCCCATCCTGGAGCATTCGGTGCGCCACGCAGTCTATATCAGCGGCGGGAGCGAACCTGTCGATTGCGTGGGGTGGTTTTTGGGGATGAACCGCGAGCACATCTCTTCCGAGCGTATCACGCAGGATGTGTTGATCCTGGCAGGGGAAGCGGACACGTTCCAACCACTCTCACTGGCCAGCGCGCAGCGCGAGGCGCTCGTCAACGCATCACGCGTCCAGCAGCGCGTCTTCACGCGCGCCGAGCACGCCGAGAGCCACTGTCAGATGGGCAACATCGGCCTCGCTTCACAGGTGTTGTGTGCGTGGTTGCAGACCGGCGAGGTCGCGGATGCGGTTAGATAGTCCTTGAACGAGAGGGGGCGGGTGTGCCAAAACTCTCTCGAGCCGTCGTCATTACAATCGCGAGCGCCTGGACTTGGCAGGCCCAGCCGCTCACAAAGATCACCTTGCGAGGTTTGCATGGCGACGCGGCCCCTCGATCTCTTGACGCACTCTCCCCTCTTCGATGGCGTGCGCCATCAAATCTCGCGCTTTGGCGCCACCCCCAAAAAGAAGAAGCGCAGCTGGCGCGAGAACCTCGCGGCGCAGGCGAAGACGCTGGCGAACTTGCCAAAACCATCGCCCGCACTGCTCGCTCGCGCGCCAAAGGACCTCGTCTCTTACGGCGTCGACTTCGCGCAACGCGGCGTGCTCTACACCGAGATCATGCGACAGCGCGGTGACCAGTACTTCGAGCATATCGACGCGGGGCAACCGCCCGTGCTCGAGTATGACTGGGAAATGATCATGGACGGCGCAGACCTCGATGATCCGGTCAATTACTTCCTCGTCCGCGTGTTGCCAGGCGATCATGTCATCGACGAAACAAAGCGCCCGTTCATCATCATCGACCCGAGAGCTGGCCATGGACCAGGGATCGGAGGATTCAAGCGCGACTCTCAGGTCGGCGTCGCGTTGAAGGCGGGGCACGCTGTGTACTTCGTGGCATTTCGCGATCGCCCGGAGCCGGGGCAATGCCTCGAGGACGTCAAGCGCGCCGAGGCGCGCTTTATCGAGCACGTCGACGCGATTCATCCTGACGCGCCGCATCCCGCGATCATTGGCAACTGCCAGGCAGGTTGGGCGGTGGCGATCCTCGCCGCGGTCAACCCGGGTGTCACAGGTCCGATTATTCTCAATGGCGCGCCGATGTCTTACTGGGCTGGCGCGGACAACAACCCGATGCGTTACCTCGGCGGGTTGATGGGCGGCACCTGGATCGCGTCGATGTGCGCGGATCTCGGCAATGGGCTCTTCGATGGCGCGTATCTGGTGCAGAACTTCGAGAACCTCAACCCGGCGAACACGCTGTTCGGGAAGCAATACAACGTGTGGTCGCGCGTGGACACCGAGGGGCCACGGTATCTTGGCTTCGAGCGATGGTGGAACGGGTTCTTTTTGATGAACGACGAGGAGATGGACTTCATCGTCGACAACCTGTTTATCGGCAACAAGCTGGGCGCCGGAAAGATCGCGCTGTCAGATGGCCAAACCGTGAGCCTTCGCGACATCAATGCGCCGATCGTCGTGTTTGCCTCGGGCGGAGATGACATCACGCCACCGCAACAGGCGCTCAACTGGATCGCCGATGTCTACCCCAATGACGAGGCGATCCTCGAGGACGAGCAGGTCATCGTCTACACGCTGCACGAGGACATCGGGCACCTCGGGATCTTTGTCTCGGGGCGCGTCGCCAGGAGAGAACACACCGCGATCATTGGCGCCATCGAAGCGATCGAGGATCTTCCGCCAGGACTGTACGAGATGGTGATCGAGGATGGCAGCGAGCAACCCTTCGATACGCGCGCTCCTTACGCCATCAGGTTCGTGGAGCGAAGCATTCAGGATATCCTCGGGATGGATGATAGCCGCGAGGACGAGCGAGCGTTCGCGACATTGGCGGCGGTCTCCGAGCTGAACGCCGCGGCCTACAGAACGTGGATGAGGCCCTGGGTGCGCCTATTCTCGAACGAGATCAGCGCGGAGCTGCTTCGACGCAGCCTCCCGGCGCGCGCGCAGCACGAGTTCTTCTCCTCGCGCAATCCGCTCATGTTGGCGCTCCCGAGGCTGGCCAACAACGTCGAGAAGCGACGCGTCGCGTTGCCCAAAGACAACAGCTTCCTCAAGCTCGAGCGCGCCTTCACACAAGCTCTCGTCGATGGCTTGAACGCATACAGAGACGCGCGCGATGATGGCGCCAAGCTCCTGTTCGAGATGATGTATGGCCCGATGGGGCTCGGCGCGATCTTCTCGGGAGACCTCTCGGTAGCAAGAGATGATATGTCCGAGGAAGAGCTCGCGCGGCGTGAGAAACTTCACGCCAGAGTGAGAAATCTGATCTCGACAGGAGGCTTTATCGAGGGGTTCTCGAGGATCGCGATCCTCCTGTCACGCGCAGACCGTGACATCGAGCCGCTGTTGCTCGAGAAACTGCGCGAAGTCGCCAGGACACACCCCCGCTTCGAGGAGCTCGACGAGGAGGAGCTGCTCGCGCGGTTCCACGAGCAGTATGTCATCTCTGGGCTGATGCCCAACGAATCGCGCGCTGCGATCAGCGAGCTCTTGCCCGGTCAGAGCGAGCGCGAGGAAGCGCTCGCGCTCGCTGTGGCGGTCGTGCTCGGGGAGCAGCCGCCAAACCGCGCCGAGAAGATGGTCCTCGACTCCTTGATGGGTACGTTGCTCCATCGACCACACGTGCACTGAGCAAGGCACGCTCGACCTCTTCGAGGTACCCCCTTGTAGGGAATCACTGGCCAGGGGCGAGCGCGCCGTCGACCATTTCGTAGACCGCCTCGCGCCCCTGGCCAGACTCGTTTTGCACGAGCTGCTGCCAGCAAGACCCGATCAACACATCATCGAAGGAGCGGTCGGTGCCCTCGCCAAAGCGCGCGATGGCGTCGTGGGCGGACTCCGCCTCGATCTGCACGAGCACGAGGTGACCGCTCTCTGCGGCGTTGATGGCCGTGCTCCAGAGCAAGGACTGGTGGGGTTGTGCGAACGTCGAGGCGATAAACAACACGTCCAGATCCGAGTTAAAGATCGCCGAGAACGTCGCGCGATAGGCCGCCGCGTCATCGAGGTCGATCTCGACCTGGTTGACGCCAGGGAGCAACGTCCCGGCGGTCTCCTCGATGGTGAAGATCACGAGATCCCCGCGTGTGGCGAGCTCGTTGAGGCAAGCATACGCCGTGGTGGTCTTCCCCGAGCCGCTCTTGCCAGAGATCAAGATCAACCCATGGCTCGCCGTGAGCCACGTTTGCAGCTGCTGCTCATCCTGACCGTGCGCGACGCGCGAGAGCGAGATGTAGCCAGGATCTGTGCGCAAGAGCTGCAAGGTCAGCCGATCGCCAGCGAGCGTCTCGAGCTTCTGGTAACGCACCTGGAGCGCGTCGCGCTCGTCCGCCTCCCCGCGCTCGCGCTCGATATACATCCTGCGCGAGCGCGAGGTCCGCGTCGGCTGACTCGCCGTGCTCCATTGACGATCGAGCGCCTCGAAGGCGTCCGCTGGGAGCTCGATCAGGTGCTCGAGCCCGGCGTTCGTTCGGTAGCTAAGTTGGTGGTGATCCTTGAAAGGTTGCACGTGCACGACGCTCGCGCCGCTGTCAAAAGCATCCCACAAAATACGCGCGCCGAGCGCATCGGAGTCCGTCGTCTCGATCCTCTCCATACCCTTCTCCTTTCTCTCTTCGAGTCTTGTTTTCAACAACTGCTCGAGCTTGGCGAGCACCAACGCAGGAGAATCATCTCGCTCTCCCGCGCGCCAGCGCTCGAGCTCCTCGCGCAGAAAGCGCCACTGCCTGCCGAGCTTGTGCGCCGGGACCCTCTCCTCGCGGAGCCAGCGGTAAAGCGTGCTCGAAGAGGTGTTCAGGAACTCGGCTGCTTGCTCGAACGTCATGTATTCGTCGCTCATCTCGAGCCTCTCGGTAAAAGAACATTGTCAGAACATGATCTTATTTCTCATTAATGATCATTGATTGTCAATATTGTTTATTGTTGCTCATTGTTTTTGACAAAGCATCGACGCAAGCACCACCTGGAAGAGCCCGGAGGAACCCAGAAGAAGAAGCCAGAAGTGATCGGGGCTCCTCGCTTTTCGTTGTTTTCGATGGGGGTGACGCCGCTGGCCTCGACATGGCCAGCGGCGTGGGGGAAGGAAGGTTGTCTCTCTGACGCTCGAAAGATCGAGGCAATGGTAGGATGCCTCGGGCGACATGCAGGCTATCGCCGTGGAGCTCGCGCTGGCGCGTGCGTCGCGTTCACATCGCGTCGCAAAGGAAGGTAGTATTGCTCTCGAAGATCAGCGTCTCGGGCATCAACGACCACAAGCTGTATCGTATAATTCTGTCCTGATCGTCGTACTCTCGCCGCGTCTCGCTCGAGGCACCACTCGCCCTATCTATGCGCTCGGTGAGCTGGTTGCCGTTCTCATCGTAGGTGTAAGAGACCGTCTGCTCGAGCACATCGCCCTCGCTGTATTCCTCGCTCTTGGCCAGACGATCCTGCGCGTCGTAGGTGAACCTTCTAGTGGTCTTCATGCCAACGGTCGGTTGACCGAAGTAGTACTCGATCTCGATGTGTGTCAGGCGATTGTTCTCATCGTAGAACGAGGTCGTGAGGGTCTGGAGCGCGGTGCCGCTGAACAGCTCGATCGTCGCGATCTCGTCAAACTCTGTGTACGTCCACAACGTGCGCGAAGGGGATGCGTCGAACTCGGTCTGGACCCTCTCCACGAGCAAACCATTCTCCCAGGTTTGCTCCGTGACCATCTCGTAGCCGCCATCGAGCCCCTGATCGGTTCGCCTCAAGATCTCATGACCCATGGCATCGTAAGTCACCGTCGTTTCGCTATCGATGGTGCCGTCGAGGTCGTCGTCGACCTCGACTTTGATCACGAGCCCGTCGTCGTTGTAGGTATAGATTTCCTCGGCGTCGAGTTGTTGATCGAAGTCGTTGTCTTTCTCGATCTTTACGAGCCTTCCTTGCTCGTCGTACCTGTAAAACAACGCGGAGTCGACCTGACCATCGCCATCCTGATCGGTCTCGATCGTGGCATCACATGCCTGGGTCACCGGCGCGGACATGTCCTCTTCAGGTTGTCCCATGTCGGCATCCGCGACCTCCTCGTTCATGTCCTCCATACCACCCGTGTTCTCCATGTCTTCCTCTGGCTCGGGAGACATATCCGCGACATCTGGCGTCGTCATCGGGGTGGTCATGGAATCATCGCCATTGTTGGCGTCGTTACCACACGCGAAGCAAAGAAGAAGCGTGGAGAACGCGATGGTTTTCGCGGCAAATCGTGTTGGGTTTGTGATGGTCATAAAGAAGCGCCTCGAAATAAATAGATACGCGTTTTTTTACGCGAAGTGATTTCACTTAAATTATATCTGACACGAATCTATCCTGCAAACGTGCCCAAACCGATGCCTATATCTCATGAAATTCAAGCCCACGGATAAGACATCACGACGCCTTATCGGGCTGGCAGGGCGAGCACTCCTGGGCGTGCTCCTCTGGCTCGTGGCGATGCTCGGTCCTGGCGTCTTCGGGCGCGTGTATACAGAGGAGGCTCCCGGCATCGCGCACATCTCGCCAGAGGAGCCGCTGGTCGTCCTCTACGCAGCGAAGGTGCCCGACACATACGTCGCGGATCACGGGTGGTTTGCCATCCGCGAAGGTGGCGGGTGGGAGCGATGGGAGGTGTGGCAGCGCGCAGGAGGTGAATATGGGCATGTGCGGCGGAATCTCTTGCCCGAGCGACAGGATGTAGGCGCTGGCGGGCTCAGGATCATCGCATATTGGAAGGGCGAGCACGCAAGAGCGTTCGCGGAGTGCATCGCGCGCGAGTCGCCAAGGTATCGATTCAGCGGACGTTATCTGATCTGGCCTGGGCCAAACTCCAACACCTATATCGCGGCGATGCTCGAGGTTTGTGGGATCGAGCAAGACCTCCCCTGGAGCTTTTACGGTGCGTGGGCAGCGCTCTTCTGAGTCTTATCTGCCAGTTGCTCGCGCTGAAACTTTCCTGGCAAAAATATTATGTAATGTAATTTTCTCGGCACGTTTTTGGCCAAATCGCTTTGGCGGCACATATCGTGCCGCGCGCTCCCTCACATTGGAAGGTGTCAGCCGGAATCGGCTCGACGTCAAAAGACACCTCGTTCGCCCGATGCGCTCGCCAGATGGCCCTCAGCGCAGGCGAAAACCGATGATAAAGGAGCCTCGCCATGACCGCGATTCAATCCCTGGATCAAGCCCTCGCACACCTTGGCGTCAACGATCCGATGCGCCCCCAGGCGTGCAAGACACTGCTCGAATACATGATGAACAGCACCACCCGCGCTCGCTTCGCGAGCTGGTCATGCGGTGGCGTCGAGCATGATGAGGTCGTCTCGAGGTTGCTCGAATCCTGGGTGCGGCGAGGACGGCCTATTTATGTGAAACACTCGGCGGAGGGGATCGTGCTTCGCTCGCTCAAGAATGCCTTCGCGGCGCTAAAACGCGAGCGCTCCAGACAAAACCAGGACACCATCTCGCTCGATGACGAGGACACCTTCGTCCAGGTCGCCTCCAGCGTCCTGCTCGAAACCCCGGACACGCTCGAGCTGCTCGAGGCGATGCCCACGCTCGGCAAGATGCTCCCCATGCCTGATGTCGATGCGTTGCTCGAGCGCTTCTTCCTCGAGCGCGTCGTGCCACTGTGCAGCCGTCGAACTCAGGAGACCACGCGGCGCTTCATACAGGATCGCGTCGCGCTCACGCTGGGAACGCTCACCCTGACCGAAGCGTGCGCCGCGTTCTCTTCGCTCACGCTCGATGCACACTCGCCAGAAGCCCTGGCGACCGCGAGGAACACCTACCATCAGAACGCAGTGCGCTCCCGCGCGAGGCTCGACGCCGTGCTCTCTGGCGCGAGGTCTCGACACGCGCTCGAACTGACCGAGGACGAGCTCCTCGCGTTGCGACGCTGGGCGCTGGGGATGGGGCTTATCTCCGCCTAGAACAAGCGGTCGAATGATTTGCGAACACCGTGGGAGCGCGCCTTTCAGGCTTCACGCCCCTTCTCTCTCGACCTGTTCGAGGCGCTCGAGCTCCTCTTGAACACGCAAGATGCGCTCCCCTTCGATCCTCGGGACAAGGTTGCAAGAACCTGTGTCGGGATCTGCGAGGATCACCACATCGCCACGCGCGATCTGCCCGAGCACCTGCGTGACCTTGGTCTCCATATCCCAGTCCTTGTGACCGTAGTCGGTCCCCTCCCGGCTCACGAACTCGAGCGCGATGCCGCGCAATGCCTGCTCGCTAAGCAATGATGGTGGGATCTTCATGGTGGTGTGCTCCTCGCGCTGGATACTTCGCGGTTTCCTCCGTGGCTCGGCGCACATGCTCTCATAACCTCGCGTTTCCTGCACGTCTCCGAGCTTCGCGATACGATCATTACTTCGATGAGTGGAGTCAAATCGATCCACCGCCAACCGCCCGAGAGAACTTTGTCCCTCCCTGTTCATGTTTCGTAGCATCCGGCGGGCAGAATTGCGTATGGTATCTCTTCGCGGCGCATCGACGCCGCGGCAACAAGTCGTGGTGGTGTTTGATTCGAGGGTGATGCAATGAAACGACCTCTTTGGCTCGGGCTCTTCGGGCTCCTTATCGCCGGTTCCTTCCTCGGTTGCTCGACGCAAAAGTCATCGAGCATCGACAACTCGAACGAAATCGATGGCTCCAACGATGCCTCGACGCCTCGCTCACGCGCGCCCGTGATCTCCCAGGAAGACCCCAACCCAGAAGGCGAAATCGACCTCGAGCTCGGCTCGGATGGCGGCGATGATGAAGAGGTCGTGATCGAAAATTCCGCGCCCTCCGCCAAGCGCCGCTTTGGCGCCTCGAGCGTGGATAAAGAGTCGACCTGTCAGGCGGTCTCGGATTGCGATGGCATGACAACCCTGAAATGCCCCGGCGAACGCTTCTGCGAAGCAAACAAGTGCGTTTATCGCTGCTATGAATCCGAAGAAGTCATCCTCGATGATTCAGATGAAGAAGACGTTGAAGAAGACTCGGAAGAAGAGGACGAGTAACCCCCTGCTCGGTCCGCGGTGAAAAGAAACCGTTGGTAAGTTCAGGGTCGCGCGTCATTCGCTTCTGCGGTAAACCGGTATCATCCTGATTCAAGTTGGTAGACCAGGATATTCGGACCTCAGTCCGAGTTCGTCTACAAATCGATCCCGATGTCACCAGCCACGCTCGCTGGTATGCCGCGCGAATGAAAGGGGGAACCCATGCCGTCTGATCTATCTCGTCTCTTGCTTTTCCAGTGCGCGATGATGCTCGTGCTCGCCGCCGGTTGTGGCAAAAACAACGCGCCCGGCGATGGACCGACGCCCGAAGAGGACATGGCTCCCACGGGCTCGGATATGCAAGACATGACCTCGCCAGAAGACATGAATCCGCGCGAGGACATGCGCCTTCCCGAAGAGGACATGGGAGGTGAGGATCTGGGCACGCCCGATGACACCGAAGCGCCCATGGTCAGCATCAGCTCCGGGATGATGGCGGACGCGCAGGGCAACTACACGCTCGAAGGCGCGGCGATGGATAATGTCGGCGTCGTCGAGCTGACCTACACCATCGATGGTGGGGAGCCAAAATCACTCGCTGTCGATGGCACATTCCGAGAGGAACTCACCCTCGCGCAAAGCCCCTCGACCATCGTGGTCACCGCGAAGGACGCCGCTGGCCTGACGGGCACCGCGTCGATCACGGTCTCCTTCGAAGCATCCAACGCGCTCACGCCGAGCTTCACCATCACGACCGCCGATGGCGGCATGATGCCTCAGCGCTACGAACACCTTCGCTTCGACGCGAGCGCCACTGGCAACCCCGAGAACAAATCACTCACCTACACGTGGGACTTCGGGGATGGGACGCTCTCGGAGGCTTCGCCAACAAGCAGCGCACGACACCGCTTTACCTCCGAGAACACCTACACCATCCGCCTCACCGTGACGGCGGATGATGGCGAGGAAGCGAGCGCCGAGCGTATGCTCGTCATCGCAGATCCTCCCGCACAGGGCACCGCGACATTCATCGGTTACATCACCGATGACGACGGTGGCACACTGGCGGACGTCCTCGTGCGCGATCGCGACGGCATGACGCTCGCCACCACGGACGCCGA
Organism: Myxococcota bacterium; assembly: GCA_036155555.1. Lineage (GTDB taxonomy): Bacteria > Myxococcota_A > Bradymonadia > Bradymonadales > Bradymonadaceae > JAYZVO01. The sequence continues at coordinate 18,034 of JAYZVO010000040.1, forward strand.
GGGCCGCTTCGAATGTGATGTTCCTCGTGGCGTACCTGGAGTCCTCGCGCTCTCATTGCGTGGATACACGACACAATCCCTGCGCTTTGACATCGACCCGACCAGGGATTCACAGGTCGCTTACGCCTCGCTCAAGCGACGCTCCGACCCCATCTATCTGGAGGACGTCGCTGTGGGCGGGGTCGTCTCCACGCAAGATGGCGTGCAGCTCGACTTCCCCGCAGGCAGCATCGTCGACGCCGAGACCGGACAACCCGTCGATGGCACGATCGCCATCATCGCCACGCCCGTCGATATGAGCAGCGGCGCAGCGAGCCGCGCCTTCCCCGGAACCTATGATGGCGTGGTCGAGGATGGTGTCCTCGAACCGATCGCGAGCTACGGCGTCGTCGAAGTGGAGCTCCTCCAGGAAGGTCGCGCGCTACAAGTCGCGCCAGGATCAAAAGTCACCCTCGATATCCCCATTGATCCCACCGCCACTCCCAACAGCACCATCCCGCTCTGGTCCTTCGACGAGCTGACCGGGCAATGGGTTCAGGAAGGGGAAGGCACCGTCGTCTCGCGCAATGGACGCATGGTGCTCGAATCACAGGTGGGTCACTTTAGCTGGTGGAACGCAGACGTGCTCGCCACAGGGCTCTTCACCGAGAGCACGTTTAGCTTCTTCTACGAGGACGGCACCCCCTACACTCCCACGGACACCGCCGCGCTCGAACCTCGCCTCTCTGTGATCACGCAGAGCGCGCCCGCGCGCCCGATCTACAGACGCATCAGGCTCGAGAACGGCAAACATATCCTCCCCGATCCGCTGCCGATGCCCGTCGGGCGCCTCGCAGATGTCGAAGCGATCGCCCACGATGAGACCGAGGATAAGCTCTACTACGCCTTCTCGCCGACCGCGATCACGGCAGATGACCTCGACCCCGAGGTCGCGCTGACACTGTTCGAAGTGGGCGGTCCACAGCTCCCCATACACACGCTCCCTTCACAGGACACGCCCGATACGGTCAACCTCGACACGGCGACCTCGACGCAGTTCTACGAGCTCGAGCTGGCCAGTGGCGAAGCGATAGAGCTCGCCGCGACCGCCAGCGGCTCCGGTCGCATCGTGGTTCGCGATCCCGTCGGCGAGCCCTTGCTCGAGCGGCTCGTGAACGCGAACACTGCGGGTGATCTGCTGTTCGCACCGGACGAGCCAGGGCGCTACATCATCCAGGTCAAGCCAGACCGCGCCGCCCCTGGAGTCGTGAGCATCGGCGCCAACGTCATCACGCCGCCGCCCATCTCTCCTGGCCAGGTGCTCCGAGATCAGACCTTGCTCGAGAGCTTCACGCGCGATTTCATTATCACCGCGAACAAGAACACCGAGCTCTACGCGCGCGTGATCGCCACGACCATGGTTTACTGGGATGTGAAATTGCTCGCGCCCAATGGCCGTCAGTTGGGGACGTTCTCGAGTTATGATTACGGGGATTACCACGGCTCCTTCAACCCGATCAAAGCGCCGAACTCGAATGGTTATCGCGTCCGCGTCTCGGGCTCGCCATCGAGCGGCGATGGGACGGGGAACTTCGACGTCATGATGAGTGATATCGAGTCGATTCAGGGCGTCTTCACGGGCACAGCGTCGAAGACAATTGCTGGTTTCATAGGTGATCCCAATGACGTGACCAGGCCAGCGAAAATCCACCGCTATGACTTCGCGGCGAGGGCCGATCACGAGATCTATGCGCGCCTGCAAAGGATCGAACCACCTGTGCCCAACCAACCTCACATCCCGGACACGGTGGGGAGCGCGCCTCGACTGGTGATCACCGGCGCGAACATCAACGAAGATAGACGTGTCTTCGATCCCGACACCAACACCACACACGTCATCGCCAGAGTGCAAGGGGGTGTCCCCACGGGCACCGGCTTGATCTGGGTCTCCACTCCCGAGGGTGACCAGGCGCACTATCGCTTGACCGTCGAGCAGCAAATCAAGAACCAAATGTCGCCTGCCCTCAAGGTCGGTGATTGTCCCGGTGCGGATGTCGTCGCCTTCGCCCTGGCGATGCGAAGAATCGGATTGGATGGAGAAATCACGCTTTGCGAGACACCAGATCCAAACTTCCCGCACGAAGTGCTCGAGAGCAAACGGCTCACAGGTTCTCTTCGAGGAGAGCCAGGCAAACGTGACACCACACTGATCAATCCCATTGGCAGTGGCTTTTTGACGCTATGGAACACGGTTCCAACGGTCTGGGAAAACTTCACGATCATCGACGATGACAGCCACCTGGGAGGATTGTTCAGCTTCCGCCTCAGCGAAGCAGCAACGCTCCGCCACGTTCGCTTGATACGCGAACCATATGATGAGGCTGTACCCAACTACTCCCATGTTGTTTACGTGAACGCTGTAACATCGACACAGTTACCCAACATCGAACTTGTGGTCGAAGACGTCCTCATCGATGAAGGCTTCGGCAGAGGATTCAGTTTCGGCGGGCAGCTAAACGTCACCATGGAGCGCGTATCCATGGGCGCGCCCAGGGTTGTCGGGATCGACTACAACTCTTTCTTGTATGGCTCGAACTTCACGATGATCGACAGTGACATCGCCGTCGCCTCGACTACCGGATCGCTACTGAACTACGCGACCAACGGGTCGATCACGATCCGAGGGAACACCTTCAGGCATGACAACGTGGACAACCAGTATGCTTACTTGATGGCCCTCCAGAGCAAAAACGAGAGCAACATGAGGACCTCGATCACGGTCGAGGACAACACCTTCTACTCCTCCGGCTCGAGCCATGGCGGCATCGACATCTTCGCGTCCGGCGCGAACCAGGATGTTGTCTTCAACCGCAACACCATGATCGCTCAGGGTCACGTCCCCACGGCTGCGGTGCACAGCCTGACGCTTCGCAGCGGGAGCGGGTCTGTAAATCACAACGCGCGCGTCGAGAACAACGTCTTCATCGGCCAGACCGAGCCGGTCAAGTTGGGCGACCGACAGGCGTTCGCGTCCATGACCTTCGCCCACAACAGCATCTTCGCGCACGCCCGCAGCGGCACGGCACCTTCGAGCTTGCTCTCCTTGAGCGGTGGAAGCGGAACCGCTGACATCACAAACAACGCCTTTGCCATCGACACGCCGCATAACCGCCCCGTAGCGCGCGCTGATGCAGGTGTCTCGGTCATCTTCACCAACAACCTCGTGCACAACTTCACCTCGACGCTGTACGCGCCAGCGGCGAATTTCACCGTCACCGGCGAGCTGAACATGGACCCGCTGTGGGACCTGTTGACGCTGACCCCGATGATGGGGAGTCCGCTCCTCGACGCTGGCATCGACGCTGGCATCACCGAGGATCGCGACGCTGTCATGCGCACCAATCCCCCAAGCATCGGCGCCTACGAGCTCGCCGCGCCATAAGCACACCATTCGCGCGCCACTGACGCTCGAGATAAGCGCTCGAAATAAGCACAGGTGGCGCGCGTTTTTTCGCGTACCACTGACGAAACACCCGGCGATCCTGGCACGCTATTTGGTGGACACGTCCCGAGGCAAAGGCGTCAAACTTTGAAGGTTTGGCGCCTTTCTTATGCTCGGAGCTAACCCAAATAGCGTGCCAGGATCGCCGACCGCCTGCATTTCGCGAACATGGCGCTCTCGAGACACCCTCGACCCGGGCGATAGACTCACAGGAATCCGAGGTTCTGTACCTCGAGAACCTCGGATTCCTGCGTCGATCCTCTCGAAACACACACCTGGCAATGATCGCAAAGTCCTCGATCAGATAGATTTCATGCGCTTGTTCGCGTTATGATGCTACACTTCAAAGAACATGGAGCGCTTCTTGCTCACTGTACAAGACATGATGCAGAGCACACATCACATGGCGCTCGCCACCCTCCTCACCCTGTTCACGATCCTGCTCTCGGCTTGCGGCGACGAACCTGTCACGCCACCCATCGAAGAGCCCGATGATCCCATCGAGTGGATGGAACTTCACACCGAGGATTACCTCGAGGATCGCGCCTGGAGGCGCGCACGCCTCGAAGAGACGATGTGGCGACCTGACCTCCCCTACGCCAAGAAACTGCTCGAAAACTACGGCCTCGAGCGCGGCGGCTGGGATCTGCTCCCCGTGTTGGACTTCCAGGTCGCGCCTGTCTACGGCCCCGAGTCAGACCGCCCCTTCTCGCCGAGTTCTCTGATGGAGCGGCGACCAGAGACACGCGAGGAGTGGCTCGCCCTCGGCGAGCGTGCGTTTTGGGAGATGCCGATGCGCCGCGATCCTTATATCGAATGGATCGCGCAGCACCCGGAGCACTGGGAAGAGGTTGGCCTGAAGCAAAACGAAGATGGCTCGCTGCGCGGCTTCACCCGCTATATCGATCCTCGCGGGCGCGAGCGCGTCGGGATCACCTGCGGGCTTTGCCATGGCGCGAACGACGAGCCCGGCTTCGCTGACTCTCACATCGACATGGGGCGGGCTCGCGCGCTGTATATGGAGTCTCGCGGCCTGGACCCCGAGCCCTTTATCTACTGGGGGCCGGGCAAGCTCGACGTCACCAATGATAACGTCGATGACCCGGTCGCCATCCCCAACCTCTGGGGCGCCTCCGAGCAAGCTTACTTCAACGCGAGCGGCTCGATCCGCGTGGTCTCGCCAGCGAGCGCGGCGGTGCGCTTCGAGACCCAGTACATTATCAATCACTCGTTCGAGGCGAGGCCGGATCGCGCGCTCCCATGGGCGCTGGCGATGTTTATGATGTCCTTGCAGGCGCCAGAGACAACCCCCGAACCGAGCGAAGCGCTCCAGGCTGGCGAGGCGCTCTTTATGCAAAAATGCGCCGGGTGCCACATCCCCGAGCGCGGCTACAGCGGCGAACTTATCCCCGCCAGCGCGTTGACCAGTGATCCTGCCATCTCGCAATCGATCACGCGTGGGACAGGGTTCTACAGGGCGCCGAGCTTGCTCGGCCTCTCCAGAGGAGGCCCTTACCTCCACGACCTGAGCGCATCGACGCTCGATGACCTCTTGCTCGGTGGACACCCCACCGGAGAGACGCTCGACGAAGCCTCACGCGCGCGACTGATCCTCTTCCTCGAGACGCTATAAGCGATTGAATTTACTATACCATTCCATATCCATACGGAGCCATTGCCATGAAAAATACACTACTCGCCGCGCTCGCGCTCCTCTCGCTGACCTCGTTCTCGGGGTGTTTGATGGGAGATCCAGAGGTCGATGGAGAACAACGCTGGAACATCCGTGATCTGGCGCGACACCCGGACCTCGACGGTGTCTTTGTCTCGGGCCATCTCGGCAACTACTCAGACTGCCGCGATCAAGGCTACTCGGAGGAGTCAGGGCTCGAGACAGCGGGCGCGCCCGCGCGGGATGCAGATGTGAGCGCTGGCGCATGTGAACCGAGCGAGGACGGCTCCTGTGGCTCGTATCCGCTCAACTGCGAGGACGCACAGTTCACGGTCGAGCTCTCGAACAAGGGAGAAATCACCGCGCGCGGCGTGAGCATCGAACGCATCGAGTTGTTGGACGCGAATGGTCGCGTCTTGACCTCCCTGCCACACATCCAAACGGTCGATACGAAGACGCTCGATCGCTTCGATGGGCGCGTGGAGCCTGGCGAGAAGCTCATCCTGCGGGTAGATTTCCAGGGGCCGAGCTACCTCCACGAGTTTTATCCGAGCGCTGCTGGCTTCTACAACAGCGTGAAGCTTCGCGTCATCATCACCTCGGACAATGAACAGACGCTGAGGATCGAATCACGCTCGATCGAACCGATGCCCCAGGTCGTGACCTGAATAAGTACGTCATATAGGCAAGAAACAAGAGCGGCCAGGTTTGCACCTGGCCGCTCTCTTTTCTCGCGCACCGAAGCTGCTCAAAACGCCGCGAGCGACTCCTGAAGATCACTGAGCTCGATGTCCTGAAGCTCGAGCACGCGCTCCCAGAACGCGTCGCGATCCGTCACGAAGCGAGGCAGCTTGGGGAACGTCTTGAACCCTTCCGCCGGGTGATGGTTGCTCGTCCTCCGTTCGTCGAACGCCTTCTTGCGCTTTTTGCGAACCTGTTTGGACAACCTCGCTTGCGGCAACATGCACACATAGACGCAAGCCCGCATGGTTCCTTCCTCTGTGGGCACATCGTTGGCGTGCAGCGTGCGTGAATCCCAGAGCAACAAATCACCCGCGCTCGCTTCGACCTTGACCACGCGCTCGGCGTATTGCTCCTTCTCGTCCTCGTCGAGTTTGTACCAGTCCGACTTCTGATCCTGACAGGCGTGGCCGTCGAAGAAGTCCTCGTGCTCGAGGTGTGTATCGGGCACGACCACCAACCCCCCCGCGTCCGGCCCCGAGTCCGTCAGCGTCACGAGCCCCTGGATCGACCACTCGCCCTTTCGCAGCGGTGATTGATCCGTGTGCAGAAACGACATCAGGTTCCCGGCGCGCCTGTAGTTTCGCGCGCTGTGCATGAAGCAAAGCCCGTCGAACGAGGTCGCCAGTTCATCCACCCCGACCCCGTGATACTCGGCGAAAATCGGCGCGCAGAGCTCGCGCATCTGCCACTGCAACGAGGTGTGACCCAGATACTGGATCATCCCCCCGTGCAGCATCGGCGGCCAGTTCGCCGAGGGAGACAACGTCTCCGGGTCCTCGCGATCCACATCCCCGAGCGCCTCCATCAACGCCCAAATCGCGTCGAGACCATCCGAGGTTTGCTCCGGCGTCAACGCGCCCGCGACCACCACGTAGCCGCGCTCGTTCAGATGTCCTCGCCAACCCTCGACATCCTCTCGATCAAACCTGTCTTCTCCCATCTCGACCTCCTCTTCTTCGCGCGTTTTCGATGCATCCGCCAGAGCGATGCTCCGACAGACAACGGGCCATTAAAACCGGAGATCGACCGATATTCTTCCACGCAAAAACCACCAAAATCACCGCGTGGTGATTTTGGTGGTTTTGTTAGTTTTTACAACAGGATAGCGCAGTCAGAAAATCACCCCGCAGGGCAGAAAACTTCATCCTCTTCCGCGAGCACGTTGTTGCTCAGGTTGCACTCGTCCACGCTCTCCAACGGACGCACCAGCGCGTGCACGCTCAAGAGGTAGCCGACCAGCTCCGCGGACGTCAGATCGAGGTCCGTGCTCAACACCACCGACTCACCAGGAGCGAGCGCATCCTGGCTAACCACGGCGCCGAGGTACGTGCCGCCAAGATCTGGTTGTCCAGCATAAAAGCTCACCTCCACGCCAGAGACCGCCGCGCTCCCGAGGTTCGTGACCTCCACGCTCACCTCCAGGTCAGGGCACGCGTTGATCGAAGAGGAGACGCTCACGAGCGCCAGGTCTGGCAACGCCTCGTCCGTGATCGGGACTTCGGTGGTGTTGTTCTCCTCGATGCACTCGCGCTCGGACTGCGTCACGATGCCAGTCCCATCGAAGATCGTTGGATCGGGATCGACCTCCAGAATCAACCTCTCCGGTGGCATCTCCTCTCCATCCGCGATGGCGTCATAGTCGAGCTCGAAGCGCACGCTGCGCAGCGGCTCGATGCTCTGCGTGTTCACGAACACGATCGGATTCCCCATCCCATCACGCAGCAGCTTGCGGCGACCATCCGCCCACTCGCCGCTCACCACGAGCGCCACGCCCGGCCCCACGCGGAGGTCACCGCGGTTCTCGACGCGCCCTGTGATCTTGAGCGTCGTCGTCACCGCGCCACAACCCACCTGAGGCGACGAGACGCGCACGTCACTCACGATGAGATCTGGCGCGAGCCCCTCCGAGCGCGGGTTCGAACGGTATGTGTTGTAGAGCAACCCTTGCGTCGTGCTCGACCAGTGATCGATGGCCGTCTGCGGGATGGTGCCATCCTCGTAAATATTGGTGACCGAGTAGGCGTGCTGGTTCCAGATGCGACGCGCAGAAACCCACGCGTCATTGGCATCTCCCCAAACCTGAATGCCCGTGTTGTAGAAGGAGGAGTAAGGCATCATCGTCATCGGCTCGAGGTCATTTCGCACCGAACAACGCAACCCCTGACTCGTCGACGAGAACACGATCTCGGCGTTCCCGTCGTTGTCCACGTCCGCGACCACCGGATACTCGATGTTGGTGATATGCTCGGAGGGTTGCTCGAAGAGCGTCGCGCCATCTCGACCGTCATAGATACGGAAGAAGCACTCGTCGTTGTAGACAACCTCGGCGGCGCCATCGCCGTTGAAGTCGAACACCGAGGAGCCCGTCCTCCGGCTCGACTGATCCTCGGTCGTCTTGCTCCAGCTGTTATGCAAGCAACGACACACAGCGCTCTCACCGGAGGCATCGCAGAACTCTCCCTCGCTGCATGATCCCGGCGTGCACGCGACCGAAGGCGCCGGGCGCGTGTCCGCCTCGTAGGTCTGGCAACCTGGCGCCGTGGGCTGGAGGTCCATCACGATGTAACGCTCGCTAAACGCCGAGCCGATCTCGGGGAGACCGTCACCATCGAAGTCATCCACGTTCGGCGCGCCACCATTGGTCAGAGAGCGCGCCGCGCCCCCCATCAATGGGTTGAGATCCTCCCTGTAGAGCACATCTCCTGTGGCGGCATCGAGCAGCACCATCTCCTCCTCGCCGATCAACACGATCTCGGGCACCTCGTCCAGATCCGCAGCGCTCGCGGGAGGACCTGCCGCGCCCCAAACATCAGCCACCGCGCACAACCCTCTCCAGCTTCGCGCGTCGTTGCCCACGGTCGTCAGCTCGCCACGCTTGTCCCAGACGGCGACAAGCTCGCCAGCACACCACGCCGCCGCATCGCCCGTCTCACTGCCATCACAGTCAGCGCGCGATGCGCGGTCGTCCGGCTTTGCTGGCTTGCGCCAGAGCGCCATCCCTTCGAACCACTCCTGCCCCGGAGCGTCTGCGAAATCACCCACACACGCTACCCCGAGCGGCGTCGATGGCGCTGGCGCGAACGTCTCGCGCACAGACCAGACACCTGTCCCGGCGTCCCTGTCGAGGACGACCAGGTATCCTCCGACGAGGACCTCGCTCATCCCATCACCGTCGACATCCGCGATGCTCACCGCGAGGTTGCCCACGTCGCCCGAGGCCGTGCTGATCGGATCGCTATCGACCAGGATCTCACCATCAGGAGTGATCACGCGAACCTTGACGTAACCTCCGCCAGAGGCGCTGTCCTTGAGCATGGCGACGATCTCGGGCACGCCATCGCCATCGAGATCTCCCACCGCCATCGTCCCGAACACACGATAGTGGGTGTGCTCGCCAGCCTCACACGAGAGGTTCTCTACAGGATCACCCTCTCTCCACACCTGCTCCCCACACATGGCAAGGATCGTCTTCCCCTTCTCTGGACCGCCGCCACGCAGCACGCGAAGCACGCTCGGCTCTGTAGGCGCGGAGCCATCGAAAGGATCGGTGATCTTTCCACCGACGAAGATGATCTCGGGGAAGTCGAACTCGTTGATCTCACCGTCGAGGTTGTCGTCGTCGAGGTTTGCCACCAACGTGGTCTGCGCCACGTTGGAGAACTCGGGGTAGGGGTTCGGGTAAGTGTTCGTGACCTGTGTCCCCCAGGACATCTCGAGCGTAGGCTGCGCCTGCGCGAACGGGACAGGATCGAGCGTACACTCGGCCTCGCGTCCGCTGCCCAGACACACTCCAGCCTCGCAGCGCATAAACGTGGGGCACTCCCAATCATCGCGACACACACACGCGGCCTGCGCGCCGTTGGCGTTCTCCTCGCAACCGCGCGGGCACGCGAGCGGCATCTCGAAGCCAGAGCCATCCGAGGCGCAGACGCTCAAGCCTCCATCATCGCCACACATCGAGCTCGACGCGGCGCACGTGTCCTCGACGCACAAGCCTCCATCACCACAGTGGAGCTCCTCGGGGCAATCCTCGCTGCCAGTGCAGCTGTTGTCGACGCACTCCGCGCCACCGCTGGCGAGCTGCTCGCAGCGTTGATCATCGCTGCAACCGAGCGCGTCACACGTCGCCAGCTCGCACATCCCCGCCACGCACTGCTGACCGCGAGGACAGGGGGATATGACATCATCACAGCCCCCCTCCATCATATCCGGCGCGGCGTCCACGTCCCCCTGGTCGAGACCTCCTGTCATATCCCCAGGCATGTCCGGTGACATGGACATGTCTCGAGTTGGCGTGGTCATGCCCAGGTCATCACCAGAGCCTGTGGGTTGCTCCTCGCACCCATTGCACCCCGAGATCAAGCCAGCGAACAGAATGCTCGTCAGCGCTGCTTTTGTTGCTCTTTGCCTCATCACGATCTCGACTCCTGGCTCGACCTACCAAACTCCACACACATCATCGTACATGGCGAGGCTGACAATCGATGGGGTCTGCGTCAAGCCATGAAATTCTTCGATAACACGCGATCCCCTCTGCTTTTTGAGGCGCGAGGCCACCCGAGTCTCGAATAGTTGACACTCTCGTGGCTCGAGAATCCGCGCCGTGATTTATATTATTGCCGGATGCGCCTTGTTTTATGCGCCGAAGAAACAAATCGACATTTTTCGCTTCTGTTTTGGATCGCTTCTTGCTGAGTGTTGTATGCAGAACCGCGAACCTCGCTCGAGCGAGGAGAAACATCGAGACTCACGCATACGCTTTTGGAGATTTGAGAGATGAAACGATACGCCCTTACGATGCTTATGCTCGCCATGATTTCGACCTCGACCGCATGCATCATCGCGCAACCAGAGCCCGGTGAAACTGAAGAGTGGGAGGTCGGAGAGAACAACAACACGGGCAACAACAATACCCAGACTCAGGAAGCGCCCGAGCTCGACGCGGTGTTTGTCGCAGGCCACCTCGGCAACTACATGGACTGCCCTGGCGATGGCTACTCCGAGAACACATCGAGCGCCGACGAGCCCGCCCGAGGCGCCCCCGCTGGTGACTTCGCGCCATGTGAGCCTGTCGAGGGCGAGGACACCTGTAACTATGGGCCGCTCAACTGTGAGGCCGCGCAGTTCACCATCAATATTACCAATGATGGACAGCTCGCTGCTCAGGGCGTCTCGATCGATTCGATCGCCATGCTCGATGTCGACGGCAACATTGTCGCCACCTTGCCCTTGATCGATGCCGTGGACGCCAACACCGGTGAAGCCTTTGATGGCAACCTCGCCGTCGGTGAAGAGATCACGCTGCGCGTCGATTACCAGGGACCAGAGGACATCAGCGAGTTTATCCCGAGCGAGAACCGCTGGAGCGGCTCGGCCAAACTTCGCATCACCATCGGCGCCGACAACCACGAAGATGTGCGCGTCGAGACCAAGGCTGTCTCGGTCCTCCCCGCTGTCGTGACCTGAACAACGCGGGAGCGAAACATCTCGTCGATGTGAGCAAAAGAGAAGGGTCGGATTTTCTTTGAAAACAAAGGAAATCCGACCCTTCTCTTTTGTGGAGCTTGGCTCTCTTCAAAAGAAGCCACGGACAACAACGCTAGGAGTTCTTGCAGGTGTTCAGTCCGCCGACTCATCCAGCTCGAGCGGCAGATCGACGGTAAAGCGCGTCCCGACGCCCCTCTCGCTCTCGAGCATGATCGAGCCGCCGAGCATACGCGCCAACCTTCGTGTGAGCGCCAGGCCCAGACCAGTCCCTCCGTACTCGCGCGTGGTCGAACTGTCCGCCTGCACGAACGCTTCGAACACGCGGCTCTGCACCTCCTGGCTCATACCGATGCCGTTGTCTTCGACAACCAGCCGAACACGCGCGCTTTGAAAGTCCGCGTCCTCTGTCGTGGTCTTGCAGAGCTCGACCACGAGCTCTCCATTCTCGGTAAACTTGCACGCGTTCGAGAGCAAATTGTAGAGGATCGCGCGCACCTTGGTCGCGTCCGAGTCCATCATGAGATCCTCTTCGATCTCGACGCGGATGGTGTTGTGGCGATTGATAATCATGGGGTGCAAGGCATCGCAGATCTCGTGCGCGAGCGCGCTCAGGTCAAAACGCGCCCTGTCCACGGTCATCTTGCCCGCCTCGATCCTCGAGAGGTCGAGCACATCGCTGATGATATGGAGAAGGTGGTTTCCCGCGCTGCGGATCTTGTCCAGATCCTCGACGATGGCGTCAGGCTCGACCTCTCCATCGTTGACCTCCTCCGAGATCATCTCGGAGTAGCCGATGATGGCATTGAGCGGCGTGCGCAATTCGTGGCTCATGTTCGCCAAAAAACGCGACTTCGCGAGGTTTGCGGCCTCGGCGACCTCGCGCGCATCCTCGGCCATCGCCTTGGACTGCTCGAGCGCGGCGACCAACGCCTCCTGCTCCTTGCGCACGTTGAGTTCGCGCAAGAACGAGCGCTGATCACTCCAGGCAAACAACCAGACCATCACCGAAAAGAGCGTGACGCCGAGGCAATACTCGGCCATCGCAGGCCAGAGCTCCTGGGCTCGCTCGGGGGCGAGGTTCATCGCGGTCCAAATCACCCACGAGATCGCCACCACGAAGGTCGCGAACAACGAGCGCCCGCTCCCCGCCAACCCCGCCATGATCACGCCCGAGAGCCCGAACCAGGCCGAGGGCATCCAGCCCGCCTCATTGAATGTCACCGAAAAGCTGATGAGGCTTATAACGCTCACACCGATAAGCGCCGAGGAGAGCTCGACGTGACCCTTACGACAAAGCCAGATACCGGAGAGAAACATCCCCGCGACCGATAACTCCGTGATCAACGCGATAGCGACATGCTCGCCCGTCATCACAGACATCAGGATCGTAAATGGTATCGCAGAGAGAAACGTCAAGAATCCCAGGATCAGCATGCGGCCTCGACGAGACACGTCCTCATCGGCCGTGTTTATGTCGAAGATCCAGGCAAGCCTTCCCCCGAATAGCATCCTCTCCAGGAAGCTCTCAAACATCATGTCTTCTCGAAATTCTGTCCACGCACCCGCATATCTCCAAGGTTAGCCAACACATTAACACACAGATCAACCCTGCCAAACTTACTCAACACCGATGAACCGGGTCAATGCGTCGAGGGCTCGCTCCTCTTCTTATCAAGGGCACCGATCCATGACTTCTTTAAAGCAGAACGGGGGGAGAGGTGGGGGGGGGGGGGTGGGGTGACACACCACAACCCCCCCCCCCCACCACCAACCACGGCGGGGGGAAACACCCACCGGCC